>VXPO01000127.1 GCA_009839505.1 Gammaproteobacteria bacterium
GCGCTTCGCTTCGCTGTGCCCCGGGGTTCGCCTCCGGCCCAGCCACGCCGACCTTCAGCGCCACGGATCCGACACGGGCGGGGACAAGCCCCGCCCCTACGCGCTAGTTTCGGCGTCAGAACCGTTGCGGGTCGTCCGTTTGTGTACGATTGGCTCCATGGCGCGAAACTGGAGCAGAGGGGAGGTCGAGGCTGCGGTCCAAGAATACCTGGACATGCTCCGTCTTCAGCTCGCGGGGGAGACCTTCAACAAGAGTGAGCGCAACCGCAAACTGCGCGAACGCCTCGATGACAGAAGCCGCCAAGCGGTCGAGTACAAACACGCAAACATCAGCGCGATCCTGAACGCGTTGGGATTTGAGTACATAGACGGGTACAAGCCCCGAGGGAACGTCCAATCCCTGCTACGGGATGTCGTCCAAGAAAGAATTCCGCCGGTGTTGGATTTCCTGGCGCGCGACGTCGCCGCCCAGCAACCAACGCTAGAAGTCGACGACGTGCTCGGCATTCGAGTTGACCCTCCCAATACCGACTTGGTCGCCCGCGAGGCACGTCCCGAGTACGTTGTCTCCGCAGCTCGCAGGAGTGTGAACTACGTACAGCAAGAGGCCATGAACCAGTCACTCGGGGACGCGGGCGAAGCCCTGATCATGACCTACGAGCGAACCCGGCTGGAGCGCGCGGGCAAGAACCACCTGGCAGACCAAGTCGAACAGGTCTCGAAGACGCAAGGCGATCACGTCGGCTATGACATCCACTCGTACGAGGACAACGGTCGAGACCGGTTCGTCGAGGTGAAGACGACGCGCTACGGCAAGCGAACACCGTTCTACATAAGCGCCGGCGAGCTCCAGTTCTCCAAGGCTCACAGTGGCTCGTATCAGCTCTACCGGGTCTTCGAGTTTCGCAAGCGACCGAAGCTCTTCACACTACCCGGATACGTTGCTAGCCACGTGACACTACGAACCGTCAACTACCGCGCCCACTTCTAACCATAGCGAGACTAAAACGTCGCGATCGCGTTGATCGCCGAACCCGTGCCGTTGGGTACGCGCAGGGGCGCTGCGGTCAACAGGAAGGTCCAGCGCTTGCGTTCCGCCGCGGCGGCTGAGACCTCGGTAAGGTCCATGACGTCGAGGATCGGCATGCCGAGCGCGGTCAACACGAGCGTGTGTACGGGAGCGCCCGACTCCGGGATACCCGACGGATAGACGTCCAGGCCGCCGTCGGTGCCGACGACCGCGACGTCCCGCGCTTTCAACCAGGGCACGGTGGAGGCGTGGAACCCGGCGTAGGCGCCCTGGGTGGGGCCCTCCTCGGCGCGGCGCAGCCAACGCCCGGTGTGCAACAGGATGGCGTCACCTGAACCCACCTTGATGCCGGCCTGCTTCTCCCAGGCCTCGAGATCGGCCACCATCACCGCCTCGCCCGGATCCAGCCACGCCTTGCCCTTGAGGCGCGGGATGTCCATCAGCACGCCGCGGGTGAAGATGCCGTCGCCTATGTTCGTCACGCCCAGTTTCTTACAGCCCTCGTCGGTGGTTTCCGACATCGGGAAACCGTTGTAGTACTTGCCCTTGTGCGCCAGGTGGCAGAGCGCGTCGATGTGCGAGTGGGCAAAGCCGTGGAACATCAGGCTCCAGGTGTCCGTCGCCCAACCGCCAGCCCTTTCGGGCGTCGCCTGCATCCGGTGTTCGAAGGGCATCCAGTTGTCGGCGGACCGGTCCGTCAGCAGCGGATGGGCCATGGACACCGAGACACCGTCCGTGACCAGCTTCGCCGCCGCCACTCGTACCGCAGGCGTGATCAGGTTCAGCGTGCCCAACTCGTCGTCTTCGCCCCAGCGGCCGGCGTTGGAGAGATCCGTCGCCCAGGCGTCGATGGTCTCGGCCGTGAGCGCCGCCTGTTGTTCCTCGCAGGGCGCCCCTTGTGCCGCCAACACTGCCAGCGCGGCAATGGCCACCCGTCCAGCAAATCTTTTCATGGGTGTTCCCCCATCGTGCGTTTCGCGGATTCTATTTGGTTGTGCGTCGGCCCGACCATGCCGCCGTGCGCTATACGAACGCGGGCGACCACAACGCGCGCCGGCGCGCGGTCGCCCCTACAGGATCAGCCCTATGTAGTCGAAGTAGCCGATGTCGATCTCGAACCGCCTGCGATGGGACACCCATGTGATTACGGTGATGACGACCGAAAGGACGGCGCAGACCACGAAGATTGCGAGGCCGGTTACCAGCGTGTCGTTGAAGACGAGTCGCAGCACTCGCCGACCGATGGATGGCTGGTCCCCGAACCGTGTGCCGGTTGGACGCACGGCGGTCTCCGCTACCGGACGAAACGGGCGACGACGTTCTCGAGCAACTCTTGGCGTCCGCTGCGGGGCGACAGGTCGGGATTCGTCGTGTCGACGTAGGCGGCGAGGGTGCCGAAGTCCGCTTCGCCGCCGAGGATCCGCTGGCCCAAGTCTCCGTCCCAGCCCGCATAGCGTTCGGCGATGCGATCGGACAGCTCCTGCGACTCCAGCAACGCGGCGGCGTTAACGAGCCCCCGGGCGAGGGTGTCCATGCCTCCGATGTGGCCGTAGAAGAGATCCTCGCGGGCCGTGCTCTGACGGCGCATCTTGGCATCGAAGTTGAACCCGCCCGTGGCGAAGCCGCCGGCGCGGAGGATCTCGTAGAGCACGAGGGTGGCTTCCTCCACGCTGTTCGGGTACTGGTCGGTGTCCCAGCCGTTCTGCGGATCGCCCCGGTTGGCGTCGACGCTGCCGAAGATGCCGTGCGCGATGGCGTAGGCGACCTCGTGCTGGAAGGTGTGTCCCGCCAGGGTCGCGTGGTTGCACTCGATGTTGAGCTTGAACTCGTCGGCGAGCCCGTACTTCTGCAGGAAGCTGTAGCACGCCGCGCTGTCGTAGTCGTACTGGTGCTTGGTGGGCTCGCAGGGTTTCGGTTCGATGAGCAGCGTGCCGGTGAAGCCGATCTTGTGCTTGTAGTCGACGACGAGCTGCATGAACCGGCCAAGCTGGTCGGACTCGCGCCTGAGGTCCGTGTTCAGCAGCGTGTCGTAGCCTTCGCGGCCACCCCACAACACGTAGTTCTCGCCGCCGAGGCGGTGCGTCAGGTCGAGGGCTGCTTTCACCTGGGCGGCCGCGTGGGCGAACACTTCGGGATTCGGGTTGGTGGCGGCACCGGCGGCGTAGCGCGGGTGACCGAAAAGGTTCGCCGTGCCCCAGAGGAGCTTGAGTCCCGTGCGCTCCATCTCGTGGGCGATCTCGTCACCCATCGCCAGCAGGTTTCTCTCCGACTCGGCGAAGGTGTTGCCTTCCGGAGCCACGTCGCGGTCGTGAAAGCAGAAGTACGGCACCGTCAACTTCGACATGAACTCGAACGCGGCCGCCAGTTTCGCCTTGGCAGCGGCCATCCCGTCGTCGCCGCCGTTGACCCACGGCCGGTCCCAGGTACCGGCACCGAAGACATCGTCTCCCGGGGCGTCGAAGGAGTGCCAATAGCACACCGCGAAGCGGAGGTGTTCGGCCATGGTCTTGCCGAGCACTCGGCGGTTCGCGTCGTAGTAGCGGAATGTCAACGGGTCCGTCGAATCCGGTCCCCGGTAGACGATCGTGTCGACGTCGGGAAAGAAGCTCATCGGCAATCCACCTTGACTCAGGGACTGCCCATTATGGCCTGTTAACGCCACTCGCGAAGGCGGCTGCTACGCGGTGCCGTGCAGCGACGGGAACCGCGCCTTGAGATCCTCGTACAGGCCCCGGTACACGGCGAAGCGCTCCTGCGCCCGATCCATCTCTGCCGTCGATGCCTCGACGGTGTCCACTACCGGCGCCTGGGGACAGACGTCCACCGGGTCGCCACCGGCATGTCCCAGCTCGGCGAGCCGAGCCGCTCCGAGGGCAGGACCGACAGCGGCGTCTTCCCGGTACACCATGGGACGCCTCAAGGCTGCGGACAGAAGGCGGCCCCAATAGAGGCTCTGCGAACCGCCGCCGATCACGCTGATCTCGCCTAAGTCCGCGCCCGCCTCGAGAAGCACCCGCTGACCGTCGGCGAGAGCAAAGGCAACACCCTCCAGCACGGTGTATCCGAGCCGCGCACGGTCCACGTCGTGGTCCAAGCCGACGAACGCGCCGAGCGCGTTGGCGTCGTTGTGGGGTGTGCGCTCGCCGGACAGGTAGGGCAGGAAGTAGAGCGGACCGGGGTCCGAGCCAGCCGACTGCACCTCGTCGATCAGCGCTTCCTCGGAAGCGGCACCGGTCAACCCGGCGACCCACGTCAACGCGCTGGCGGCCGACAGGATCACCGACATCTGGTGCCACATCTCCGGTAGCGCGTGACAGAACGCGTGCACACCGCCTTGCGGGTTCGGCCGGTAGGTCGAGTCCGGGACGAAGTACACCCCGGATGTGCCCAGCGAAATGAAACTAGCACCCGCTGCCACGGCACCGACACCCACCGCGCCCGCGGCCTGGTCGCCGCCGCCACCGACCACCGGCACGGATCTCATGCCCCACTCGGCAGCCAGTTCGGGTCGCAGGACGCCGGTCGTCTCCGGCCCCTCCACCAAGCGCGGCATGTTGGCGTCGTTCAGTTCCGTTGCGGCGAGCATTCCATCGGACCAGCCACGCGCACCCACGTCGAGCCAAAGCGTGCCCGATGCGTCGGACAGGTCGGTTGCCAACTCGCCGGTCATGCGCAGGCGCAGGTAGTCCTTCGGCAGCAGCACCGTACGCGTGCGAGCGAAGGCTTCGGGCTCGTTGCGACGAATCCACAGGAGCTTCGGTGCGGTGAATCCGGGCATCGCGCGGTTGCCGGTCAACGCGGGCACGTCGACCCGCTCCTCCAAGGCAGCGCACTCGGCTTCCGAACGCCCGTCGTTCCAGAGGATCGCGTCTCGGAGCACTCGTTCCCGGGCGTCGAGCAGCACCGCGCCGTGCATCTGTCCCGACAGGCCGATGGCATCGACCGCGGGACCGTGGTCGCGCAGCTTCGCCATCACCCGCTCCACGGCACCCCACCAGTCGTCGGGTGCCTGCTCGCTCATGCGGGGACCCGGTCGGGATACGGTCAACGGCTCGCTAGCCTCGGCGACCACCGCACCGTCGTCGGTCACTACCGCCTTGACAGAGGACGTCCCTAGATCGAGCCCTAGATACATTGGCAAATCTGGCAAATCTGGCAAGTCAGGACGAGCGCGCGCGTGCGCCGAGCCGCTGGCGGACGGCGGGCTACGATCCCTCCGCCGGCGTCTGCGCGGCCGCCATCGCGGCGCGTTCCGCGTCGATGAGTTGGTTGACGACGAGCATCATGCCCGCAAGGCTGCCTGCCCTCGTCACCTCAACTAGGTAACGACCGTTGACCACGATGCTCGGGGTCCCCTCGACTTTGTACATCCGGGTCTGCGCATCCGCCTGGCGAACCCGGGTCATCACGCCGAAGGATTCGTAGGTGCGCATGAACTCGTCCTCGTCGACTTTCGCTTCGCGGACGAACAGTCGGCGGATGTACTGCGGGCGCCGCAGGTCGATGTTGTACTCGTGGAAGCTCTCGAAGATCTTCATATGCACCCGTGGCAGGACGTCCATGACCTCCGCGGTGTAGAACGCCTGCGCCAGCGGCTGGAGCTGTCCGTAGGCAAACGGAACACGGTGGAAGTCGACGTCATCCGGCAGCACCGCGAGCCAAGGTCCGAGCATCCGCTCCAAGGTGTAGCAGTGCACACACGTGTAGGAAAACACCTCGACCACCTCGATCTTTGTCGGATCCCGAGTCTCCACGGGCACCTTGAGCTTGGTGTAGTGCGTGCCTTCGACAAACCTCGGAACCGTTCGCGGTTCGTCCGTCTCGGCTGCGGAAGCCGACAACAAACTGATTAGCGCTGCAGCGGCGAGCGCGATGGCGAAGCGGATCTTCATGGTCGGGTTATCGCGGCGGCGGCCTGAACTGTATGCACACCCTGCAGGTGCGTTGGGACGACATTAGACGTGAGACAGAGAGCGGGATCAATGCAGCCCGAACAGGTAGTTGGCTACCGCTTCGATCTCGCTGTCGGTCATGTTGACGGCCGTGTGCCGCATCATGCCCACGTAGTCTTCCCGGTCCGTGGTCCGCCGACCCTCGCGGTAGTCGGTGAGCTGCGCGATCACATAGTCCTTGGGCTGACCCGATAGGCTCGGAAACCCGGCCAGCGGGTTGCCGCTGCCGTCGGGTGCGTGGCAGGCCGTGCAGGCCGCAACCTGTTTGTCCACGATCCCGCCGCGGTAGATCGCCTCCCCGAGTTTGATGCCCTCGGGCGACGCCTGACCGACCCGGGGCGACTGGCTCGCGTAGAAGGCGGCGATGTCTTCGAGATTCTCGTCGGTAAGCGAGTCCAGCTGACCGGCCATGGTCTTCGGATCGCGGCCGCCGTCGCGCATGTACTGCATCTGCCGGAGCAGGTAGCGCGCGTTCTGCCCGGCAATGTTGGGATGTCCCGGCAGCAGCGTGTTGCCGTCCTCGCCGTGGCACGCGGCACAGGTTCCGGCCAGTACGCGACCGGCCGCCGCGTCCGGCTGACGCGGTTCCGCGGACTCCTCCGCCGGGGCGATCGAACCGGCAAGACACATGACGAATCCCAAACACAACGCGGCGGTGATGCCGCGCGATTCGTTTGCTCGCGTTCCCACAATCATCCTTCGTCCGTGATTGCCCTACGAAAAGCCCTGCGGGCCAAGCGTTCGGCCCCGGCGGGTGCCGGAGCGCGCGGAAGTATATCGCACCGCGAATTACTGACCGCGCGCACGTCTTTCCAGTGCCGCCACGCGGCTCTCGACTGCTCTACGGGCGGCCACCTCGCTGGCAAGACGGGCCTCGGCGGACGCCGCCCGCGCCTCGGCGGAAGCCGCCCGTGCCTCGGCGGAAGCCGCCCGGGATTCAGCGTCCTGCCGGGCGGCAGCGGCGCGGCGACGCATCTGCTCGGACTCAAGATAGTCGGGCAGCACCTCGCCCGATTCCGGGTCGCGAAATCGGAGTAGGCGGCCATCGCGGCATATCTCAAGGCCCAGAACCTGGCTGAGGTATCCGCCATCGGGAGTCGACGGGATGGCCACTCGATGTCCGCCAGCGCCGAAGCGCCATCCCTCGAGCGGGGGTCCGCCGTCGGTGCGAACACCACGTGGATCGAAAGTCCAGTACTCGCGCACACCGAGATCAGCGTAGAGGGCCGGTTTCCGAATGACATCGTTGCGCCAGTTGTCAGCCGACAAGACCTCGAGGATGAAGTCGGGTGCCTTGCCTTCCTCCCAGTGCTTGTACGACTGCCTCGGGCCGCCGGGAGGCCCAAACGCGACGAGGATGTCCGGGACAACCGCCGCACGGCGATTGCCTTCCTCGAGAAACAGAAACTTGTCGGTGGAGGCGTAGGCGTTCCGGTCGGCGAACCAAGCCTGCAACGTGCTTCGGGCGTAGCCCAGCACGTCGCCGTGGAAGTCGCCTTCCGCCATCGGCCTGGCGTCGCTGAACGGATAACCGTCTTCGTCACACTCGACCGGCGGGACCGGTCGGTACAACGCAGGGGCATAAACTGCGGCGAGTGACCCTCGTACAGTCGTGGCCGTGTCCCCTGGGGAGTCGGTTGGCGAGGGTCTCCTTTGCATCATCGGAACGTACCACAATGCGCTCTTGGTCGGCGGCGGTTCGCGGAGGATTCACCACAACGAGCCAGAGCCGTTAGCGACATTGACCATGTCGGATGTGCGACTTCGACGTTGGCGCGGCGAAGTCCGACGGCTCTACCGATCTTGAGGAGGCCCGTCTCGGCAGTTGAACAAAGTTCTCGTAGGAGCGACCCTTGCGGTCGCCCTTGTCGGCGAATCGATAGCGCAATGTAACGGCACGGGCGATGCCTGCCCCGATAGCAACGGGACGACGACCGTGCCCGAAGATGGCTTGCCACCAGTTTCGTTCACTAGCGACTTCCTACTGAGCGCGGAAGACCTACGGCAGTGCCCCGACGACAACGTGCCCGAGATCGCCTTGGTGGGCCGCTCCAACGCCGGCAAATCGAGCACCCTGAACCGGCTAACGGGCCGCAGGCAGCTCGCACGCGTCAGCAAGACTCCCGGCCGCACCCAGCTCATCAACTTCTTCACGGTTCACGGCGGCGGACGGTTGGTGGACCTCCCTGGCTACGGCTACGCCCGCGCCGCCAAGTCGCGGCGCGAAGCCTGGGGCCGAACCGTCGACGACTACCTCAACCAACGTTCGAACCTTGTCGGTGTCGTTCTCGTGATGGATGCCCGACACGCCCTGAAGCCCTTCGACCGACACATGATCGAATGGTGCACCGAGCGGTCGCTGCCGTTGTTGGGCTTGCTGAACAAGGCTGACAAACTGGGGCGAGCCGCGGGTGCCAGGACATTGCGCACGGTCCGCGAAAGCGTGCCGCCCAATTGCACGGTGCTGCTGTTTTCCGCGGCCAACGGGCTGGGCGCCCCTGAAGCCATCTCGGCCTTGCGCGGCTTGTTGTTCAGCGCACCCCAGCCCGGCGGCTACTCGTCCGCCTAGGGCGCTTCGCCCCGCGGCGGGTGATGCCGCAAACGCATGGTTCCCTGCCGGGTGCCCTCCTTCGCCGGGATGCGGTTGCACCTAGTCCGCGCCGGCCGAGGGCCCGAGACGCGATTGTCCAGCGCCTGGTATGGCGCCGGGAAGACGCGCAAGCTGCAGGCACTCGAACTCGCAACCGAGTTCGCGAATGCGGCGTAGCGCCGCCCTCGTCGGGGCCCTCCCCGGTCATTGCGGAATGTCGGTTCTGCCACCACGGGTCGCCCTACGCTTTAGAACAACAGCAACACCGCTGCAGCGGCACCGATTAGCGTAACGACGAGGAGCCCCGAGTAGATCGCTCCCAACAACCCGGACTTGACAAGAGTCGCGAACACGCCGTTGTCGTAGTACCGCTTCAGGGCCATGAAATAGTAGACGGCGAGAGCCAGCAGCGAGACGAGATTCACCCAGGGGCCGATCGCGTTGTCGGGGACCAGCACCATGACGGTGAACATCAGGTAGGCGACCGTGTGGATGTGCATGGCGAACACGAGATGCTCCGAGTAGTAGCGCCTGTTACCCAGGAACATGACCTTCAGGAGCAGGGCGTAGATCGGAAGCAGGCAGAACATCGCCACCGGCAGATTCTCGAACCACACCTTGACCGCGTCCCAAGGCCGGTGCAGCACGTCGATCAGTTGGCCGATCACGTACCGGCTAACACCGCCTACGGCGTCGGCGTTCCCGGGTGTGATCGCCCTCAAGCCCGAGGCGAGCGCATCGCCGAGCAACGGCCGTCGCAGGATCTGGTCGAGCTTGCGCTGGCGGGAGTCGTCCAGCAGTCCCTTGAACCAATCAACCCTCTCCTTGAGTTCCGGCGTCATCTCGAGGACACCCCCCGGACCCCGAGTCAATCCGGATTCGCCTGATTCACCGCCGCCCAGCTCTATTTCGACGGTCGCGCTTGGCGGGACTTCGGCGGCGGACGGTTTTTCAGCGACGTTGGGTGGGGGACCATCGTCCGTCGATGGCGAATCCACCCCGGCCTGACCCGGGAACCCCGGACGGCCCCGCAACGGGCCTTCACGCGGTCCCTTGCCGTCACGAGCGGCGGCATCGGGCGGCGGCAACGGTCCGTCCGGGAGATCGACGCTGACCGACAGGACGAAGAAGAAGACGATGCTCGTGAAAAGGTAGAGCCGGAACGGCGAGAGGTAGCCCGCGCGACGGTTGCGGGAGAACTCGGTTGACAGCAGACCCGGCCGCGTGAACATCACCCGCGCGGTGCGGAAGAGGCGGGAGTCCGTCTCGAACGTCTCCGCAAGGAACTCGCCGACAACGGGGAAGACCGTTCGCCGGTAGTTGCGGTCGTTCTGCCCGCACACCGCGCAGTAGAGACCCTGCTTTTCGGCACCGCAGTTTTCGCAAACGATCCGGTCGTAGGAGGGATCCCGCTGGCCGCACGTGCTGCAGAAACGGCCACGCAGCCTCGCGCCGCAGTTGTCGCAGTGACGCCCGCGCCTGCGGGCGGGCTCGGGGGCAGCGGCTTCCCCGGACTCGGTCTCAGCGTGCCCTTCCGGATCGGCCACGCGATGCCCTTAGTGCGCCTCGTCCCAGTTGTCGCCGACTCCGACGTCGACGACCAGCTCCACGTGAAGTCGCGCCGCGTCGCGCATCCGACCGGTGACTTCATCGACAACGGTGCCCACGTCCCCTTCGGCGACTTCGAGCACGAGCTCGTCGTGGACCTGCATGATCATCGCGGCGTCGACCCCAGGGTCCGAGCAGTACTCGTCGACACCCACCATCGCCCGCTTGATGATGTCGGCGGCGGTACCCTGCATCGGTGCGTTGATCGCAGTGCGCTCCGCGGCCTGGCGGCGCATTCGGTTGCGATCGTTGATTTCCGGCAAGTACAGCCGGCGTCCGAACACGGTTTCCACGAAGCCGTCGTCGTGGGCCTGGGCGCGGATGCTCTCCATGTAGGCATGCACACCCGGATAACGGTCGAAATAGCGCTCGATGTACTCGTCAGCGACATGTCGGCTGACCCCGAGCTGCTGGCCTAAGCCGAACGCCGACATGCCGTAGATCAAACCGAAGTTGATCGCCTTGGCGCTACGCCGCTGGTCGTCCGAGACGGCATCGAGGCCGCAGCCGAAGACCTCGGCCGCCGTCGCCCGGTGGATGTCGTCGCCCCCGGCGAACGCCTTGAGCAGTCCCTCGTCGCCGGACAGGTGCGCCATGATCCTGAGCTCGATCTGCGAGTAGTCCGCCGCCACCAGTCTGCGTCCCGGGGGAGCGACGAAAGCCTGCCGGATGCGCCGGCCCTCGGCGGTGCGGATGGGGATGTTCTGCAGGTTCGGATCCGCCGAAGACAACCGCCCCGTGGCCGCCACCGCCTGGTTGTAGGAGGTGTGGATGCGCCCGGTACGTTGATTGATCTCCGCCGGTAGCGCATCGGTGTAGGTGGACTTCAGCTTCGACAGCGAGCGATGTTCGAGGATGATCCGCGGCAGGTCGTGACCCCGACTGGCCAGTTCCTGGAGCACCGGCTCCGCCGTCGAGCGCTGTCCTTTCTGGGTCTTGCGCAGCGCGGGCAGCTCGAGCTTGTCGTAGAGGATCTCCTGGAGCTGCTTCGGTGAACCTAAGTTGAACGGCGCGCCCGCCGCCTCGTAGGCCTGCGCGGCCAGAGTCTCCATTCCCGTGGCGAGCTCGCGGCTGTGCTCCGCCAACAGTCCCGCGTCCACAAGGGCGCCCCGGCGTTCCATGCGCGACAGCACCGAGAGCAACGGGCGGTCGATCTCGTCGTAGACCTCCGCCAAGCGCCCGGTGGATTCGAGCTTCGGGCGCAGCGTGTCGTGAAGCCGCGTCGCGAAATCCACCCGCGTCGCCGCGTAGTCCGCGACTTCCTCCACCGCGATCTGGTTCAAGGGTCGTTGCTTGGCGCCTTTACCGGCAAGCGCCTCGTGGCTGGGTGCTTCACGACCCAGGTACTTCTTGGCGACATCGTCCAGCTGGTGGCGCCGAGCGCCGACGCTGTCGAGGACGTAGGACTCGAGCATGGTGTCGTTGCCGATTCCGGCGAGATCGACGTCGTACCGGGCCAAGAGGTTGCTCAGCTGCTTGAGGTCCTGGCCCGTCTTGACCACTCCGACATCCTCCAGGAGCGGCTTCGCGTGCTCGAGGAACTCGCTCCAGGCGAGTTGCCCAGGCGTTCCGAGATAGTCGTGGCCGACGGGAACGTAGGCCGCATCCCCCGCCTCGACGCCGAGTGCCACGCCTACCGGCACGGAGTCCATGAACCGCGTACCGGTCGTCTCGACCGAGAGCGTCACCTTTGCGGCGTCCCGCGCCCGCTTCATCAGGCCGTCGAGACCGTCCCTGTCCAGGATGACGGCGATCTCCAGCGGTTCCGGCTCCGGCGCCCCGGCGGTGCCGCCGCCAAGCTCTTCGAGCCACGGCTTGAACTCGTAACGTTGGAAATACTCGCGGAGCTTGGCCTCGTCGGCAGGCCGCGTGGTGAGATCCGCGACGCCGAGACCCAGCTCGACATCGCAGCGAATGGAGGCCAGTTCACGGGATAGCGGCAGCAGGTCGACGGTGTCGCGGAGGTTCTCGCCGGCCTTCCCCTTGACTTCCTCGGAGTGAGTGATTACTCCGTCCAGAGAGCCGTATGCATCAAGCCACTTGGCGGCGGTTTTTGGTCCAACCTTGGGCACGCCGGGGATGTTGTCGACGCTGTCGCCCATCAGCGCCAGGTAGTCGACAATACGCTCTGGCGGCACCCCGTACTTGGCGATCACGCCGTCGCGATCAAGCTCCGCGTTGTCCATCGTGTTGACCAGAGTCACGTGCTCGGAGACGAGTTGCGCCATGTCCTTGTCACCGGTGGAGATGATCGTCCGACGTCCCACGCGAGTCGCCTCGGTCGCCAGCGTGCCGATGACGTCGTCGGCCTCGACGTCGGGAATGCGCAACAGCGGCATGCCCATGGCTTCGACGATCTCGAAGATGGGTGGAATCTGCACCCGAAGATCGTCCGCCATGCGCGGCCGGTTAGCCTTGTATTCGGGATAGAGATCGTTGCGGAAGGTCTTGCCGCCGACGTCGAAGACCACCGCCACCGGGCTGCCCTCGAAGTCGTTGGCGAGCTTGCGCAGCATGCCGATGACGCCGCGGATCGCGCCGGTCGGGAAACCGTCCAAGGTGCGCAGATCCGGCAGCGCGTAGAACGCCCGGAACAGGTACGAAGAGCCGTCGACCAGCAGTAACGGTTTGTCGGCAGCCATGCTAGATTCCCTCCGCATCGACGTTAGCACAACCGCCGTGCCGCCCCTACAACGTCATCAATCGCCTTCAGTCGCCCTGGTGCTTGTTCTGGCGGCACTGCTCTCGCTCGGCGCGAAGGCCGAGGACGGTGACGAACCCCCCGACGCACCGGAATCCGGCGACGTCGAAGACCCCGAAACCGACGCGGCGGGAAGCGAACCTGCCGCCGACACCGAAGCGCCGGCATCGACCGTGCCGCCCCGCGAGCCTCCTCCCGCCGTATCGATCACCGAAGCGCGGGGACCGGATGTCACGCTCATCGCCGGCGAGAAACGCACCGTCTACGAATATCGGCAGAACGGCAAGCTGCGCCTGATCAAGGTGGTGCCCGAGAACGGCAAGCCGTACTTCCTCGCCCCGAGAGACCCGACCCAGGGTTTCGGCGACCTAGAGCAGGCCGACATGCTCGTGCCGGAGTGGGTGCTTATAGAGTTCTAGCGGCCTGTCGGACTTCGGCGCGCCAGCGGCCCCTACGTGTTTAGGTCGAGATCTGCGCCTGCAGCAGCAGCACCATGAAGTAGCCACGATCGTCCTGCAGCACGTCGACGCAGTCGAATCCGCTGTCTTCCGCCCTGGCGACGAACTCCTCGGGGTCGTACTTGTAGGAGTTTTCCGTGTGCAGTGCCTCGCCCTCGGCGAAATCGACCTCCGTTCCGGCCACGGTTACGCGCTGGTCGCGCTTCGAGACCAGGTACATCTCGATGCGTCCCGCCTCTTCGTTGTAGACGGCCAGGTGACGAAAGCCCTCGGCATCGAAGTCCGCGCCGACGGTCTTGTTGATGTTGAGCAGCAGGTTCCGGTTGAACTGCTCCGTGACGCCGCCGGCGTCCGTATAGGCCCGATCGAGCACCTCGCGGTCCTTCCGCGTGTCCACGCCGAGCACCAGCCAGCCGCCCTCGCCCACGACCTCGGCGACTCCCCGGAGGAACGTGCTGGCGTCGTCCGGTTCGAAGTTGCCGATGCTCGAACCCGGGAAGAACGCCAGGCGCGGCAACGCGGCCACCGGCGGCGGCAGCGCGAACGGCATCGCGTAGTCGGCGCAGGTGGGATAGACGGACAACGCCGGGTAGTCGTCGAAAATCGCCTTGGCCGAGCGTTCGAGGTGATCCCGTGAGATGTCCACCGGGACATAGGCCGCCGGTCGGCAGGCGTCGAGCATCAGGCGCGACTTGACGCTGCTGCCGCTGCCGTACTCGACGAGGCATGCGCGGGCATCCATCCGGCGGGCAATCGCCGTGCTGTTGTCGCGCAGGATGGCTGTTTCGGTGCGCGTCAGGTAATAGCCGGGAAGCCCCGTGATGATGTCGAAGAGCTTCGAACCCGCCTCATCGTAGAAGTACTTGGGGGGAATCGACTTGACCGGCAGCGACAGGCCGTGCAGGACTTCGGCGCTCATGTCGGGAAGCGCGGGCTTGAGATCGAAGAACTCGTAGTGGGGAACCGCTTCCCCGTTAGTGAGGTGGGTGTCGATGGTTCAACTCCGGTTGGTGGATTTGGCCAGCCGGATGCCCGTGAACTGCCAACGGTCCGGCGGATAGAAGAAGTTGCGATAGGAGGCGCGAACGTGGCCGGCCGGCGTGGCGCAGGAACCGCCGCGGAGCACCATCTGGCCCGACATGAACTTGCCGTTGTATTCCCCGAGCGCCCCGGGGAGCGGTTCGAACCCCGGATAGGCGGTGTAGGCGCTCGACGTCCACTCCCAGCAGTCGCCAAACAACTGCGACAAGCCCGGGTCTGTCGCCGGCAGCGGATGCAGCACACCATCGGCGAAGTTTCCCGCGACGCGGTGTTCCCGAGCGACCGACTCCCACTCCGCCTCCGTCGGCAGCCTGGCGCCGGCCCAGCGGGCGTAAGCATCGGCCTCGAAATGGCTGATGTGCGTGACCGGCAGCTGCGGCGCAAGCGGCTGCTCGCCGTCGAGCCGGTACTCGAACCAGGTGCCGTCGACCTCGCGCCAGTACAGGGGCGCGCCGACCGAGTGTTCACGCCGCCAGCGCCAGCCTTCGGACAGCCAAAGGGCGGGCGACTCGTAGCCTCGATCGGCGATAAACGCCGCGTACTCCGCATTTGTCACGAGGCGATTGGCCAGCGAGAAGTCGTCGAGCCAAACGCGGTGCCGGGGATTCTCGTTGTCGAACCGGAAATCTCCACCATCGGCGCCGATCTGCGCGATGCCGCCGCTGTATTCGGTGAAGGCCATCGGTACGGACGGTACTTCCCCGGTGCCGGCCATCGAACCGACATACGCCGGTCTCAAGGGATTCAGGCCCAGATTCGCCTTGATATCGGTGACGAGCAATTCCTGGTGCTGCTGCTCGTGGTTGAGGCCCAGCACGACCCGGTCGCGCACCTGGGCCTGGTCCGAGTCGAGCAGGAGGCGCATCGCCTCGTCCACGTGCCGTCGATACGCCATCACCTCCGACACCGTCGGTCTCGACAGCGTTCCCCGTTCGGGCCTCGGAAACTGCTCGCCGACGCCGTCGTAGTAGGAGTTGAACAGGTACTCGAACTCAGGATTGAAGGACCGGTAGTCCGCGACGAAAGGCTTCAGCAGGAATGTCTCGAAGAACCAGGTCGTGTGGGCGAGGTGCCACTTCGGCGGGCTCGCCTCGCCGATCACCTGGACCCCGTAGTCCTCGAGCTCGAGGGGTTCGCACAGGGCCATGGACTGTCCGCGCACCCGGTCGTACGCGGCGTGGGCGTCTTCGCGGGATACCGCAGGCGCGCTTTCGGGGCGGGCGCCTGCCGCACGGGCGCCCTGTTCGGCGGGTGAATTCAAACCGGGAGCCGAAGGTCGCCGCGTCGCAACGACCAGTGAAACGGCCCCACGTACGCGATTGAAGTGGCTGCTTCCAACACCCTGTCACCCCTACCCCAAGCGCGCCAGCATAGTGAAACGGGTCGGCCGACCACAAGGGTCGCCCCGGTTCGTCAGCGATCGGCCAGTGCCCGGTAGAGCGTGGCGATCCGCGTCGCGTCGAACGGTGAGCGAATGTTGCCCACATGTCTGCCTTCGGGGTCGACCACGGCGATGCGCCCGGTGTGGTCCACCGTGTAGCCCAGGGTCGGATCTTTGGCCGGTGCCTTGGAGAAGCCCGCGTGAAAGCTCCTCGCGAACGCCTTGATGTCCGCCACGGTTCCGGTGACGCCCACGAACTCCTCGGAGAACGTCTGCACGTACGCTGCCAGTTCGGGCGGCGTGTCGCGTTCCGGATCGACAGTGACGAGGATGCCCTGGAACGGCGTCTCGCCGCGTTGTGCCAGCGTCTTCGCGGCATCGCCGAGCACGGACATGGTGATCGGGCAGATGTCCGGACAGTTGGCGAAGCCGAAGAACATCAGCGACCAGCGATCGCGCAGGCGCTCGGGACCGAAGACGCCGCCCGCGGCGTCGACGAGTTCGAACGGCTCCACCTCCCTCGGTTCGGGATAAGCCGAGTATCCGAAAGCACCGAGTTCCTCGTCCGAGTAGGTCGGGGGCAGAAAGAGTGCAATCGCGACGCCGCCGACGGCGAGACCGACGAGCACGAGGACTACGACGACAGCGGGTTTCATCGGGTCGCTATTGTCCGCCGGTGGACCTGTGAACGGAATGGGTCACCGAGATCACGACCAACAGCAACAGCGCTGCGCCGGCGTTGTGCAGCACGGCCACCGCGAGCGGCAGCGCGAAGACAACGTTCGCGATGCCGAGCGCCAGTTGTACCACCAGCACGGCTCCCAGGCTCCAGCCCAACGGCGTTCTGCCAAGGCGGATCGCCAAGGCGCCGGCGACAAGCAGAACCGCCACCGCGCCCAGCCGATGCACGAAGTGGATCGCCACCCGGGCGTCGCTCGACATCAGGCCGCCGAGATAGTTCGGACCCACGTCCTGGAAGACATCGAAACCCGCCGCGAAGTCCATGTCCGGAATCCACGCACCGTGGCACGTGGGAAAGTCGGGACACGCCAACGCCGCGTAGTTGGCGGTGAGCCAGCCGCCCAAGGCGACCTGGATCACGACGACGACCAGGGTTGCGACGGCAAGGCTCGCCAGCGACGGATCCACCTGCCAGCTTGGGCGTCTGAGCGAGAGTCCCCAAAGCCACAGCAGCGCAAGCGTCGCGAAGCCTCCCAGGAGATGCGCAGTCACGACCTGTGGCCAGAGTTTCAGCGTCACGGTCCATGCCCCGAACGCGCCCTGGAGGATCACCAGCGCGGCGATGCCAGCGGGCAGGCGCCAGGGCAGACCGTCCTTGATCGCCAATACCAGGAGCACCAGGATCACCAAACCCAAACCCGCGGCGGCATAACGGTGAATCATCTCCGGCCACGCCTTCGCCGCTTCCACCGGGGTGTCCGGGAACGCGGCCTCGGCGCGGGCAATCTCGTCCGCCGTCTCCGGAACCAGGATCATGCCGTAGCATCCCGGCCAGTCCGGACAACCGAGGCCGGCGTCCACCAATCGGGTGTAGGCACCCAACACGACGACCACGACGGCGAGCGCCACGGCGATTCCGATCAGGACGGGAACCCGGCCCGGCCGCTCAGCCATCGGAATCCGCCCGCACGCCACGGCGTCGGCCGATCACCACGTAGCCGACCCCGACGGCACAGCCGATGAGCAGCCACTGCACCGCATAGCTCCAGTGCCGGCCGGGCGTATAGGTCCACGCGAGGGAGGCCGCACGCAGCACGCCCGGACCACCCGCTTCCAGCCGGATCTCCCGCGGCCTGGCGCCGGTCGCCTCCGCCATGCGGTCGGCGTCGACGGCGCGGACCGTCTTCGGCCAGTCGGCGCTCCAGGTCTCGCGGCGAATGCCGGGCGAAAGCGGCGTGGCGGGCCACGCGACACCGACGACGGCGACGTGCCCCGCGGGGGTCTCGACCTCGGCATCCGCGGGCGACCCGCTCTGCCGACCACGGTTGACGAGGAAAGAGCCTTCGCGGGTGACGAACACCGAGACGACGTCGAAACCCCGCGCCGCTGCCGGGAACTCGCTGACGAGGAACGACCGGCCCGGGTCGTAACGCCCGGTTAGCGACAGTCGGGTGAAATCCGGCGTCGCGTCCGTGTACATGGACGAGTCCAGGGGTTCCGCCCGGAGGCGTTCACGGTAGGCATCGGTCAACGCCGTCTTCTCCAGGGCCCGGGTAGCCTGCCAGGTAGCCAACGCGATCACCGTGACCAGCGCCGCGGCCACCTGCAGGGTCAGTGCCTTGCCGGGCCGGAAGGTCTTTACACCCGTAGTGGTCACGGCGGCGCCGCGTTGCGCAGCGATTCTGCAACGCCTGCGGTGTCGGGATGTACTCCTCGCCACAGACGAAAAGCTTCGGCAGCCTGTTCAACCAGCATCCCCAGTCCATCGCTGACCGCCCGGGCATCGTTCTCACGCGCCCACTCGCAGAACGGCGTCGGCGCGTCCAAGGCGTAGAACAGGTCGTAGCAACGGCTACCGTCCACGGCCTGTTGCGGGACGAGCCCACCGACGCCGGCGAGTCCGGCGGAGGTGCCATTGATCACGACGTCCCAACCCGTGCCGACATCGTCCAGCGAGCTCGCGGCGACGCCAAATCGCGCCGCGAGGGCCGAGGCCTTCTCACGGGTCCTGTTGGCAATGGTCAACCCGGCACAACCCGCGTCGAGCAGCGGTCCCAACACGCCCTGCACGGCTCCGCCCGCCCCGAGCACGAGGGTCCTGGCGCCGTCGAGTTCCCAGCCGAGACGGTCGGTCAGATCCCGCACCAGCCCGATCCCGTCGGAGTTGCAGCCTCGGTGCCTGTCGCCATCCAAAACGATCGTGTTCACGGCACCCGACGCCGCCGCCGCCGCGTCGTGGGCGTCCACCCACCGCCAGGCGTCGAGCTTGAAGGGCAGCGTGACGTTCAGGCCGCGACCTCCCTCGGCGAAGAAGGTCGTGGCCGTACGCACGAATCCGTCGACCGGGGCTTCGAGCCTGCCGTACTCGATGTCCTCCCCCGTGTTCGCCGCGAAGGCGGCGTGGATCCGCGGTGACAGGCTGTGGGCCACCGGATTGCCGACGACGGCGTAGCGATCGGTCATCGCAGCGTCTCGCCGCTCGCGGCGTCGATGATGCGGCTCGGGCCTCGGCGCGCCCCTGTCTCGCCCGGAAGGATGTAGTCGATCTCGTCTGCGAGCGTTCGCTCGACCTCTTCGGCCGTCCGTGCCGGCGTCTCGCCGCTGCGGTTCGCCGACGTCGACACGATCGGCCCCCCGAAACTCGCGGCGAGAGCCCGTGCCTGGTCGTGAGCGGGAACCCGGATCGCCACCGTGCCACGACCCCCGGTGATCCACGATGGAAAACGCGCGGTGGGAACCACCCAGGTCACCGCTCCGGGCCAACTGGCGCGGATGCGTGCGGCGGTGTCGTCTTGCTGGACGTCCAGCTCATCCGCGAACACCTCCGCGTCCGCGGCAACGACGATCAGTCCCTTGGCGGCATCCCGGCCCTTGACGTCCAGCACGCGCTCCACGGCAGAACGGTTGAAGGGATCGCAGGCGAGGCCCCAGACCCCTTCGCTGGCATGCGCAACCACTCCACCGCAACGCAGAACCCGCGCCGCCCGGTCGAGCGCGGACGCCTCGTCCGACGCCACGCTATGAAAGCGAGCGCTGCACCGATTCGTTCTGCTGACCGACCTTGGCGGCATTCGCCTCCCGTTCCGCGGCGACCCGCTCCGCCAAACCATCGTCCCCGACGGCGAGGATCTGCGCTGCCAGGTAGCCCGCGTTCTTGGCTCCCGCCTTGCCCACGGCCACCGTGGCAACCGGTACGCCGCCCGGCATCATCACTGTCGACAACAGCGAATCCGCACCGTTGAACGGACCCCCGTCGATGGGCACACCGATCACGGGCCGGGTCGTGTTCGCTGCCACCGCCCCGGCGAGATGCGCCGCGAGGCCAGCCGCACAGACGAACACGCGACAGTCGCGATCGACCGCACCCGCCACGTACTCGGCCGTCGCCGCCGGCGTCCGGTGTGCGGAAGTCACACGAACCTCGAACTCAACGCCTAGCGAATCGAGCACTTCCGTGCACGACTGCATCGTCGGCCAATCGGATTCGGAACCCATGAGTACGGCAACCCAAGCCATCTTCGCTCCTTTCGTATCTCCGGTGCCCTTGGAGGCGGTGTTCAGGAAGGGCGCGAATATACCCGCCGCCTCCCCACGCCACAAACCAAAACGCTCGGGAAGCTCGAACAAGCAGTACGGGTTGCCGGCTGGTGTTCCTCATCGGGCACGGCGGATGTAACCCCCTGCGTGCGGTGCCACGAGCCCGTCGAGCTCCAGTTCGACCAGTCGCTGCAGTACCTGTTCCACCGGCTGGCCGGTCGCCGCGACGATGGCGTCCAAGGTGGTGGGAGTTGCCCCCACTTCGGCAAAGACAGGATCTTCCTGCTCGTCCACCGGGCGTTCCACCCGGACCGGCTCCAGGCCGAGCACCTCCAGCACATGTTCGGCCCGCTCGACCAGCGCCGCTCCCTGGCGAATCAGCCGATGACAGCCCGCCGACAGGGGGCTCGACACTAGCGAAGGCACGGCCATCACGTCGCGGCCCTGTTCCAGCGCCAGTCGCGCGGTGATCAACGAACCGCTCTTGTCCGACGCCTCGACGATCACCACCCCAAGGCATAGCCCGCTGACGATGCGGTTGCGGGCCGGGAAGTGGTGCCGTCGCGGCCCTTCAGAATGTTCGTGTTCCGTGACGAGAGCACCGCCCGAAGCAACGATCTCCGCCGCAAGGCCGATGTTCGCCCGTGGATAGATTTCCCCGAGTCCACTGCCGAGGACGGCCACGGTGGCGGCATCCGACGACGCGCAACCGGCTAGAGCGCCGCGATGCGCCGCAGCGTCGATGCCGTATGCCAGGCCACTCACCACCGAGAGCCCTTGGGCGGCGAGATCGTGCGCCAGGGCGAACGCCACGTCCCGACCTTGGCGTGTGCAGCGGCGACTGCCGACGATGGCGACGGCCGGATTCGCAAGCACCGCGGCATCACCCCGGCAGAAGAGCCGCTGCGGCGGGTCTGGAATGGAACGCAGCGCCAGCGGCAGTTCCATGCGGCGCAGGATGACGTCCTTTGGACCTTGAGGGTTGATCTTCGCTAGCCATCGACGGAAGAACCCGAAACCCTACCGGGACGACAATCCCAATACGTGCGACCTTCGCCCGGGTTCGTGTAGGTCATTCGCTCGCTCGGCGTCGTGGCTGATCGAACGCTCGCCGGGACACGCGCGTCGATGCGCGTATCATGCGCGGCGGGTTCTTCAAGCGGCATCGGGAACCCGCCGAGAATCGAACCCGGAACGACCCATGACCATTGATACCGAACTTCGAACGTCCGTCCGCTACGACGCCGACGCCAAGCCGCCGCCCGCACTCTCCCTTGGACTCGGCATGCAGCTCGCCGTGCTCATCGTCGCCGGCATCGTGCTGACTCCTGCAATCGTGATCCGCGCGGCCGGTGGCGGCGAGACCTTCCTGACCTGGGCCGTGTTCGCCGCGGTGCTGGTCAGCGGCGTGACCACCGTGGTGCAGGCCGTTCGCGTCGGCCGGATCGGCGCGGGCTACGTGCTCGCCATGGGCACTTCGGGTGCCTTCATCGCTGTCTGCGTCACCGCCATCGCTCAAGGCGGTCCGGCCATGCTCGCCACCCTGGTCATCATCTCGTCCCTGTTCCAGTTCGCGTTTTCGGCGCGGCTGTCGCTCTTCCGGCGAGTGCTGACGCCCACCGTGGCGGGCACGGTGATCATGCTGATCGCGGTGACGGTGATGCCGATCATCTTCGACATGCTGACGGATGTGCCCGAGGGCGTGCCCGCGCACGGCGCCCCCTTGAGCGCCCTGGCGACGATCCTCGCCATCTGCGCGGTCGCCCTGAAGGCCAAGGGTGCGCTACGCCTCTGGGCTCCGGTGATCGGCGTGATCACCGGCTCCGTGGTGGCGGGAGTCTTCGGGCTGTACGACACCGCGCGGGTGGCGGACGCGTCCTGGGTGGGCGTCCCGACCCAGGGCTGGCCGGGCTTGGACCTCGGCTTCGGGCCGGCGTTCTGGACACTTCTGCCGGCCTTCGTGTTTGTCACCCTGGTGGGTGCGATCGAGACCATCGGCGACGCGGTGGCGATTCAGCGGGTGTCGTGGCGCAAGCCCCGTGCGGTGGACTTCCGTGCCGTGCAGGGTGCCGTCGCGGCGGACGGCCTGGGCAACCTGTTGTCGGGCCTGGGGGGAACCGTGCCGAATACCACCTACTCGACCAGCGTGTCGGTAACCGAACTCACCGGCGTCGGCGCAAGGACCGTCGGCGCGGTGCTCGGCGGCGTGCTCATCACCCTCGCGTTCCTGCCCAAGGCTCTCGCCGTGGTCCTCGCGATCCCCGGCCCGGTTGCCGCTGCCTACGTCACGGTGCTGCTGGCGATGCTGTTCGTGGTCGGCATGAAGATCATCGTCCAGGACGGCGTGGACTACCGCAAGGGACTGATCGTCGGCGTGTCGTTCTGGGTCGGCGTCGGTCTGCAGAGCGGGCTGATCTTCCCCGAATACCTCGCCGAGTTCGCGGGAGGCCTGCTCGCCAACGGCATGACCGGCGGCGGCCTCGTGGCCATTCTGCTGACCCTGTTCCTGGAGTTGACGGCACCCCGACGCCGCAAGATCCAGGTTCCCTTCGAACAGGCGTCGCTGCCGACCATCCGCGAGTTCCTCTCCGGGTTCGCTTCGCGCCACGGCTGGGACGATGCCATGGCGAACCGGCTCGACGCCGCCAGCGAGGAGACCCTGCTGACCCTGCTCGAACAAGAGGCAGAGCACCCCGGGGAGGAGCGGCAACTGCTGGTGACCGCCCACAAGGAGGACGACGGCGCCGTGCTCGAGTTCATCGCAGCACCGGGCGGACACAACCTGGAGGATCGCATCGCACTCATGAGCGAGCGCGTTGACGAAACGTCCGGCGAACGCGAACTTTCGCTCAGGCTCCTGCGGCACATCGCCTCGTCGGTCCGCCACCAGCAGTACAACGACACCGACATCGTCACCGTCTCGGTGGGCGCACGGCAGACACCTTCCATGGAACAAACGCGACCGGGAGCGTAAGCGACCGAGCGCGGTTGGTCCATGGAAGGTCGGTGTGGCTGGGCCGGAGGCGAACCCGGCACACAGCGAAGCGAAGTGCCGGGCCGGCTATGGGGCGCTTCCACGTAGCACGCGCAGCGGTTGGTTTCTCCGGCTGGTGCGTTGTGCCAACATTGCGCGACCCCTAAACGCACGCCGCCGCTCCGACAGCCATGGCCACGCTGCCTGTCCTCTGTTTTCCCGACCCGAGGCTTCGCACCAAGGCGAAGCCCGTGGAAGTCGTGGACGACTCCATCCGGCGGCTGATCGACGACCTCCTCGAGACCATGTACGAGGCGCCGGGCATCGGACTGGCGGCGACCCAGGTCAACGTTCACAAACGCGTCCTCGTGGTGGATGTCTCCGAGAAGCACAACGAGCCCCACGCCTTCGTCAACCCCGTGATCGAGTCTGCCGAGGGCAAGCAGGAACGCGACGAGGGCTGCTTGTCGGTGCCGGGGTTCTACGAGCCGGTGGAGCGCGCCGAGAAGATCCGTGTGGCGGCAATCGACCGGAACGGCAAACCGTTCACGCTGGAAGCCCAGGACCTGCTGGCCGTCTGCATCCAGCACGAGTGCGACCACCTCGAAGGCAAGCTCTTCGTCGACTACCTGTCCAACCTCAAGCGGCAACGCATTAAGAAAAAGCTGCTTAAACAGAACCGCGACTGAACCCGGGCCTGTCGATGGGTTGGCGACTGGCATTCGCGGGAGCGCCGCACTTCGCGGCGACGATCTTGCAACGACTGCTCGAATCCGAACACGAGGTCGGGCTCGTCTACACGCAGCCTGAACGACCCAAGGGGCGGGGACGGAAAGTAGCGCCGAGTCCGGTACAGGTGCTGGCCGAGTCCGCCCGCAC
The DNA here is from genome assembly GCA_009839505.1 of Gammaproteobacteria bacterium. Lineage (GTDB taxonomy): Bacteria > Pseudomonadota > Gammaproteobacteria > Pseudomonadales > Azotimanducaceae > VXYL01. Next base: position 23,833 of record VXPO01000127.1, read on the forward strand.
GGAGGTTCGGACTCCAACGAGGCTGCTCGGCGAGGAGGAAACGCTCGCCAGCTTCGACTACCTGGTGGTCGCCGCCTACGGGCTTCTGCTGCCGGACGCGATCCTCGACGCTCCCAGACACGGCTGCCTCAACGTCCACGCTTCGCTATTGCCACGATGGCGAGGCGCGGCACCGGTGGAACGGGCCATCATGGCGGGAGACGCCGAGACCGGTGTCAGCATCATGCGCATCGCGGCGAGACTTGATGCCGGACCGGTCTACCGGCAGCGTTTGCTACCGCTTACGCTCAGCGCGACGGGGGCAAGTGTGACCGACGACCTCGCGTCACTGGGAGCGGAAACGCTGCTTGAGGTTCTGGCCGAGCTGCCCGGACTTGCCGCGAGGCCGCAGGAAGACGTAGGGGCCACGTACGCACACAAGCTGACCAGCGCGGACTCCGTGGTCGACTGGCTCAACGACGCCGCCTTCGTCGACCGCCAAGTGCGCGCGCTAAGCGGCCGAGCCGCCGCGTACACGACGGCAGCGGACGACGTCCGCATGCGCATCCTCGAGGCCATCCCCGAAGCGGCCGTGGACGACTCGCCACCCGGGACACTCCGTCAACACTCCCACGGTTGGCAGGTCACCTGCAGGCGAGGCGCGCTGGGTCTCTTGTCCGTTCAACTCAACCGGGGCAGGGGCACGCCCATGCCGATCCAAAGCGCCGTAAACGGCTACGGGCAGATCCTGTTCGACGGCGCACAACTGGGAGCCAACAATGCGTAGGACGATCACCTTGGCCGCGGTCACCCTTGCCGCGAGTGGTTTCGCCGCGCCCGGTCCTATCGAGGAAGTGGTGGTCACGGCCAAGACCGGGAGTCGCATCGCCCGGCAGGCCGATTCGCCGTCGCCGCTGTCGAGCTACCAGGGCGAAGATCTCCAGAACGCCGGCCTCAAGGACATCCGCGACCTGGTCGGGGTCCTTTCGATCAACGCCGGTGCGGAGAACAACTCGGACAACCTGACACAGAACTACACGGTGGGTACCGCCAACATCAACCTTCGCGGTCTCGGCGTCGCCTCCACCCTGGTATTGCTGAACGGGCGGCGACAGGTGCTCTCCGCCGTGCAGACCGACGACGGCTCAAGCTTCGTGGACCTCGCCGCGCTGGTGCCCATGCTGGCGGTCGAACGGGTCGAGATCCTGAAGGACGGCGCCACCGCGATCTACGGTTCGGAAGCCGTCGCCGGGGTCGCCAACTTCATCACCCGACGGGGTTTCGAGGGCATCGAGGTGCAGGCCGAGTACCGAAGCCGCGTCAGTGACGGTTCACAGGACGACCTCGTTCTAGACGCGGTGATCGGCGGCCGCGCGGGTGCCGCCGACTTCCTGCTGGCCGGCAGCTATCTCGACCGGTCGAGCCTCGTGCTGATCGAGGTCGACTGGCTGCGGCCCGCCACCAGCGGTTTCGGCAACCCCGGCAGCTTCAACGTGCCATCGCTGGGCAGGACCGTCGCCGACCCGCAATGCAAGCGCTACGCCGGGCTGCTCCAGAACCTCAACGACGGCGGCACGATCTGCCGGTTCGACTACGCGCCGCAGATCACCGTGGTACCCAACGAGCAACGCACGCAAGCCTGGGGCAGGGTCGACCTGGCGCTGGACGACGCTTCGAACCTGTGGGCCGAAGTCGGCTTCGCCCGCAACGACATCAGCCGGGACGTGTCGCCGAGTTTTCCAGTCCTCAATACGCCGCTTGTGTCCGCAGGCAACCCCGGCAACACCTTCGGCGAGGCGGTGTTCTTCCAGGGCCGACCCTACGGCTTCGGCCATCCGCCGGAAATCAACTACTACCACCACGACACGTCCCGGCTGGCGCTCGGCATCGAGGGTCGTCTCTCGGAGCGGACGGAGTGGAACGCCGCCGTGGTGCACGCGGTCAACGACGCGCTGCTGAATCCCCGAGACGTCGTCGCGGCCAACCTCCAAGCCGCCCTCCTGGGCTTCGGCGGCAACGGTTGCGATACCAGCCCCACGGCGCCCGAACCCGCAGTGGCCGGCGAGGGCGGTTGCCTGTTCTTCAACCCCTTCAGCTCGAACTTCAGCGCCGGGCCGGGCGATCCGCTGTTCAACCCGCCGGAACTGCGCGAATTCATCATCGGCGACTACTTCGGCGACGGGGAGTCGGCGCTCACCTCGGTCGAGGCCAACGTCGCCGGGTTCCTGCCCGGCTTCCGTGCGGGCTATGCCTTCGGCATCCAGTACCGCGACCAGTCCCTCACCTTCGCCTACGACACCGTCACGCGCCAGGACGGCTTCGCGTTCCTGATCGGCAACGCCAACTTCGAAGCCGAGGACGATGTGATCGCAGCGTACGGCGAGTTCTGGCTGCCCTTGTCGACGCGGCTCGAAGCCACCGGTGCGTTGCGCTACGAGGACTACGGGGAGGGCGTCGGCGACACGCTCGATCCGAAGCTCACCGTCCTCTACCGCGCCAGCGACGCACTTACGGCTCGCGCCTCGTTCAGCACCTCGTTCCGCGCGCCGTCGCCCTTCCAAACCCGGGGCGTGCAGACCAACTTCACCAACATCGTCGACCACGACGGTTCCAGGACCTTTGCCGGTCGGCGTACGCTGGGCGATCCGCAACTGCAACCCGAGACCTCCAGCGCCTACAACGTCGGCGTGAGCTGGCGGACCGTGAACTGGGCAGTAAACGCGGACTTCTGGCGCTATGCGTTCGAGGACGTGCTGCGCAAGGAGAACGCCCAGGCAATCGTCAACGCGGATCCGCTCGACCCCCGGGTCGAACGCACGTCGGCCGGCACGATCTCCATCGTCAATGTCGCCTTCATCAACGCGGACCGGATCGAAACCACCGGATTGGACCTGTCCGCTCGCGCCGACTTCACCACCGCCCGGGGAATCCTCTCGGCGTGGGCCGAGGCGACCTGGCTCTTTACCTACGACGTGACCAACGCGGGCGTCGAAATTGACGGGCTCGGCAAGCTCAACCGCGCCAACGTGGGGGCGCCGAACCAACAGCTGCGCTTCGCCGGAGGCTTGGGTTGGACGCGCGAGAAGCTTCGACTCAATGCCATGGTGCGGCACGTCGGCGCCTACGAGGACGACGGCGGCGGCAACATCGACGGCTTCTCGACGCTGGATGCCAACGCAACATGGTCGGTGGGAACCTGGCGCGGATCGGAAACGTCCCTCACGGTGGGAGCGGCAAACGTCCTCGATGCTGACCCGCCCCACGTCAACATCGCCGGAAGCTACGATCCGCGCTCCGCCGATCCCCGCGGGCGGCGCGTATACGTCAGGGTTCAGGCAGCGCGTTAGCCCGGAGATCTCGCCAGTGGCCGCGACGATCGCCGTGCGGGCTAGAGTCAAGCTGCTCCTCGTGTGGCTCGGGGCAACGCTATGCGCATCCGTGCCGGCCCTTGCGCAGGACACCGACGGCAAAGCGACCGACAGCCCGGCGATCGAGGAGGTCGTGGTCGTGGGTTCCCTGATCCGACGGCGAGAGGTCTACGAGGGGCGGGCGCCGGTGCAGACACTTGACGCTGCGCTATTCGATTCGGTTGGTGCTGCGCAAGGCGTCGACATCCTGTCGAGCCTCACCGCCAACACCGGCTCCTATCTCGCAACGCAGCAGAACTACCTGCAGGGCGTCGCGCAGTTCAGCCTGCGCGGTGTGGGCCTGTCGTCCACGCTGACGCTCATCAACGGTCGTCGGGCCGGATCCGCACCGGTCTCCAACGACGTGGGGCAGAGTTTCTTCGACATCAACACGCTGCCCGTTCTCATGATCGAGCGCGTCGAGATTCTCCGCGACGGGGCTTCCGCGACGTACGGGTCCCAGGCGGTGGCCGGGGTCGCCAACATCGTCACCCGCAAGGCCTTCACGGGGTTCGAGCTCGCCGGCGGCTACCGGGACGCGACGAACCGCGCTTACGACATCGGCTTCGCGTCAGGGTTCGAGACGGCGAGAGGTCACATTGCCCTCTACGGCACCTGGTACGAGCAGGACGAGAACTTCCGCACCGAGTTCGACTGGATGATCCCCCGCGCCATCGACCCGGACGGCGACGGGAACATCGTGGAAGGCTCGTTCGACTCGGGGCGTGGCTCGCCGGGTAGTTTCCGGCGCGCCGTCGTCAACCCGGACGGAACCTACTCGCCGTACCAGGTCGGCGGCCTGGACACGCCCCGCTTCCCGGATGCGGACTGCCAGGCCGGCGGCGGCTACCCGAGCGGCCGGCTGTGCCGCATGGACTTCTCGGACCAGCGGACGATGATCGCCGCCGAGCGGCGGGCGCAGCTCTTCGCCGACGCCGAGTATCATTTCGACGACGCTCGCACACTATTCGGGGAAGTCGGGTACTCGGTCAACGAGGTGACCGACCGGGTGGGCAACATGCTGTTGTTCCGGGGCAACGTCGAGCGGACCAACGAGTTCTTCGTACCCGCGAACCACCCCTTCAATTTCTGGAC
>VXPO01000027.1 GCA_009839505.1 Gammaproteobacteria bacterium
CCGGGCCTGGCGTGGTCTCAACTCGCCTAAATTCCCTGGGCCCCGGCGTAGGCGCACCGCGCGGCGGGGCGGGCGCGGCCGCCGCCGGCGGCGGCGACTCCTCGGGGAGAATTTGCGTGGCAAATTCTCCGGGCGGCCGCGGTGCGTTCGCGTCGTAATCATCCCAACTCAACATGGTTCGTTCCTTGTTCTTGAGTGTCGTCCGTGGTTCGTCCTATTGGCACGCTTCGCAATCCGGATCGTCGATTGAACAGGCGGCGGGCACGCTTGCGGGCTCGCCCAGCGCCTCCTGCTGCGCCAATTGCGCTGGCTGTGCTGCTTGTGCTGGCTGCGCTGCTCGTGCTGGCTGCGCTGCTTGCGTTGGCTGCGCTGGCGGCGCGGCAGCGGCCGAGCCCGAGTCGGCGGCGACCGCGTTCAGGTTGCCGTCCGCCCGGTCGAGCGTCGACTTTTCCGTGCTGGTGGCGCCCAGCGCCCGGAGGTAGTAGGTGGTTTTGAGTCCTCGCAGCCACGCCATCTGGTAGGTGACCTCGAGCTTCTTGCCCGTGGCGTTGTCCATGTAGAGGTTCAACGACTGGGCCTGGTCGATCCACTTCTGCCGGCGGGAGGCGGCATCCACCAGCCAGCGCGGCTCGACTTCGAACGCGGTGGCGTAGAGCTGCTTGAGATCGTCCGGGGCGCGGTCGACCGCGGCCAGGCTGCCGTCGAAGTACTTGAGGTCGTTGACCATCACCTTGTCCCAGAGACCCAGGCGTTTCAGGTCGTGGACCATGAACGGATTGACCACCGTGAACTCGCCCGACAGGTTCGACTTGACGTAGAGGTTCTGATAGATCGGCTCGATGGACTGCGACACGCCCACGATGTTGGCGATCGTTGCGGTCGGTGCGATGGCCATGACGTTGGAGTTGCGCATACCGTTGGCGCGCACTCGCGCACGGAGCTTCTCCCAGTTCAGCGTCGTGGACATGTCGACGTCGAGGTATTCCGACCCCCGCTGGTCCGCGAGTCGCTTCAACGAGTCGATGGGAAGTATCCCGTGGCTCCACAGCGAGCCTTCGAAGGTGGCGTAGCTGCCGCGTTCCTTGGCGAGTTTCGACGACGCGTCGATGGCGTAGTACGACAGCGCCTCCATCGACCGGTCGGCGAATCGCACGGCATCCTCCGAGGCGTAGGGAATACGCTGTTTGTAGAGCGCATCCTGGAATCCCATGATGCCGAGTCCCACGGGGCGGTGGCGCATGTTCGACGTCCGCGCCTGGGGCGTGGCGTAGTAGTTGATGTCGATGACGTTGTCGAGCATCCGCACCGCGGTCCTGACCGTCTTCTTGAGCTTGCGCGTGTCGAGCTCGCCGCCGTCGACGTGCTGGGCCAGGTTGACCGAGCCCAAGTTGCACACCGCGATCTCGTCCTTCGACGTGTTCAGGGTGATCTCGGTGCACAGGTTGGACGAGTGCACGACCCCGGTGTGCTGCTGCGGCGAACGCAGGTTGCAGGTGTCCTTGAAGGTGATCCAGGGATGCCCCGTCTCGTAGAGCATGGACAGCATCTTGCGCCACAGTTCGCTCGCCTTGACCCGCTTGAACAGCGTCAGCTCGCCGCTCTGCGTCATGGCCTCGTATTCCAGGTAGCGACGCTCGAACGCGGCTCCGAACAGGTCGTGCAGGTCCGACACCTCGTTGGGCGAGAAAAGCGTCCAATGGCTGTCTTCGAAGACACGCTTCATGAAGAGGTCGGGCACCCAGTTCGCGGTGTTCATATCGTGGGTCCGACGCCGGTCGTCCCCGGTGTTCTTGCGCAGTTCCAAGAACTCCTCGATATCGAGATGCCAGGTCTCGAGATACGAACACACGGCACCCTTGCGCTTGCCCCCGTTGTGGGCCAGGGCGCCGGTGGTCATGTACGACTCGTCGCCCTCCACCTTGAGATCGACCACGAACGGCACCGGCGCCAGGGGCTTTACGTCGCGAACGCGGCTGAACACCCAGTTCTTGACGACGAGCCAGTTGTGCTTGGTCAGCGTCTTGCAACCCAGCCTTGCGGCCAGTTCCGGGACGGCGGGAACGCGAATGTCGTAAGCCTTGACCGTTCCCCGGAAGCGCACCTTCGAACCATCGTTGCGGGTGGCTTCGTGGTCCTGCGGACGCTCGCGGTATTGCCCGGCGGTCGGCACGCCTAGGCGTAGCATCTGGTAGCGAACGCCTTCAGCCAACGCTTCGGAGGTGCTCGTGAAGTGAATCTCCTTACCTCGGCTGATGCCCCCATCGGTTTCGAGGAGACCCTGCAGCAGGGCGAGCGTCTGTGAGCGCGGCAGATGGCTGAACCGGCGGGCGATGCGCTTCTGGCCATTCGCCCCGTAGAGATCCTCGCGTGAAAATTCGAGGACGCGTTGTCCGGCACTGCGATATTGCCCGGTGGTGCCGTCGCGGACGAGGCCGGCACCGGTGGCCCAGCGAATCTGCCGGTAACGGCCGCCCCGACCAGTGAGCCAATAGTGGACGCTGCGCGCCGTCAGGTACGAGGTCACGAAGTCGAGATGGTCGTCCTGCTCTGGATTGCCCGAGACGCCCCACTCCAACCCGTCCGCGGAACAGTGCCCATCGCCGAGCAGAATGCCGTACAAGCGGGCATCGTCGTCGTCGAATCCAGCAACGGGAACGACCTCCCTGGGGATCACCTGCGCCACGTAATCGCCGTCGGCGAGTTCGCCGGCTTCCACCCACTCGGGCTTGACCTTGCCCTTGGCGAGCCAGTCCAGGGTCCGGTTGTTCGCTTGTTCCATGGGCACATTGCGAAGCGCCCAGAACGGATGGCCCGCCGTGACTTGGAGCGGCCTAACGCTGTGCTTGACGCGGATTTCCACCATGGGGTCGGTCTGGTTGTACGTCATCGTGTCCTGGACTTGGCGGTAGTTGCCGCGTTGGCCCAGCACGAGATCGTCCGTAGTCACATCCCGTATCGGCTTGATGCCGTCGGCGGTGTGCACGCGGGTGTCGGGGGCGAAGCATTGGTTCACGGCCACCGCCGTGTCGTTGACCACTTTGAGGAACGGCACAACGCCCTGGGACTTGCCGTTGGTGCCCTTGATGTACGAACCGAGCGCCCGGACCGGTGTCCAGTCGTTGCCGAGTCCGCCTGCCCACTTGGACAACAGCGCGTTGTCGCGGATGGCGCTGTAGATGCCGTCGAGGTCGTCGGAGACCGTGG
>VXPO01000145.1 GCA_009839505.1 Gammaproteobacteria bacterium
GAAAAGTTCGCAGTTCGGTACGCTTAGGCCCACCAAACTGGATAAAATCAAGAACTTTTCACATCAGGTTCCCGGTGGACTTATAAGCGCCCTCGGGAAGCGGCGCGCCGGGCCATTCCCATCGTGAGGTCGCGATTCGCCTGGCGGTGGGAAAGTCGGCGAGTCAGTCGCAAAAGGTTTGTAGTTCCAATCACGGCATAGCAACGAGGCCAGGCCGTTCCTGCGGATTGCAGGGGCGGCCTTTTGCCACTCATGCCGGCAAGGCGGGATACCGCCGTTCCTTTGGCAGCGCCACATGAGGGCCGCCGGCCCACCAGCACGGGCTGTGTTCCGTGCCGTGGAACAACGCAAGGGGCCGGCAGCATCGCCGCCGGCCCCTTCTGGCGCTTCGCCGATTCAGCGGCTCCGGGCTAGTCGTCGTCCACGATGGTCATGGTTCCCACCGCGTCCGGCACCAGGAAGTTGCCGGGCAGGAACGCCTCCACCGCGAAGTACTCGTTGGGCTCGTCCTCCGCGTCCTGCTCCAGCCACACCTCCCCCGTCAGCACGGTAACGCCCGGCGCGAACGCCAGCTCGCCCTCCGCAGCCTGGTAGTCGGACCTATGCGCCCGGTCGTCCACCCGGTCATAGGCCTGAGCGGTGTACCACCGGACCGTGATCTCCTCGGTGGACGCCGCCGACAGCCGCACGGTGAACGTCAGGACGCCGCCCTCCGTCGCCGAAGCGTCCTCCACCGTGACGCTGATCTCCGGCGCGTCGTCGTTGTCGGCGACAGTTACGGTTGCCGCAGACTGGGAGGAGGACACCGTGTAGCCGCTGCCCGCGTTCACCGTGGCCGTGACCGAACCGTCCGCCTCGTCGGCGCTGTCGTCGGTGGTGGCGACGGTGAAGGCAACGCTGCCCGAGGTGGGTATGGTCACCGTGCGCTGGCCGGTGGTGGCCCCGTAGTCGCCGCTCTGGGTGACCGTGACCTTCACGTCCAGGTTGGCCGCCGGCGCCGGGCTGGCGCTGACGGTGAAGCTGGCGCTCCCGCCCTCGGTGATCCCGCTCCCGCCCGAAATGCTGATCTCCGGCGTCGGTGGAGGAGGCGGAGCGTCGTCGTTGTCGGCGACGCTGACCGTGGCCGCAGACTGGGACGAGGACACCGTGTAGCCGCTGCCCGCGTCCACCGTGGCCGTTACCGACCCGTCGGCCTCGTCCGCGCTGTCGTCGGTGGTGGCAACGGTGAAGGCGACGCTGCCCGAGGTGGGTATCGTCACCGTCCGCTGGCCCGTGGTGGCCCCGTAGTCTCCGCTCTGGGAGACCGTGACCTTCACGTCCAGGTTCGCCGCCGGCGCCGGGCTGGCGCTCACCGTGAAGCTGACGCTCCCGCCCTCGGTGATCCCGCTGCCGCCGCTGACGCTGATCTCCGGCGTGGGTGGAGGAGGCGGAGCGTCGTCGTTGTCGGCGACGCTGACCGTGGCCGCAGACTGGGACGAGGACACCGTGTAGCCGGTGCCCGCGTCCACCGTGGCCGTGACTGAGCCGTCGGCTTCGTCCGCGCTGTCGTCGGTGGTGGCGACGGTGAAGGTGGCGCTGCCCGAGGTGGGTATCGTCACCGTCCGCTGGCCCGTGGTCGCCCCGTAGTCGCCGCTCTGCGACACCGTGACTTTCACCTCCAGGTTGGCCGACGGCGCCGGGCTGGCGCTGACCGTGAAGCTGGCGCTCCCGCCCTCGGTGATCCCGCTGCCGCCGGTGACGCTGATCTCCGGCGTCGGTGGAGGAGGCGGGGCGTCGTCGTTGTCGGCGACGGTTACGGTTGCCGCGCCCTGGGACGCCGACACCGTGTAGCCGGTGCCCGCGTCCACCGTGGCCGTTACCGACCCGTCGGCTTCGTCGGCCTGGTCGTCGGTGGTGGCGACGGTGAAGGTGACGCTGCCCGTGGTGGGTACGGTCACCGTGCGCTGGCCCGTGGTGGCCCCGTAGTCGCCGCTCTGGGTGACCGTGACCTTCACGTCCAGGTTGGCCGACGGCGCCGGGCTGGCGCTGACCGTGAAGCTGGCGCTCCCGCCCTCGGTGATCCCGCCGCCGCCGGTGACGCTGATCTCCGGCGTGGGCGCGTCGTCGTTGTCGGCGACGCTGACCGTGGCCGCAGACTGGGACGAGGACACCGTGTAGCCGCTGCCCGCGTCCACCGTGGCCGTGACCGAGCCGTCGGCCTCGTCCGCGCTGTCGTCGGTGGTGGCGACGGTGAAGGCGACGCTGCCCGAGGTGGGTATCGTCACCGTGCGCTGGCCCGTGGTCGCCCCGTAGTCGCCGCTCTGGGTGACCGTGACCTTCACGTCCAGGTTCGCCGCCGGCGCCGGGCTGGCGCTCACCGTGAAGCTGGCGCTCCCGCCCTCGGTGATCCCGCCGCCGCCGGTGACGCTGATCTCCGGCGTGGGCGCGTCGTCGTTGTCGGCGACGCTGACCGTGGCCGCAGACTGGGACGAGGACACCGTGTAGCCGGTGCCCGCGTCCACCGTGGCCGTGACCGACCCGTCGGCCTCGTCGGCCTGGTCGTCGGTGGTGGCGACGGTGAAGGCGACGCTGCCCGAGGTCGGGACGGTCACCGTGCGCTGGCCCGTGGTCGCCCCGTAGTCCCCGCTCTGGGTGACCGTGACTTTCACGTCCAGGTTGGCCGACGGCGCCGGGCTGGCGCTGACGGTGAAGCTGGCGCTCCCGCCCTCGGTGATGCCGCTCCCGCCCGAAATGCTGATCTCCGGCTGACTCGCCTGGAGCTTCAGGTAGTCGGAGACCAGCTTGAACGAACTCTCGGGCCACTTGGCCGCGTTGGCGTGGATTTCCGATTCCGGCATCGGCGCTTCGCCGCTGTCGTAGCCAATGGCCGCCAGCACCCGGTTCCACTTGCGGATGTGGACGGGGTTGCCCTTCACCGCCGTGTTGGCAGGATTGTCCCGTATCTCGATCAGGTGGTCCACGAGGGTCTGGTAATCGGTGTAGTCCGGGCCGTCGTCGTTGTCGGCGACGGTTACGGTGGCCGCAGACTGGGACGAGGACACCGTGTAGCCGTTGCCGGCGTCCACCGTGGCCGTCACCGAGCCGTCGGCCTCGTCGGCCTGGTCATCGGTGGTGTCTACGGTGAACACGACGCTGCCCGTGGTGGGTATCGTCACCGTGCGCTGGCCCGTGGTGGCCCCGTAGT
>VXPO01000066.1 GCA_009839505.1 Gammaproteobacteria bacterium
GCCAGTCACTGCACGGTGTCAGATTGGGCAAGAAGGGCGACCACAAGGGTCGCCCCTACGGGCTTGCCGGGCTTTCCCTAGTGCCGCACGACGCCCTTGATGTAGCCGTCCACCTGCCCAGTCGTCACGCCGGTCATGAAGGACGGATAGTCGTCGATGGGCACAACGTGCGTAACCAGCGGTTTCAGGTCGATGACGCCCTTTTCGATCAGTCGGATGGCGGGGGGAAAGGGATCGCGCATCTGCGCCGCCGGCGACGAGTTGACGATGGTGATCGCCTTGCCATGCCAGGTGCTCGGATTGAACGATGCTTGGTCGCCCTTGATCCAGCCGAACAGGTTGATGCGACCCGCGCGGCGCACGATGTCGGTCGCGAGGTCCAGACCGTCTTGTGATCCGCTCGTGTCGACGACCGTATCGATACCGCGCCCACGCAACTCGGCGCGTGTCTTGGCAAACCCGGGAGAGGTCACATTGTGGGCCTCGGTTGCGCCCATTTCCCGCGCCAGTTCGAGGCGCCCATCGTCGATGTCCAGGGCGATGAGCTGATCGGCGCCGACGCCGGCGAGCCCCTGGATCATCATCAGTCCCATGAATCCGCAGCCGACCATGGCCAGGCGCTCGCCGGCTCGTAGTTGGCAGTGGTCCATGCCGGTCACCACGCAAGACACCGGCTCGACGATCCAGTGGGGGTCGTCGAGTTCCGAGTCGGGGATCGGATACACGCTCCGTGCCGGAGCGTTGCGCAACCTTCCGAAACCCCCGCCTGCAACCCGTTGGCCGATCTCGATACCCGTGACGCCGGGGCCGAGCTTGGCGATGTAGCCGACGCCTTCGTGGCCGGGAGGAGCGGCGTAGGGCGAGTCCGACCCGGACTTGAAGGTCTGGATGTCCCAGGAACAGATGCCGCAGGCGGCCACCTCGATCTGAACCTGGCCCGGTCCAGGATCCGGCACATCGACGTCGATGATCTCGGCCCCGCCACCCGGCGTATAGCGAACGTTCTTGACTCTCATCTTCAACTCCTTGTGGCTGCCGGTCTGGCCTTAGTTTGGCACTAGAGAATTCGCGTAGCGAATTCTCGGGGCGACCGCGAAGCGGTCGCGTCGCGTAGCGAATTCTCGGGGCGACCGCGAAGCGGTCGCGTCGCGTAGCGAATTCTCGGGGCGAACGCGCAGCGGTCGCGTCGTCGTGGTTAGTAGGTGTAGGTGAACTCCAGTGGGTGCCCCTTGATCTTAACGGGGTTGCCCTCGCGAAATGCAGGTCGGTAGCGGGCTTTGCGGGCCGCTATCCGAACGCGATGCTCCATGATCGTTCTCGGCTCGACGTGCAGTGTCTTGCGACCGACGACCCTGCCCCGGTGGGTGACCGTCAGGGCGAGTTGGACAACCCCGTCCTGTGAGCCGCCAACCTGGGCTCTCCGGTTGCCGGGATTCCGTGGCAGCGGAAGAAACAGGGGCGTCGGTTCCTCGAAAATCGAAGCGCGGCGATCCGGATTCTCGTCCAGCAATTGCCAGACGCGCCGGTAATGCCGCACCGAGGTTGCGTAGTCGCCGAACAAGAGGTGCCAGTCCGCATATTCCAGCAGGGCGGTTGCGAGCTCGTCGTTGCTGTCCGAGGATTCCTCGTGCAGGGCGATGATCTCGCCGAGTGCGTCTCGACCTTCGCGAAAGGGGAAGAAATCCTGCCAGGGCGGAAGGCGCTGAACGCCGGGTGGCCACGCCGCGAAGTGCCCACGACCGGCCTTCCGCCGACTGAAGCTGCTCTGCCGCCAGAGACTGGCCTGTTCGCGCAGCAGCCGGATCAGCGGTTCCTTCTCACCTTCGCTACGCACGGTGTCGATGAGCTGTTCGAGCACTACGTGGGCGGCTATGATCTTGTGGTGGTGTCTGTACCACCGAACCAGACGGTACGCGTCGCCTAGGTGGCGGCGGTCATCCGCGCCAAAGGCACGCCGGCTGATGTCGTAGGCAAGTTCGTGACGTTGATTGGCCTCGGTCCACTCGCCGAGCGCCGAGAACGCGTCGACTTCCCGGTACAGGATATCCAGCTGTTGGGTACCCTGAATGCCGTCCGACAGGCGCACGAGGTGTTTGGCGCGGTCGTACGCCTCGAGTGCTCCTATTGGATCCTTGAGTCCCATGCGCGCGTCGCCGAGCAGGACCAATGGCTGTGCGAGGGCAATGTCGTAGCGGCCTTCCACGGTCTCGGTTTGGGCGATCCAGTTTTCTGCCTGGACGGCCACGTCCGCGAACTCGCGGCTCTCCAACTGTTCGCGGAGGCTGGATTCCAGTTCGGCCGCGGTGACGACATCGCTGTGAGCGGCGCGCGAGCCGAGGATCAGGAGAGCACCTGTGGCAACCAGTAGCTGGGCGCGGCCGATTCTGTTCACGACCAAACCACCTCGGGAACGGGTTACGGTGAGAGCTGCACCGCGTCGATCAACCCCTCGTTCAGGGAGCCGCTGCGGAATCCGCCGAGGTCCACTGCGACGAACCGATAGCCTACGGCCTTGACGCGGTCCTGGATCGACTGACGCAGTTCGAGGGCACGGGGAAGCTCGTCCGCCACCAACTCGATGCGCGCCACCTCCTCGTGATGGCGGACGCGGAACTGGGTGAAGCCGAGTTCGGCAAGGGCATCTTCCGCGGCCTCCACCTGCGCAAGCCTCGCCTCCGTGATATGCGAGCCGTAGGGGAATCGGCTTGACAGGCACGCGGCTTGAGGCTTCTGCGCGTTGTCGAGCCCCAGCGCTTCGGCCAACGCGCGAACGTCGCGCTTGCAGAAACCAGCGTCGACCAGGGGCGAAACGACCTGGTGGTTCTTGGCGGCGACCAGACCCGGCCGATGGTCTCCCAAGTCGTCGGTGTTGGTGCCGTTCAGGATGTGATCGTAGCCCTCCTGGTCGGCGATCTGCTCCAGGGCTTCGTACAGCGACGTCTTGCAGTGGAAGCAACGGTTGACAGGGTTGGCGCGGTACTCGGCCTTCAGAACCTCGTCGGTGACGATGATCCGGTGGCGCATGCCCCACTTTTCGGCGAGCTCTTCGGAAAGCGCTAGATCGCTGCGTTTGAGGCTCTTGGAGCCCGACGTCACGGCGAGCGCGTCGTCGCCCAGCTTTTGGGCAGCGACGAACGCCACGAGCGAGCTGTCCACGCCGCCAGAATAGGCCACGAGAACGCGGCCAAGGCCGGCGATCTGCTTCTGCAGGAGCTCGTACTTGTCGGTCAGTTGGGCGTCCATCGGCTCACAACCGATTGATCATGTTGGCAAGATAGCCCGCGCCGAAGCCGTTGTCGATGTTCACCACCGAGACCCCGGAGGCGCAACTGTTCAGCATGCCGAGCAGTGCGGCCACGCCATTGAACGACGCTCCGTAGCCGACGCTCGTTGGCACGGCGATCACGGGCTTGTCGATGAGTCCGCCGACCACGCTCGGCAGCGCACCCTCCATGCCCGCCACCACGATCACGACCTTGGTGCTGCGGATTTCCTCCACACGCGCCAACAGCCGGTGGACACCGGCCACACCGACGTCGTTGATGCGCAGCACCGGGCTGTCGTAGAACTCGGCGGTGAGCGCGGCCTCTTCGGCCACGGCGAGATCCGAGGTTCCGGCCGTGACGACGGCGACCTGGGTATCGACGGCGTCGGGTTCGCCTTGCTTGAACGTCACCAGGCGTGCCTGGCTGTGGTGCGCTGCGCCCGGTACCGCCGCCAGTGCGGCGGCCGCCGCCGCATCGCTCACCCGCGTGGCCAGGGCGTTATGGCCGCGATCGGCGACCGCCTTGAAGTTGGCGGCGACCTGCTCCGGCGACTTGTGCTCGCCGTAGATGACTTCGGGCGCCCCGGTGCGCCGTATTCGGTCGTGGTCGATGGTGCTGTGGCCGAGGTTCTCGAAGTACGTCCTGCCGAGGGCTGCGGTTGCCTCGTCGCGCCCGATCTCGCCTGCGGCGAACCGATCGAGAATGTCCTCGACGATGCTCATCCGAGTTCGCGGTCCACTTCCCGCGAAACGACTGTGCGCGTTTGCAGATAGCCGTCGCCCGTCCGCTCGGCGATGGCGGCGATGTCGTCATGCTCGGGTTTCCAGCGTTGTGAACCATCCGGTAGGGCGACGACCTTCACGCGTACATCGCCCAGCGACGTGGTGACGGTGCGCTCCTCGCGGGGGAGCATCCTTTTGGTCACTTCGCGCACCCGGGCACCGATGGTAGTCGATGCCGTGAACAGCTCCGCGAGCACGGCATCGAGCCTGGACTCGTCCACCAGCAACGAGATCTTCGTCGCTGGCCGCGACTTCTTCATCACGATCGGTGTCAGGAAAACGTCCTTGGCCCCCTTGGCGAACAGGGCCTCGGTGAGTGGGCCAAAAGCCTCGGGCGTCATGTCGTCGATGTTGCACTCCACTTCGAGATTGATCTCCGTATCGGTGGCGAGCGGAAGTTCGGCGCATTCTCCCAAGGTCAGCCGGAGGGCGTTGGGAACCTCGAAGTCCTTCTGCCCGATGCCGTAGCCGATGGCGACCGCCTTGAACCCGCGGGGCACTTCGAACCGGTCCACGGAACAGCGGAGGATGGCTGCGCCCGTCGGTGTCGTGGCCTCGCCGTCGACCCCACCGTAGCGGCAAGGGATGTCCTTGAGAATCTCCGCGGTCGCCGGCGCGGGAACGGGCATCAGGCCGTGCTCGCAGCGCACCATGCCGCCGCCGAGTTCGACCGGCGAGCAGAAGGCGACATCGGCGTTCAGGTGGGCGAGACCGATCGCAGCGCCGGCGATGTCGACGATGGAGTCCGTAGCGCCTACCTCGTGGAAGTGGATCGCCTCGACGCTGGTGCCGTGGATCTTGGCTTCGGCCACGGCGATGGTCGTGAACATCGACACCGCGAGTCGCTCCACCCGTGGCGGGTATCCGGCGCGTTCCAGGATGCCCTTGATGGTGGACAGGTGACGATGGGGTTTTTCCACATCGTCCGCGATGCGAACGGTAGCCCGGCTACCGGTTACGCCCATCTTCTTGCCGCCTTCGACCACGAGTTCGAACTCGTCGGCCAGTTCAAGACGTGCGAGTTCCTGTCTCAGGAACTCCGCGGGTACGCCGACATCGATCAGCGCACCCAAGTGCATGTCGCCGGAAATGCCGGCGAAGCACTCGTAGAACAGCGCCCGTTGGGCCACGGGTCAACCCCGGGAATGACCGTCGCGATCGTTCAGGCAAGCAGCCGGTGGGTGGGGCCGCAAAGCTTGTCGATGGCGATGCCGTGGGTGCAGGCGTTTGCACAAGGTTCGCCGCTGCACGTGAGGCATGCCGCCGCGTTGGTCTTGAGCAGCCGGTACTCGTCTTGGGCCAGGGCCGTGTCGCGGTAGTCCACTGCATACATGCGCGTTCGCAGCACCTCGGCGATGGGAACCCCGTAGGGGCACGAGCCCTCGCAGTCGTTGCAGACGTTGACGCAGTAGCTCGAGCCGGTGACCTGGGCGTAGCGCTCCAACAGCTCCTGATCGCCGGCGGCGAGTTCCCGGTACCCGGAAGCGCCGAGATACTCGTCGATCTTCTCAGCGGTGTTCATCGTGATCACCGCGGCGTCGACATGGGGATTGGTCAAGACCCAGCGCAAGGCCGCCTGCGAGTACGTCGCTCCTCCGGTCTCGTAGGGTCGCATGTCGTTCAACCGGGCTCCGTGCTGAGTTTTCATCACGGTGACACCGACGTTCTTCGCCTTGCCCTTCGCGAGAACCCTCGGCAGGTCTTCCTGGGTGGCGATCCAGTCGATGGAACGGGTGATGCGCTCGTAGAACTTCGGATCCTGGCCGAAGTTGTGGGCGACCAGCACGACGTCGACCAGATCGTTGTCGAACACGTAGTCCAGACACTCGATCAGGTGGCCTGCGTGGCCTGACATCCCGGAGAACCGGATCTTGCCCTGCTCCTTGGCCTTGTCGATGAACGCATGCCATTCGGGATTCTTCATCACGTCAACGTCGTTGACGGCGTGGTTCATGAAGATGTCAACGTAGTCCATCTGCAGACGCCCTAGGGACGCCTCGAGCCGCGACATGAGTTCATCGGCCCCGGTATCGGCCTCGGTCATCGTCTTCGAGGTGATCACCACCTGGTCGCGCTTGCCCTTGAGTGCTCGGCCGAGCGCGGTTTCAGACTGGGTGCGGGCGTAGCTCTCGGCCGTGTCGAAGTAGTTGATCCCCCGATCCATGGCCAGATGGACCAAGTCCTCCTGGCCGACGCGCAGGCTGGAACTCCCGAAGGAGATGTCGGAAATCTCGAAGCCGGTCCGGCCCAGCTTGTTGTAGCGCTTCACCTCCCCCGACCGGTTCACCTCGGCGGCCATTGTGGGTGCGGCAAAGGGCAGCGCGGAAGCCGCAGCGCTCCAGCGCAGAAACTCGCGACGGTTGGCCGCCGTTCCTACGTTTCGATCAGGCTCGTTGGACATGAGAGACCCCCTCTCGTTCGCTGCAAGGCAGTTTACGCCCCTCCAAGACGCGATTGGAAGAAATCGACACTCGCCCCGTCTAGGTAGGAGTTGAGTCGCCAGTCCTCGACGAAGCCGCAGTGCCCGCCGTGGGCGAAGAGGTCCACCTGGACTCGGTCGTCGTGCGCGACCTCGGCGTAGGAGCTGTCGGGAATTACCATGTCGTCGGCAGCGGCGATGACCTTCGTGTCGATCCGTAGCCGGGCCAGGGCGTCGCCGCGCAGATCGTAGCGGGAGTAATAGTCGCGCGAGTCCCGGTAGGGTAGGTAGCGGTCGACGATGTAGTCGGTCATGGCCGAGACCGTCGACAGGCGCATGGCGCCATCGAGGTCGCGGTACACGTCGGGAAACGCCGCCTGCTTTTCCCGAAGTGCGCGGCGCCACTTCTCGACGAACCACTTGCGGTAGATGAGCCAGCCAGTGTCGATGGCGCGGACGGTCGCGGCCGGGTCGATCACCGGCGAGATGGCGAGGCAGGCGACGAGTCGGGGATCGACGTGCGCGTCGCTCGCCAGGCGCAGCGCGAAGTTGCCGCCGAGGCTGAATCCCTGGATGCCGGCCGAAGCCGCGCCGCTGCGTACGACAAGACCGTTGCACGCCTCGACAACCTCGCCGGTCCGCGCGGAGTTGAACATCTCGCAGTTGTAGGCGGCGGTGTCGCCGTGATCGCGCAGCAACAGGCAGGCGACGCGGAATCCGGCGGCGGACAGGACGTGCGCGGTGCGTGCCACGTACCAGGACTCGCTGTCCCCGAGCCATCCGTGGATCAGGATGACCAAGGGAGCTTGGGTCGGTTCCCGCGCGACCATCGCCTTCAGCTTGGCACCGTCGTGGCACTCGAGGACGGTGCTTTCGGCGTCGACTTCCCGGATGCGGCCTCGACCGAATTTCACCACGGTCCGGCCCATCAGGGTCTGCAAGTGAGGGGAACGCAGGCTCGGGGGCGGATCGAAGGGTTCCATGTGGCTCATTATCGCAACTGGGTCGCGCGGGCCGGCAACGGGCAGGGGGCGAATCGGTTTCAATTCCCGCTGGCTCTTGGTAAGTTGGCGCGCTTGCGTTCGCGACTGCAAGCGAACTCGAGCTGGCTGCAAGGGGGAAATATGTCTGACTACGAGACCCTGGTCATCGACCGGGTGGGGACGGACGGGCGCGTCGGGCGCATCGGTCTGAACCGACCGGAGAAGCTGAACGCGCTGTCCCAGGAACTCCTCTATGAACTGAACGACGCCCTGCACGCGATGGAAGCGGACGACTCCATCCGTTCGATCATCGTGCGCGGCGAGGGACGGGCGTTCAGTGCCGGTTACGACCTGACGCCTTCGGGAGGTCGCGGTGCCGATGCCGTCGTGCGGCGCCACAAGCAGCACGACGAAAAAGGTCGCCGACTGCTCATGGGAATCCGTACGGGGATGCAGCAGATCACCGATATCCACCTCTACTTCTGGAACATGGCCAAGATCACCATCGCCCAGGTTCACGGCTACGCCGTCGCTGGCGGTTGCGAACTCGCCATGATGGCCGACTTGGTGGTCGCGGCGGACGACGCGCAGCTCGGCCATCCGGGCTTGCGCGGCCTCGGCACATCCCGTACCGGCGTCATCTGGCCGTTGGTCATCGGCATGCGCAAGGCCAAGGAGCTCTACTACACCGGCGAGAACGTCACCGGCGAGGAGGCGGAGGAGATCGGCATGATCAACTACTCCTGGCCCAAGGACGAACTGGACGACCGGACGATCGCCTTCGCGGACCGAATCGCGGTCATGAGTGCCGACCACCTAGCGATCCTGAAGCTCAACATGAACCGCTTCTACGAGAACATGGGCATCTACTCGTCGGTGCGCAGCAGCACGGACATGGATGCCGCAGGCCAGTTCACGGGATTCTCCTACGACTGGCAGGAGAAGATGCGCGAAGTCGGCATGCGCGACGCGGTCCGCTGGCGCGACGGGCTGTTTCGGGACAACGACTGGTACAAGCGGAAAGGCCCGAAACCCGACGCGGAGGACTAGCAATCGACATTCAAGCGCGGATCGACACCACCAGGGGATCGATCCACCTGCACCTGTTCGCCGGCGAGGCACCGGTCACCGTCGCCAACTTCGTGAACCTGGCAACCCGGGGGTACTACGACGGTCTGACCTTTCACCGCGTGATTGCGGACTTCATGATCCAGGGCGGCTGCCCGGAAGGATCGGGACGCGGCGGACCCGGCTACCGCTTCGAGGATGAATTCGATCCCTCCCGGCGGCACGATCGACCGGGTCGGCTTTCCATGGCCAATGCCGGCCCGGGGACCAACGGCTCGCAGTTCTTCATCACCCATGTGCCGACACCCTGGCTCGACGACGCGCATTCGGTGTTCGGCGAAGTGGCTGGAGATGCGGACCAGACGGTTGTGGATGCCATAGAACAAGGGGACCGCATTGAGCGCATCGAAGTGACCGGGGACGTCGATGATTTACTGGCGGCCCACGCGGATCGGGTTCGCCAGTGGAACGACAGACTTGGCCCGGCCGAGTAGACGAACACAAGGGGAGACAGCATGTTCGGATCGCAGTTCTACAACCAACTGACGTCGTGGGAGGAGATCAAGAGTGTCCTCGAAGTGATGGAGGCGGGACGCTGGAGTAGCGTCTACACCTACGATCACTTCGTACCGCCTTGGACGCGGACCGCGGACGTGGCGGAAAGCGACCTTCACCCGACGATGGAGGGGTGGTCCCTGCTCGCGGGAATGGCAGCGGTCACCAGTCGGTTGGAGCTGGGTGTCCTAGTGTCGGGCAATACCTATCGGAACCCCGCGCTGATGGCGAAGATGGCCGCCACCATCGACGAGATATCCGGTGGTCGGGTAATCCTCGGAATCGGTGCCGGCTGGAATATTCGCGAACACGAGGCCTACGGTTGGGAATTCCCCTCGATGAAGGAACGCCAGGATCGGCTGGAAGAAGCCTGCGAGCTGATCCACAAACTCCTGACTGCCGAGCGGTTCGTCGATTTCGAGGGCAAGTACTACACCCTGAAGCAGGCGCCGTTCGCCCCCAAGGGTGTCAAGCGGAAGATTCCCGTCATGGTCGGCGGTACCGGTCCCAAGCGCACCCTTAGGACCCTTGCCATGTACGGCGACATCATGAACGCCATCTGCGGGCCGGAGGATCTGAAACGCCACTGGGGCATCCTCGAATCCCACTGCGAAGCGGTCGGCCGCGACCCCTCGGAGATCAAGCGCTCGGTGCATGTTCCGATGCGAATAATCCGGGACGATCAGGAAGCCGAGCGCGCTCGCCGGGGCAACACTTGGACGATGGTCGGCTCGCCCCAGTACGTGATCGACCGCTGCGGAGCGTTCATCGAGGCGGGCGTCGACGAATTCTGCCTGCAGTCGATTCAGCAGAAGCCAGACGTCTACGCGGAGTTAAACGAGGAGATCTTCTCCGCGTTCGATTGAGTCGCGTAGCGCCCAAGGAACAAGCGTGGATGCAGGGACTCGTAGGGGCGAGGCTATCGCGCCGGAGGCGCGCCCTCGCCCGCATCGGAGAATCCGGCAGCGTGCGTTGCACGAAGACGGGCGACCGCGCGCCCTTCGGGCGCGATAGGGTCGCCCCTACGATCGGATCACCGCTTCCTGGTCGCGAGGCACGTAGAAATACGATCCCGGACGAAAGTCGTAGCCTAGGTCCCCGAGCAAACGGCGTTGACGGGCCGTCGCCCGCTGGGCGATATCGGGAATCGCCCCGAAGTCGTAGCAACGCACCCATAGCTGGCAATAGTTGTAGAGCAGGACTTTTCGCGCGCTGCCGGATTCGTTCCGGCTGGGTCCGTGCCAGAGTGCGTGCGGAAACAGGTAGACGTCCCCCGCCTTCCCCATGAGCTGGGCGGCACCTGGTGAGTAGGGAGTCATGGTTCGGTCGCCCTCGTAAGGGATCTGGCGCAGGTGGCTGCCGGGAAACACGGTGAGATTGCCGCAGTCGCCGGTGGGGACGTCGGTCAGCAGATACATGGCCTTCATCGCGATCGGCGGGCTCGATTCGGACACCCTTGTCAAGCGGAGCGACTCCCCGCCATCGGTGTGCGTGTAACCCGAAAACTTGGGATCCGCGGGTCGAACCACGGCCTGCGTCATGCTGAGCAGGATATTCGGTCCCATGATGTCGACGATGTAGTCGAACACCGGCGCGGCGTCGACCAGGTCGATGAATGCCTGGTGGTAGGGCAAGAGGTCGCGACGGTCCATGAATCCGCCGGGGTCGAGGTCAGTAGCGTGATCCAGCCAGGCGTAATGGCCGATGGGCAGTTCCGGGTCGTGTTTGGGTTCCCACCCGGGAACCGCGCGGATCCGGTCGATCTCCTCCGAGAAGAACGACACCTGTTCCTCGTCCAGCACTCCCTCCAGATGCAGGTAGCCGTCGGTCTGCCACTGCCTCCGCTGTTCGGTGCTGAGCGTGTCCATGCCTAGATACCGTACAGAGCCTTGACGTTGTCGCGGGTGATCTTCTGGCGGTCGGCATCGTCCACGCCTTCGAAGATCTCGTCGAGAACCTGCATCGAGCACGGCCAGGTGGAATCGACGTGCGGATAGTCGGATCCCCACATCAGGTTGTCGAGACCGATGATTTCCCGGGTCAGCACAGCGGGCCGGTCGTCCTCGATGGTCGCGTAGAACTGTCGGCGCCATACCTCGTGGGGTCGTTCGCCGGTGAATTCACGGCTCTTGAAACGGTGTTCCCGCAGCAGACCCTGGTCGACGCGGTCCAGCCAGTGGGCGATCCAACCCGCGTTGAACTCGCCTACGACGAACTTGAGGTTCGGATGCCGTTCGGCAACGCCCCGGCACATGAGGTCGACCAGTGTGCGCTGCACCGTGTTGGGCGTGGAAGCGTAGTCGAAGGTTTCGTCCCGGGGCAGGGGACTCTTCTGGCGGTACTGGGCGGGAACATAGGCGTTGGTGCCGACGTGCATGGACAGGGGGAAATGCGCCTCCTCCGCCCGGGCCCAGACGGGTTCGTAGCACTCGTCCCTGTACGGCACCTCCGGCGGCGCGGTGCAGGGGATGCAACCTCCCTTGAAGCCTTTCTTGATAACCCGGTCAAGTTCTAGGACCGCGGCGTGCGGATCCTGGATGGGAATCGCCGCCAAGCCGAACAGCCGGCCGTTCGATGCGCTCGCGTAGTCGTGCAGCCAGTCGTTGTAGTTCTTTTGGCAGGCGACCAGCAGCTCGGTATTCTCGAAGCTGAACAGGCCGAAGAAACCGGGATACAGGAACTCCGCCTCGATGCCGTCCTCGTCCTGGTCCTCGTGGCGGTATGCGCCGTCGCGGATCCCCGCTCTTAGCCCGTCGTAGCCCATCGCGAGGATGCGTTTCGCCTCCGCATCGCGCATGTCGTCCACTTCGGGCTTGTGCCCGGGGCGCCGCTGCAGGTCGAGGCCATCGCGCTTGCGCATGCCGGCGAAGCCCATGCGGCGCCGCACGCCCCGTGGTCCCTTGCTCGGAATAATGATCGAGTCCTGTAGCGTCCCGGCCCCAACGACCCTGGGCGCGTCGTCACCGAAGCGCTCGGGCAGGCCAATGAATACGTCCTCAGCCTCGACGACGTGTGAATCCGCCGAAATCGCTGCCATCTAGTTCCCCTCCGCATGGCTCACCGGACAGCCGCTGCGGGTTCAGCGACGGTCAGGCGACGACTCTTAACTTTCGCGCAATAGCCCCCGTTGGTCAAACAATCGCCGGCGCGCGGTCAACGTTTGGGCACACCGTAGAGGTACCTTGTGTTCACCTCGGTTTCGTTGCCGTCGGGGTCGAGCATGAACAACGCCCGGCCCTTGCCCCGGCTACCCATGGGTCCGCGGGTGAAGATGTTCGCCTTCGCGGCCCGGTCGGCGACCTCGTCGAAGGTGTCCTCGGTCACGGTGAACGAGAAGTGCATCGGCCCGCCGCCGCGGTGACGGCCGGTGTGGCCCTTGACCTGCAGCACGACGTGGCTGCGTTCGCATTGCAGATAGGCCCGTTCGTCGTTTCGCATCACGACGGGGAGCCCGACCAGCTGCTCGTAGAAGCTAACGGCCTTGTCCAGATCCTCGACGTCCAAGAAAATTTCCTCGAGCCCTATGACGCTCATGGTTGCCTCCGTTCTGTCTAGCGAGCGGCGTTGTTCGTGGAACGCGATTGTGCCGCATGGTGAGGCACGCGCCATAATCCACTCGTGAACTTGCTTGACGACAACCAGATGGCGCACTTCCTGCGCGACGGTTTCGTGGTACTCGACCCGACCGGGTTGGAAGATGGGTTTCATGCGTCGATGTACGACGCCGCCTGCCAGGTACACGACGAAGCCCGCGCAGTCGGAGGCGATTCGAACCACCTACAGATCATTGGCGACAACCTGCGGGCGCGGATTCCCGACCTCGACCGTTTGCTGCTGGATCCGACCGTGCATGGCGCACTTGCCAGTGTGCTTGGCGAGGACTACATCCTGCATCCGCACCACTTCGTCCACGAGTCGAGCGCCTACGACCAAGGCTTCCATCAGGACGGCAACCTGCCGTGGAACGACCGTGCACACTACCGCACCCATCGACCCAACTGGGCCATGCTCTTCTACTACCCGCAGCGCGTGACCGACGACAACGGCCCGACGGAGGTCCTGCCCGGAACCCAGTACTGGACCACGAACTTCGAGCGGGCCGACGGCAAGTGGCACCGCGGCGATGCGTTGGACAAGAAAGTCCGGCAGGAAGCGCTCCGCAACGGTGACGTCGAGGTTCGCGACCGCTACCTCGACGAGGTGGTTGAGTCCTTGGGAGTCAGCGGACTTGCGCGTCAGCGGATCCGCGTGCCGCGCGGCGGCGTGGTGCTAGCGCACTACGACCTGATGCACCGCGGGACGCGGACGGCGCCGACGTTCGACGGGCGTCGTTTCATGTACAAGTTCTACTACCTGCGCAGCAGGGATCCCGACCGACCTTCCTGGCACAACCGAACCGATGCGCCGCCCCTTACGCCCGGACACGCCTCCTTGAACGGCGTTGTCGAGCGGCTGTGGCATTGGCTGCGCGGCGATGCCGGTTGGCGACCCGCCATCGAACTCGCGGATCAGGTCGAGCGCATCAGATCGGCTGATGCGGAGGACGAACGCATCCGCTTGGCGTACGAACTCGGTTGGCTTGCGCAAGACGACCCTGGTGTTGCAGGGGAACTCGTGAGGCTGGTGAACGCCGAGGACGAGGCGTTGCGCCGTTCGATGGTCTACGCCATCGGCATTGCGGGATCAGCCGTCGAAGCCGGTTTGCTCCGCGCGCTGGACAGCGACGACGCGCGCGTGCGGCGCGTCGCCGCGGGCGCCACAGGAGAAGCCCGGCTGTCCAGCCGGGTCGCCGTCGAGGCGCTGTTTCGACGCTTGGAAGCCGACGCCGACGACCTTGTGCGTTCCAATGCCGCCTACGCCCTGGGGAACATTGCCCGCGCACCCGGCGCAAACGTTCCGGCGAAACGTCTGCTTGCGCGGTTGGATCCCGCAGTGGAGCCGGACAACACCGCTAACGGCGGCATGTCCCGTTCCACGGTTCGGGTCAGTGTGGCCTATGCCCTGTGCAATATGGCGCTCGGCGACAGCGATCTGGCGGCGTTGGCTTCGGTCGGCCTGGCCGACCACGACCGCTACGTGCGGGGTCTTGCCGCGGCCGTCCTCGAGCGACACGCGCAGTTCCGGGCCGAGCCTTGGCTACGGACCTTCGTCGGACACCTTGCACGGGCACGGTTCAACGATCGCCCGCCGCGCCCGCTTCCCGGTTAGAGCGACGTGCTTACCAGCGTACGCAATCCCGAGGTCAAGGATGTCGTCAAGCTCCGCAACCGGCGACATCGCGACCGTGAGCGTCGATTCGTCGTCGAGGGGACTCGCGAATTGTCATGTGCGGCGGGCTCGGACGTGGCGCTGGCAACGCTCTACTACTGCGAGGAATTGCTGGCCGAGGGCGGACGCAGCCTCATGGAACGCATCGCGGCCGCGGGCACCGACTGCCAAGCGACGAGTCGCGCGGTGTTCGAGAAGATGTCCTACCGGCACACGCCGGACGGCATGCTCGGCGTGGCCCCGATGCCCGATCTCGGACTCGAGCGGCTTCCCGCACGCGACGACGCCCTGTGGCTGGTTGCCGCCGGGATCGAGAAGCCCGGCAACCTCGGGGCGATGCTGCGCACGGCGGATGCCGCCGGTGTCGCGGGCATGCTTATCGCCGATGCCGCGACGGACGTGTTCAACCCGAATGTCGTTCGCGCGAGCCTGGGTACGTTGTTCAGCGTGCCGATTGCGGCTGCAAGCGGGAACGATGTGCGCCATTGGCTTCACGGGCGGGGCATCCGTGCCGTCACTGGACGACCGGATGCGGTCGTCGAGTACACCGAGGCGGATCTGCGCGGCGCGGTGGCGATCGTGGTCGGGAGCGAGCATCAGGGGCTCGACGCCGCATGGTCGGAGCTAGGCGCCCAAGCCGTGCGCATACCGATGTTGGGTCGCGCAGACTCCATCAACGCCGCGATGGCGGCGACTGTCTTGCTATTCGAAGCCCGCCGGCAGCGCCCGTAGCGCCCCAAAGCCGTCCCCGGCGCTTCGCTATCGGTGTGCACGGACACGGGCGAGGACAAGCCTCGCCCTACCGCGTGGCGTAGGGCTCGTCCATGGCCACAAACTCCGTCTCGAGCAGGGCGGCATCGGTCCACGCCTGCATGGCGCGCGTGCCAAGCAATGCGTCCCGATAGGTGCCGGCGCCTTCATCGAGCCTGACGGCGTAGGTGACGAAGCGCGATGCGACGGGGGTGTAGAAGGCGTCGACGGCGCAGAAAGCCCCGAATAGAAACGGTCCACTCGTGCGAAACCGGGTCCGCGTGTCGCGCCAGTGCGCACAGAGCTTCTCGATCTCGCCGCCGACTTCGCGCGACATGCCCTTGCCGGGATGGGAACTGCGGATGTTCATGGGCATCGCTGCCCGCAGATTCGGGTAGCCGGCGTGAAAATCGGCGACCAGGGATCGGGCGCGCGCCCGTGCTTGGGCATCGCGTGGCCAGACGCCGGCTTCGGGATACAACTCGTGCAGACGTTCAAGTATCGCGACGGTGTCGAAGCTGGCGAAGCCCGATCCGGGTTCACCCTCCCAGAGCACCGGGACCAACCCCGTCGGGGAGAGCGCGTCGATGTTTCTCGCCCAATCCTCGGAGTCGAACTTGAGCATTCGCTCGGCGAACGGAATACCCAATTCCGTCATGGTCAACCAGGGCCGTGCGGACCAGGATGAATAGTTCTTGTTGCCGATGACGAGGGTTAGGGCAGGGGACGCGAACTGCATACGAGAACGTTAGCACCATTCCCGGCCCGCGCGCCTGTCCGAGCGGCCACCATGCGGCTACACTAGCCGCCCCGTCATGATGTGGAGTACGAGTTCGATGAGGAACGGATTACTGATCGCCGTCGTGTTTTTCCTGGCACCGGGTTTGGCTGTTTTCGCCGGGGAGGATTCCGGCGTGATGGAGAAGCTGGCGGCGCTCGAGGGGGACTGGGTGCTGCTGGATGAAGACGGTCGGGAAACGGATGTCGTCGGATCGAGCTTCCGATTGACCGCCGGGGGCTCGGCGCTCGTGGAGACGATGTTCCCGGGCAGCCCCGATGGCCACGAGATGGTCAACATGTACCACGCCGACGGCGACCGGGTCTTGATGACGCACTACTGTGCAGCGGGCAACCAACCGCGTCTTGTCGTCAATGCCACGGACGACGAGAACCGCCTTGAACTGCGCTTCGAGAGCATTACCAATCTGGCGTCGCCGGAGTCGAAGTACATGAGCCAGGCCGATTACGTCTTCCACGGCGATGATCGTCTGACGACCCGTTGGCGAAGCATGACGGACGGCAAGCTCACGGAGGAGACGACCACCATGGAATTGAAACGGCGGAAGTAGCCGAAGCGTTCCGCTTCT
Organism: Gammaproteobacteria bacterium; assembly: GCA_009839505.1. Lineage (GTDB taxonomy): Bacteria > Pseudomonadota > Gammaproteobacteria > Pseudomonadales > Azotimanducaceae > VXYL01. The sequence continues at coordinate 16,459 of VXPO01000066.1, forward strand.
CCAGCCGGGGAGTTGCCAATGAGTACCAGTCAACCGCAGCCGGCCCACGGGATGATCCGGCCCCTGCGCAGCGTCATCCTGTTGCGGCACGGCCAGCACAACGACGCCGCGCCCAATCAACTCGGGGGGCTCACGGAGTTGGGCAAGAAGCAGGTCGCGGCCACCGCGGAGCGGCTGCGGGACGAGTCCATCGACCGCATCGTGACGAGCGAGTTCCGTCGCGCGCGCCAGACCGCCGACGAGGTCGCACAGCACCACCCGTCAGTCACCGTCGAGACCGACGCGGACATCTGCGAATGCGTGCCTTCGGTTCCGCCCGGCCAGGAAGTGTTCTATCCGGAGGGCGTGAAGGCTTCGCAGACCGCGGAGTGCCGGGAGCACCTCGACCGGGCCTACTCCCGCTACTTCGAGTCCGACAACGAGGGCACGACGCTCTTGGTCTGCCACGGCAATGTCATCCGCTACCTGCTATGCCGCGTGCTCGCCGTTCGTCTCGACGCCTGGGCCCGTTTCGACATCCACAACTGCGGCATTTGCCGCGTGTCTTCGAAGACGTACCTCGGCACCCAGGTCACGGGCCTCAACGACGTGGGACACCTGCCGGCGTCGCTACTGACCTACGGGTAGGGCGGATCGTCGAGCATTGTCGGGCCTGCGTGGACGGGAACCCATAAATATGGGAATATGGCTCCATGAAAACCACTGTCGAATTGCCCGACGTCACCTTCCGACGTGCCAAGGCTTTTGCTGCGGTCAATGGCATCACTATGAGGCGGCTCATCACGGACGCTCTTGAACTGCAGCTCCGCAGGCGCACTGTCGGAGGTCGATCTAGGCCGGATTCGAACGACGTCCTTCGAGAGCCGCCCTGGATGGCAGGATTCGGTGGTCTCTCGGATCTCGGCGACGAACATCGCCTGGTACTCAACGCCATCGAGGAGGAGTTCGAACGCCCGAACTTCGACGACATCCGGTGATTCTCGACACCAACGCCCTGTCGGCGTGGGCCGAAGGTCAGCCGGCTGTGGAAACCGCCCTTCGCTCTGCCGACAGGCTCGTCGTTCCAAGCGTCGTTCTCGGGGAGTACTACTTCGGAATTCGCCAGTCGCGCCACCGGGCACGCTACCAGGAATGGCTTCGCCGCTACCTTCCCCTCGCGGAAGTTGCCACGATTACCTCCGCCACGGCCGACGCCTACGCTGACATTCGGCTGCAACTCAAGCGCATGGGTAAACCCATACCCTCCAACGACACGTGGATCGCCGCCTTGGCGCGCCAGCATGCCCTCGCGGTAATGAGCAACGATACGCACTTTGACTTGATCGACGGCATCGAACGGATCGCCTTCTGAAGACGGATCAAGCGCCGCGGATTCGGAATAGCGTGGTGTTCGGCGATCGGCCCGGTTCGTTGATCGTGGACGAGCCCGGGTATCGAACGCGGCGCTTGCTCACGGAGCCGAGCGTTGTGAGGTTGGAACTCGCGTGAAGCGGCGCTACGCCGCGGTCCTACTGCCCCAATCCATCGCGTTGTCCAGAATTCGTCCGAACTCCGGCGTGTCCCACGCGCCGCGAAAGTGCATGGGCGTCTTGCCGTGTGCGGCCACGCTACGGTCCACGAAAGGCTGGGCGTTGGAGTCCGGGGAATGGCAGTGGCCGAGTGCCACGTACGCCACCGCGCCATCGCCGACTTGGCGTTCGAGGCCGAGCACCCGCGTCTTGCCGTCGGCGCCAACGGAGGTGTCTTCGTCGTAGGCAAAGCCGAATCCTTCGGGAGACGGATCCTCGGCCAGTTCGGTGGTGAGCAAAATCCGGCTCTCGCCCACCGGTTCGATCAGGTAGAGCTCGTCGGTGACGGCGAAGGTGCGTGGCAGGCCGTTGACCAGTGGATGGTCGTCGGCCTCGACGGCGACATCGAAGCGTCGCACAGGCGGGTGATTGAGGAAGAACGCGCCGAGCAGATCGTGGTGGGCGAGTCGGACCATCTTGCGGCGCCGGCTGCCGTCGACCCTTTTGGCCCGTCCGCCACTGGTGCCGTGCAGGGCGAACCACTTGCCGCCTTCGGCGAGCCAGTCGTCGACGATCCGGCTTTGCTCGTCGTCGGGATAGGGGCCGGCGACATAGGTGACCAGGAAGTCGACACCGGCTAGGCGGGGACCGATGTCCGTGAAGTCGTTGGCGACCGTCGTCTGATACCCGTTGGCATACAGTCTGCGCAGGAGTTCGATGCGGGCATAGTCCATGTCGTGGCCGGCGGTCGATCCGATCGGATAGCCGCCGGTGATGAGATGTGCTCGATTGGGCATGTCGTCCTCCTGAAAGGTCCATCGATTCTACTGTGCGCCAGTCGCGTGCGTCATCGCGGTTATGATTACAGCCTTCGCCAGACGAGCCTTGGGGGGCCGTTGCATGAAAGTGATCACGGGGGTCGGCGGCTGGCCGGCGGCGGTGCCGGCGCAAGCCCGGGCGGCGGAGGCTGCCGGCTTCGACTGCATCACCTGCGGCGAGTTGTCCCACGACTCCATGCTCACCATGACGGTTGCCGCGACGGCGACCGAACGCATCGGTCTGCAGACTTCCGTGACGATCGCGTTTCCACGCAGCCCCATGGTGCTGGCCATGGAAGCGTGGGACCTGCAGCACCTTTCCGGTGGACGGTTCTGCCTGGGCCTGGGCAGTCAGGTGAAGGGACACAACGAACGGCGTTTCGGAGGCACGTGGTCGCCGCCGGCACCGCGGATGCGCGAGTACATCCGCATGATGCACGCTGTCTGGGACACCTGGCAGGACGGCAAACCCGCGGAGTTTCTCGGCAAGGAGTACACCTACACCCTGATGACGCCCAACTTCAATCCGGGTCCGATCGAACATCCGCGGCCCAAGGTCGGGCTCGCCATGGTCGGGCCCGGCATGGCGCGTACGGCGGGGGAGGTGGCCGACGTGATCATGCCCCATGGCGGCATCATGTCGGACAAATACATGCGCGAGGTGCTGCTCCCCGCCATCAAGACCGGCTTGGAGCGCAGCGGCCGGACGTGGTCAGACCTTGAGATTGCCGAGAGCGGCTACCTGATCCTCGGCGACAGCGACAGCGAGATCGAACAGAAAGCGCTCGGTATGCGGCGGGCGTTGTCGTTCTACGGTTCCACGCGGACGTACCACAAGGTGCTGGCGCTGCATGGACTCGAGGAGTTGGGCCTCAAACTGCATGCGCTTTCGCTACGCGGGCGCTGGGACGAGATGCGCGACACCGTCACCGTCGACGACATCCTCGCCCTTGCGCAGACGACCACCTACGATGGTTTGCCCGAGTTCCTCGCCGAACACCGCGAATACGCGACCCGAACGGGGCTCGGCCTGCCGAGGTCCACGCCGGAGCAGCAGGAACGCTTCCGAGACGTCATGGGGCGGGTGCAGACCTTGGAGAATCCCGGGGTTCCCCGCGGCCTGGAGATGCCCCTCGGGGCAGCAAGCTGAGGGTTTCGCCATGGCCTACGACCCCGACAACATCTTTGCGAAGATCCTGCGCGGCGAAGCCAACGCCCACGTGGTGCTCGACGAAGAGCACTGCCTGGGCTTCATGGACCTCATGCCCCAGAGCCCCGGACATACGTTGATCATCCCGCGGGAACCGGTGGAGAACATCTTCGACCTGAGCGCAGAGGGTCTCGCGGTGCTCATCGCGACCACCCAACGCGTTGCGCGGGCGGTGAAGACGGCGTTCCGACCGGCTGGCGTGATGATCCTGCAATTGAACGGCGCCGATGCGGGACAGACTGTGTTCCACATCCACTTCCATGTCATTCCCCGGTATCCCGGCGAAGGACTGACGCTGCACGCCCGGTCGGTCGCCGACGCGGAGGAACTGCGCGAACACGCGGCGAGAATCCGCGCGGCCCTGCAGGTCGTGCCGCAGTAAGGGGCAGCGCTCCCTGCGGGTGAGTGGTCGCCCGGATCAGACGGGGCTCAACGAATGAGCCGAATGTCCAGACCGAGGTCGAGGTTGGCCCACGTTCTATCCGCCGTGACAACGGGCGCTCTCTCGCGGATCGCCAGCGACAGACAGGCGCGATCGCCGAGAGAGAGCCCGTGCTCGCGGGTCTCGTCGCGCAGCAAACCCGTCTGCAAGGCGAGACGTTGGTCGAACGGGCGTACGGCCAGGCCGAAGTTTTCGAACCAGCGCTGAGCCTGGTCGGGGCTCGAGCCCCGGTCGACGTAGCGGCCGACGACCTCGGCGGCGTTGACGGCGGATATCACGGCGCCGTCAAGCGCTTGAGCGGCCACGTCGGCACCGTTCTCGCCGAAGGCGATGGCGAGCACCGCCGAACTGTCGAAGACTGCGGTCACTCTTCGCCCCACATGGCGCGCCGTTCCGCCAGGAACGCGTCGACGACGCTCTCCCCCGGCTGCTTGAGCGCCGCCGTTTCGGCCTGCGTGCGCTCGATGGCCGCAGGCCTCGAGATCAGCCGCAGTTCGCCGCGCACGACCCGCGCGGTGACGTGCCCGTCTTCGCCCAGCACCATGGCGGCACGCATGTCCTGGGGGATCACGACCCTGCCGTCCGAGCCGACTTTGAGCGGGTGGGCTCCGACATCGCCGGCTCGACCCGAAGGGGCCGACGATGCTCTCTGCTCACGCTGCTGCCCACGCGCATCGTAGGCATTCTTCCAGTGCTGGTACTGCGTGTTCGCGGTGTTGGGATTGCCGTTCTCGGCAACGAAACGCCGGACGACCTCCTTGCGTTCGGCCCGTGCTCCCGTCTCTTCCGTTACGGCGTCGGCGATCTCCCATACGCGGCGTGTGCGGGTGCCCGCGCTTGGCATTGGATAGAAGACCGGTTTGCGTTGCGATGCGTCCATGGGACATACCGAAATTTAACTAAATTGCCGTATTATGTTTCTTTTGGCAACTAAAGATCAAACCGCCGATAAACAGCGAGTCCGGTACCGGTTCGGCGGTTGCCGGTCTCAATCCACGTAGCGTGACGCCTGGGTGCGGTACATGCGGGCATACTTGCCGCCCATCGCCATCAGTTCGTCGTGCGTTCCGCCCTCGGAAATCCTTCCTTCCTCGATCACGACGATGGCATCCGCCATGCGGACGGTGGAGAAGCGGTGCGAGATGAACACCACGGTACGGTCCTCCGTCAGATCGGCGAAGCGTTCATAGAGCTCCTGTTCCTTCAGGGCGTCGAGCGCGGCGGTAGGCTCGTCGAGGATCAGGATCCGCGCGTTCGACATCAACGCTCTGGCAATGGCGAGGAACTGCCACTCGCCCCCGGATAGGTCCACGCCCTCGTCGTAGGTCTTCCCCAGCATCGTGTCGTAGCCCTGAGGCAGGGCGGCGACGGTATCGTGCGCCCCGGTGCGGCGGGCGGTCGCTTCGATCCGTTCGCGGTCGTCGACGGCCGGTATGTCACCGAAGGCGATGTTGTCGGCGACAGAGAATTCGTAGCGGACGAAGTCCTGGAATACCACGCTGACCGCTTCGTGCACGTCCGCCAGTTCGTAGTCGACCAGGTCATGTCCGTCGAGCAGAACGCTTCCCTCTTTGGGATCGTAGAGTCTTGCCAGCAGCTTGACGATCGTGGTCTTGCCAGCGCCGTTCTCACCCACGATCGCCACCTTCGCGCCCGCTGGAATGACAAACGACAGACCGTCTAGAACCCGTCTCTCAGAACCCGGGTATGCGAAGCTCACATCGCGAAGCTCCAATCGTCCGGCCAACGGCTCGGGTAGAGGCCGAGCAGGCATTTGAGACGGCGTCAGAGTCCCGCTGACGGACTTTGGATCGAGGTCCAGGAACTGGAAGTACCGGGAGGCGAGCAGGGAGTGCTCGAAGACCTCGCCCGTTGAGCCTACGAGACCCTCCAGTTGCGTACGACACTGAATCGAGGCGGTGAACACCAGGGTGAGATCCCCCAGCGAGATACGAGCGGCCACGGCTCGACCGATGGCGAACACCCAGATCGCCGCTGTCCCGACCAGGGAGAGGACGCTCAGAACGACCTCGGCCTTCAGAATTCGGCGCTCGCGCGTCCAGAACCGAGCGAACTGAGCGTCGGCGTAGTCGAGGAACCTGCCCACAAGATACCGGGTCAACGAAAAGATGCGCACCTCGTTCGCCGCTTGCCGGTTGGTGAGGAGATCGTGGATGTACTCCTGGACGCGGGCGCTGCGAACGGTCTCGTCGAAGTAGTCGTTTCGCTGCTTCGCGAAGTGGCCCTGCATCAGCAGGCTTGGGAGGGCCGTGGCTAGCAGCACGACGATTGCGATGGGATGCAGCACGGACAGCAGGCTGAGCATCGCGGTCAGCGAGACCAAGCGCTGGAGCAGACCCAGCGACTGGTTGGCGACATGGTGCACGGTCCAGCGGTGCTCCACGGCTTGGTGTAGCTGGTCGTAGAAGCGCGGGGTCTCGAAGAACGCGATATCGAGGGAGCCGGCCTTGTTCAGCAACTTGACGGACTCGAGGATCTCCGTCTTCTGCTGCAATAGACGACGCACCACCACGTCGGCGGACGCCAAGGCGGCGTTTACCACCCAGATAGCGAAGAACGCGCCAACCGGCACCGCCAACGCCGCCCAGCCAGAACCGCTCGTCGTCGCGGCCACTACACCATCGACGACTACCTTCATCGACAGCCACGCCATGGCAGCGGGGGCGAACGCGTTGAACAACAGGATGAGGATCAGCGTCACGAACAGCGATGGCGATACTTCCCACAGGAAGGCGAATACCCGCGGCACCACGTTGACGGTCAAACGCAGGGCGCTCCGGGGATCACGGCCGGTGGATGTCTTAGCCATGGAAAGCGCGGCAGGCCGAGTCGAAGGGTTCAGCCAATGGCTTGGATCAGTGCCCGAATGTAGCCGAAGGTATACGCTTCTTCGATTCGCCCGTCGCCGGGCACGTGATCCGGAACCACGATGCCGTCGAAGCCGACCTCGACTAGAGCGCGCATGACTTCCACGAGGTCGACGTAGCCGTTGTCCGGGAAGGTCTCGTGGAAGCTCGGCAGCGGGCTCGACGTGTTGCGGAAGTGCACCTGGTGGATGTGGCCACTGGCACCGAACTCGCGGATGGCGGCCGGTATGTCTTCGCCTCCGCCGTCGGCACCGGTCATCTCCGAGAACGTACCCACGCAGAACAGGATGCCCGCGTGGGTGTCGCCGCCGGCGACATCGATGGCTTGGCGGAACGCGCCGGTGCTGCGGAAGATCCGCGCCACGCCTTGGTGATCGACCGGCGGGTCGTTGGGATGCAGCTGCAGGCTGACACCTGCCGCTCGTGCGACAGGCAGCACGCGCTCGATGAAATACGCGTAGTTGGCCCACATCGCGTCGTCGTCGTAGGTCTCGGGATAGGCATTCGGCAACGCTTGGGCGTCACGGTCGCGATACAGGCGCGTCGTCGCACCTCGGGACGTGGTCGTCCCCGTCTGGTAGGCCCCGCCGGTATGCCAGGCATAGGTCGTGTAGGCGATTCCGAGGCGCCCGAGGTCGGCGATGAACTCGGTGAAGCGGTCGATCGCGGCATCCCGGTCGACCAGTCCCAAGGTGAATGCCGGTGCCGAGTAGAGGTCGTCGAGCATGATCTCGTGCAGATCGAAGCCCGCATCCGTAACGCGGTCGCGGATGGTCCTCAAGGTGTCGAACGACGCATCCTCGCTTAAGAGTCGGACCTCCATGGTCTCGACGCCCATTCGCTTGAGGTAGGCGAACCGGTCCGCGTTGAGATCCTCGGGTCGCTGGTGGCTGACCCCGAGTTTCATAGCATCGTGACGGCCTTGACGACTCCCTTGGGCGCCGGGGCGCCCGTTGGCGTGTCTCCCGATTTGGGCATGGGATCCCAGCGGGCCGCGGCAAGGTAGCGCATGGCGACGTTGGTCGCGGCAGGCGAACCCAGGCGCTGCAACGCCTCGATGGACCAGCCGCGGACATGGTGATGCCAGTGGTAGAGGTTCTCGGCCAGCGCCGGAACGAGGTCGTCGCGGATGCCGATCTCCGGGGCGAGGCGGGCGGTGGCCAGCGCCGCGTTGCGGCGAACAAGGGCGTCGTCGTCGGCCAGGGGTTCGTTTAGGACCCGTGCATCCAGGTCGGTACCCTGAGCTACTGTACCCACGGCTTCCGTGGCGTAGCGTCGTACGTTGACGTCTTGGTGCTGCATTGCGGCGGTAAGTTCGGTGAGCGCGGGTGCCGCCGGAGGCCCGATGTCGCCGAGGAGATCGATGATCCTCACGGCCAACTCGGCATCCGCGGAATGAAGCGCTTCGACAAGACGCGGCACGCCGGTTGCGCCGGCGGCAACAAGACCGTAGGCCGCCATGATTCGCCGATCGACATCGTCGCCGAGGAAGCGGTCGATCAGCGCATCGAGACCGTCGCTGCGCCACTTGGCCTGAGTCCCCAGGGTGTAGGCGGCGCCCAACGCCGCATGGTCGTTGGAACCGTCTAGGTCGTTGAGGGTGCCGAGCAGTTGGAACCTGCACGGTTGCGGGGGAGCGGCGCGGTGCCAATCCCAGGTCGATTGCCAGACAGGCGCGAGGGCGTCGTCCTCGACCGGCCACGGGGAGCCGCGCCCGTGCCAGGTCGGGCCGGTGGGTTCCCGGTCTCGGGTGAACAGGAACTTCACCATGTGGCGACTGAGATCGGTCGTGTTGGCGCTGTAGCGTCCGTGCACCATGTCGAAGTGAACGATCGCCACGGTTCCTGCATCGCCGAGCAGCGGAATTTTGGCCGACTCCCACGGCTCGTCCAGCGCCTTCAACGTCGCCATCGCTTCTGGATTCTCGTCGTGGAACCGTTTGCGCCGTTCCCGCCAAAGATCCCTGCCACGAGGGCTGAACGCGTCTTCGCCGATCTCGGCCTCGATCTCCTTGCGCAGGCGATTGTTGAACTCGTTCATCCGGTACCGGGCCGCTTCCAACGCGCGCCGGGGCACGTACTGGCTGCGCGGGACGATACCTGTCGGGCCTTTCTCGAGAGGGGTGTCCTGCGGGTAGTAGAACAACATGGCGAAGCGGGTCCGGTGGATCCGCCGTAGGCCGTCCACGGCATTGTGGGAATGGTTGTCCCCGTCTTTGTGCAGTGGCTGTGCTTCGTTGTTGAGTGCGAAATGGTCGTGGCGATGAAAATGCAGGTAGTAGTCGCGACCGAGGATGGAGGTCAGTGCGCCGCGCACCACTGGCTCGTCCAGCATCAGCGCGAGTTCGGGGACGCACGGCAACAGGTTGTTGTGACCGCGTGGGCCGCGTTCGTCGAGGGAGTCGAGGGCGTCGTGCATGCGGTCGTGGAACTCCTTGGGGAGTTCGGACTTCAGGACCACATACCCCTCGCGAACGAAGTCCTGCATGGCTTCGTCGTCGAGGAGGCGAGGCGGGGCACCCGGAAGCGGAAACTCAGTCATTGGGTGGGTGTAGGTACCGGTGGGGCGGCAATCCGTCATCATACATCGGCGTCACAAATCCACATCGCTCATTCCGGGTCGGCTAGGTGCCAGCCGCCGTTTTCCGGACCGCGACCCTCCATGAGCTGGGTCAAGGTGCGTCGAGCCAGATCGAAGTGCCAGAGTGCCAAACCATCGTTTAGCCATTGTTAGCCATGCGCGGATAACTAGCCCTTCAATGGCTAACTACACAACGATCTTGTCTCGACGTTCTTCGGGTGGATGGTAGCGCCGACGGTCAATCCCCCAACGAACGGCGGGGACTATTCATTCGAGATCGTGATCTCCTTGTCGGTAATGAACTCCAACAACGCCGGCTGGCCGTCGTTGGTGGCCGCGATACCCCGCTCGATGGCGGACCGGATGTCGGCCGGATCGGTGATCCGCTCGCCGTAGCCGCCGAACGCCTTGGCCATGTCGGCGTAGTTGCCGGAGATGTCCGTGGAGCCGTACTTCTCCTGCGCCACGCGCATGATTGGAATCTCGATGGCCATGGAGAAGTTGTTCATGAGGATCGACAGGATCGGGATTCGTTCCCGGACGGCCGTCTCGAAGTCCATGCCAGTGAAGCCGATGGCGGCGTCTCCCCACACGTTGATGCAGGTCTTCTCCGGTTCGGCGACCTTCGCGCCCATGGCGAGCCCTAGCCCGTAGCCGAGCTGCGTGGTCTTGCCCCAGCCGATGTAGGACAGCGGCGTGGTGGACGTCCAGAACGGCGAGAGCTGATCGCGGGGACTGCCGGCGTCATGGGTGATGACGGTGTTGTCGATGTCCACGGTCTGGTTCAGTTCGTTCAGCACCCGGTACGGATTGATCGGCGCCTCGTTGTTGGTGCGCTTGGCCTCCCACTCGGCGAGCCACTCGGACTTGAGTGTGGCAATGCGCTTCTGCACGGCGCCTCGGCGGGCATCGGCCTGGGCATGGTCGCGGTCCGCCATGGTCTCGGACAACGCCGACAGGCAGAGCTTGGCGTCGCCGATCAGCGCGTGTTCGGCCGGTACATCCTTGTTGAGGTCCATGGGATCCAGGGTGGCGTGAACGATGGTCTTGCCCCGTGGCATGGGCACGCCGAAGCCGGTCAGTGCGAAGCTGCAGCCGACGCCGAAGATCACGTCCGCTTCGGCCAGGAACGTCTTCACCGTACGGGGATTCGCGCGTCCCCCCGAGCCGAGGGACAACTCGTGGGTCTCGTCGAACGCGCTCTTGCCCTCAAGACTCGTGGTCACTGGAATCTGCCACTCCTCGGCGAACGCCTTGAGTTCGTTCCAGGCCTGGGCATAGTGAACGCCCTGGCCGGCGTAGATCACCGGTCGTTCCGCGTTGGCTAGGACCTCCGCCGCACGGTCGACATCGGCCGGATCCGGCCCCACGCGGGTGGCATAGCTGGGCGTATGCTCCCAGCCTTCCGGCACGTCCTCGCCGAAGACGTCGACGGGAACCTCGATCAGCACCGGACCGGGCCGGCCGTTGCGCAACTGGAAAAAGGCTCGGCGCATGACCTCGGGAATCGCCCGCCCCATGGTCAACGGCTCGGCCCACTTCGTGACGTGCTGCATGTTGAGGGTCGAGTTGAAGTTCGGGTAGTAGTGCGCCAGGCGTCGGGGATAGCCGGCGGGCAGCACCAGGATCGGAGCCGACTCGGAATACGCCTGGGCGACACCGCCGAAGGCATTCTCCGAGCCTGGACCGTGCTGCATCGTGAAGACACCGATCTTCCTACCGGACGACAGCCGCGAGTAGGCGTCGGCCATATGCAGACCGATGCGCTCCTGGCGCACCACGATGGTGCGGATGTCGGCCACGGCGGCGGCCTCGATGATGGGGTTGACGGGGTAGGTGAAGATCGTGTCGATCCCCTCCCGCTTCATCGCATGGGCGATGGCGGCGGCTACTCGCATATTAGAAACCTCTCTTTGTCATTTGGCAGGGTCATCGACGCTCCCGGGCCGTGGGGGGTGGGGGGGGGGGGGAGGGGGGGGGGGGGCCCGCCGGGACGCGCCGGGGGTATTGATGTGGTATCGCGAGCGTATCAACTAAGAAAAAAAATAAAAAAAAAAAAAAA
>VXPO01000174.1:0-70820 GCA_009839505.1 Gammaproteobacteria bacterium
TGCAGTGCTACGAGAACTTCACCGGCGGCGTGCTGATGAGCATCGTCGAGCACGGTTTCTGCGAACCGGACGAGTGCAACGAGTTCCTGACCACGGAAAACCTCGTCGCCCCCAACGGCAACCTGCCCACCAATACCAGCGGCGGCAACCTTGCCGAGTGCTACATGCACGGCCTCGAACTGAACATCGAGGCGGTGCGGCAGATTCGTCGCACGTCGCCGAACCAGGTCGAGGACGTCGACGTCTCGATGGTGGTTTCTGGACCGATGGTGACGCCGGTCAGTTCGTCGATCTACGGCTCGGAGGCGACGGTATGAGCGCGTATCTGAACCCCGGCCTGCCGAAGCCGGCGCCGGCGCCCGACGGGCTGGATGCGCCCTACTGGGAAGCCGCCGCCGAGGAACGGCTGGTGATGCAGCACTGCCGGGCGTGTGGCAGTTGGCAATGGGGTCCTGAATGGATCTGCCACCAGTGTTTCTCCGAAGATCTTGCCTTCGACGAGATCCCGCAGACGGGTCGCGTCTACAGCTATGAACGCATCTGGCATCCCGTGCATCCGGCCTTGAACGAACAGGGGCCGTACATCGTCGTCCTGGTCGAGTTCCCCGACCACGACGGTGCGCGCATGGTGGGCAACCTGGTGGGCGACCCCCACCAGGACGTGGTGATCGGCGCCCCGGTGCGCGCCGTCTTCGAACACCATCGGGACGACGATCCGCCCCACACGCTGGTGCATTGGGAGGCCGTGGATTCGTAAGACGGTGATGACCGTCAGGCTCGTCGAGGAACAGGAGAACCCATGAGTTTCGACGCCGTGCTGATCGCCAACCGCGGCGAGATCGCCATCCGCATCGCCCGGGCAGCGTCCGAACTGGGCTTGGACACGGTGGCGGTGTATTCCGAAGACGATGCCGCAAGCCTGCACACACGGGCGGCGGATGAGTCGCGCCTCCTGGAGGGCATTGGAGCGCCGGCCTACCTCGACGAGGGGGCGATTGTTCAGGCGGCGAAGGATGCCGGCTGCGGCGCCATCCACCCCGGCTACGGATTTCTGGCCGAGCGGGCGAGCCTCGCCCGGCGCTGCGCCGACGCGGGGATCGTGTTCGTCGGTCCTGGACCCGAGCATCTCGAACTGTTCGGCGACAAGGCCCGGGCCCGGGAGGCGGCGGTGGCGGCGGGTGTCCCCGTGCTCAACGGCCTGGATCGCGCGGTGTCCCTGGACGAGGCCCGGGACTTCCACGAGTCCCTCCTTGGAGGTGCCATGATCATCAAGGCCGTGGCCGGTGGTGGTGGCCGTGGCACGCGCGTGGTCGAGAACGTGGACGAACTGGAAGCCGTCTACCAGAGGTGCCAATCCGAAGCCCGCGCTTCCTTCGGCGTGGAAGATGTCTACGTCGAGGAATTCCTCACCCGGGCCCGGCACGTCGAGGTCCAGATTCTCGGCGACGTCCACGGTCGCATCGCCCACTTGGGCGAGCGTGAATGCAGCGTCCAGCGCCGCTATCAGAAGGTCGTCGAGGTCGCGCCCGCGCCCTGGTTGGACGACGATCTGCGTCGCGCAATCATCGACGCCGCCGTACGGTTCGCCGAGCGTGAACGCTACGCCAACCTCGGCACATTCGAGTTCCTGGTGGACGTCTCCGGCAATGCCGACGACCGGCCGTTCGTGTTCATCGAGACCAATGCCCGCCTTCAGGTCGAGCACACCGTGACCGAGGAAGTCACGGGGGTCGACATCGTCCAGTTGCAGCTGCGGCTCGCCCAAGGCATTCCGTTGGATGAACTTGGATTCGACGATCCGGACTTGGCAAGGCCGCGCGGCTACGCCATCCAGACCCGGGTCAACATGGAGACCTTCGACGAGGATGGCACGGTACGGCCGGCCAGCGGGACACTCACCGCCTACGAGGCACCGACCGGACCGGGTGTGCGTACGGACGGTTTCGGCTACGCGGGCTATCGCACCAGCACGGCGTTCGACTCGCTGCTCGCCAAGGTCATCGTCCACTCGCCGCTCGCCTTTCCCGCTGCCATTGCGCGGATGGCCCGGGCTTTGTCGGAGTTCCGCCTCGAAGGGGTGGCCACCAACATCCCGTTCCTGCGCAATGTTCTAGAGCACGAGCACTTCGCCGCCGGCCAGGTGCACACGCGCTGGGTCGACGATCACATCGCCGAACTCGCGGTGCCGGCGGCGAACGCGCCGCAACGGTTCGCCGCTTCGCCGGATGCCGGGGCGGCGGACGGCTTCGCGGGCGCCCGTGTGGACACGAGCGACCCCTTGGCGTTGTTCGACCACGACGCGAAGGTGAAGGCGGAACAAGCTTCGGCGCCGGTGCCGCCACCCGAAGAGCCGGCGGTCGTGGGTCCGGAGGGGTCGATGGGACTGAGTTCGCCGATCCAGGGAACCATCGTGTCGGTGGACGTGGCCGTGGACGACGGTGTCCGCAAGGGCCAGCAGGTGGCCGTGGTCGAGGCGATGAAGATGGAGCACGTCATCGCCGCCGACCGCGACGGCATCGTCCGCGAGATCACCATGGCGGAAGGCGACGTGGTTCGCGAAGGCTATCCCATCGTGTTCATCGAGGACGCCCAGGTGAGCGGTGATGCCGCGGCGGTCGCGGAGGAACTCGACCCGGACTACATACGTCCGGACCTCGAGCTCACCAACGAGCGGCACGCCTACATCCTGGACGAGAACCGGCCGGAAGCCGTGGCCAAGCGGTATGGACGCGGCTACCGCATGCCGCGGGAGAACATCGAGCAGCTCGTCGATCCGGGTTCGTTCAAGGAGTACTGGCCGCTGATCGTCGCCCGCCAGCATACGCGTCACGATATGGAGACGCTGCGCAGGAACACGCCGGCCGACGGTCTGATCGCGGGGCTCGCCACCATCAACGCCGATCTCTTCGGCGAGGAAGCGGCCCGCGCCATGCTCGTGCACTACGACTACACGGTGCTGGCCGGGACACAGGGCGGCCGCAACCACTACAAGCAGGATCGGATGTACGAACTGGCGGAACGATTCCGGATTCCGCTGATCCTCTTCGGCGAAGGCGGTGGCGGCCGGCCGGGCGACGACGGCAAAGGGCCGGGGGTCGCCTTCGACACCGACACGTTCACGCAGTTCTCGAAGCTCTCCGGTCTCGTGCCGCTGATCAGCATCATCAACGGGCGGACGTTTGCGGGGAACACGGCCCTCGTCGCTTGCTGCGACGTCATCATCGCCACCGAACGCACCACGGTGGCCATGGGCGGCCCCGCGATGATCGAGGGCGGAGGACTCGGCATCTACACGCCCGAAGAGGTCGGGCCCATGTCGTTTCAGGTGCCGAATGGCGTGGTGGACATCCTCGCCAAGGATGAAGAGGAAGCCGTGGAGGTGGCCAAGAAGTACCTGTCGTACTTCCAAGGCTCCGTCGCCGAGTGGGAAGCTCCCGACCAGCGCCGGCTGCGCCACGTCGTGCCCGAGAATCGGCTGCGGCTCTACGACATGAAGGAGATCGTGCACACCATCGCCGACGTCGGCTCGGTACTCGAGATCCGGGAGAAGTTCGGCATCGGCGTCATCACCGCCTTCATCCGGGTGGAAGGCCATCCGATGGGTGTGATCGCCAACAACCCTCACCACCTGGCCGGCGCCATCGACTCGGACGGGGCCGACAAGGGCGCGCGCTTCATCCAGCTGTGCGATGCCTTCGACATCCCGGTGCTGAGCCTGATGGACTGCCCGGGGATGATGGTTGGCCCGGACGTGGAGAGAACGGCGCTGGTCCGCCATTGCGTGCGCATGTTCAATGCCGGGGCGAACCTCACGGTACCGCTTTTCGGGGTGGTGGTCCGCAAGGCCTACGGATTGGGCGTGCAGGCGATGTGCGGCGCTAGTTCGTTGGTCGGCTTCTTCACCGTGGCCTGGCCGACGGCTGAGTTCGCGGGCATGAACATCGAGGGCTCGGTCAAGCTGGGGTTCCGCAAGGAGCTGGCCGCCATCGAGGATTCCGAAGAGCGCCGCCTGGAGTTCGAAAGGCGCGTTGAGCGGGCCTACGAAGGCGCCAAGGCGATCAACGCCGGCGTGGGCGGAGGTCTCGACGACGTGATCGACCCGGCCGACACCCGAAGCTGGATTGCGAGCAGCTTGAAGCGGTTGCCTCCACCGGTACCGCGGGAGGGGAAGAAGTACCCCTACATCGATACTTGGTAGCGGCCCCTTGAGGCGACCTTTCTGTTGAAACTCTAGCTGTGAAACACTGGTGCGTACCCGAGCCGCTCGCGATAGCGGAGGTCGTCGCGGACGACGGCAGTCGCTTCGTTCTGCGCCGGCACGGCAACCCGGACGGGCCGAGGCTCGTGTTGAGTCATGGCAACGGACTCGCCAGCGATCTCTACTACCCTTTCTGGTCATTGTTGAGCGATCGGTTCGATCTCGTGCTCTACGACTTCCGCAACCACGGCTGGAATACCCGGGGCGATCTCCGCGACCACAACATCGCGACCTTCGTCTCGGACAGTGAACAGATCCATGACGGCATCGACCGCATGTTCGGCTCCAAACCGCGTGTCGGCGTCTTCCATTCGATGTCCGCATCCACGGCTCTGGCCCACGACCGTCCGGGCGACGGCTTCGCGGCACTCGTGCTGTTCGACCCGCCGGTATACGCGCCGAACGCGGACATACTGGGTGTCGAGGCTCGATGGGGACGACAGGCGGCAGGCACGCGCAAGCGCCAGTCGTGGTTCCAGACGACCACGGAACTCGCCCAGAGTATTCGCGATGCCCCCGCCTTTTCCGGGTTGCTGCCGGGCGTAGCGGAACTCTTTGCCGAGACAACCCTCCGCCCGGCCGCCGACGGCGACGGCTTTGAACTCCGATGTCCATCGGAATACGAGTCCCAAATCTGCGATTGGGCGCTGGCGTACTTCGTAGACCCCGCCCCCGATGACTTCGCCTGTCCAGTCAAGGTGATCGGGGCCGATCCGGCCGTGCGCTCTCCCTTCGGGGCCAGCGTCGATCTCGGCACGCTTCAGGGGATCGAGTACGAGTTCGTTTCAGGCGCGAGCCACTTCCTGCAACTCGAGAAGCCCCGAGAGTGCGTCGAGATGATGGTCGCCTTCCTCGAGCGCCTCGGCCTCGCCGCAACAGAAAGCTAGGCCAGAGCCTTCCTCGCGGATTTGATCGAGCGTAGCAGCGCCGCATCGGGTTCCGGGTAGCGGGGCTTCATGCCGGCCAAGGTCTCCACGATGATGGCGGCGACGAGTACGCGCATCGCCGGCTTGTTGTCGCCGGGGATGATGTACCACGGGGCCTGCTTGGTGCTGGTGACGGCGAAGGCCGACTCGTAGGCCTTCAGGTAGTCATTCCATCGGCTGCGCGCCTCAAGGTCCGCGGGATCGAATTTCCAGTGCTTGGTGGGGTCGTTCAGCCGTTCCAGCAGGCGTGTCCGCTGTTCCTTCTTGGAGATGTTGAGGAAGAACTTGACGATCGTCGTGCCGTTACGGCCGAGGTGACGCTCGAAAGCGACGATGTCTCGCAGCCGTTCCTCCCAGAAGCCGTCGTCGATCCGCCTCGGCGGCAGCTTGCGGCCAGCGAGCAGGTCCGGATTCACCCGCAGCGTGACCACTTCCTCGTAGTGCGAGCGGTTGAAGATGCCGATCCGGCCGCGTTCCGGCAACGTCATCCAGTGCCGGTGGAGATAGCTGTACTCCATGTCCTTGTAGGTCGGCTGGCGGAAGTTCGACACCCGGAACCCCTGGGGATTCACGCCCGTGGTGACGTGCTTGATGGTGCTGTCCTTGCCGGAGGCATCCATGCCTTGGAACACCAGCAGCAGTGCCTGGCGGCTTTCGGCGTACATGGCCTCCTGCAGTTCGGCGAAGCGTGCGACGTGCGTTTCGAGCATCTCGCGCAGAGACGACTTGCCGCGGTGCGCGATCGTCGGCAGCGTGGACAACGTGTTGAGATCCACGTTCTGGTCCGGCTTCACCCGATAGCGTCGGGTGTCGAGTAGCGTCCTAATGGCACACCTCCGGTTGGATCATCGTGAACACCGAGGGGCGGAGCGTCAGAACTCCAGGATCGAGCGGCCGCTGATGCGGCCCTGTTCGAGCGCCGTTGTCGCCTCGTTGATCTCGTCGATGGTGTAGCGCTCGGTCACCATCGACTCGAGGTCGAGTTCGCCGCTGGCATGCCAGTCGAGGAACATCGGGAAGTCCCGGTCCGGCGAACATGAACCGCCGATGGATCCGCGGAACTGCTTCTCCTCGGCGAGAATCGCGCCGGCGTTCAGTTCAACAGTGGTTTGCGGCACGCCGACCAGCACCGCGGTGCCGCCCTGGCAGGCGCCGAAGTGGCCACGCCGGCAGGCGGGCACGATCTGCTCCATGGTGACCTTGAGGCCGATGCAATCGAAGGCGAAGTCGACGCCGGCCACGGGACGTCCGCCCTGCGCCGTCTGTTGCGGGTTGCCCGTTAGCTCGTGAATGGCTTCGACGGCGTTCACTTCGCCGGCGTTGATGCCGTGGGTGGCCCCGAAACGCTTGGCGAACGCCAGCTTGGCATCGTCTAAGTCCACCGCGATGATCGGGTCGGCGCCACGCATCTTCGCGCCGACCACGGCCGACAGCCCGACGCCGCCGACACCGAAGATCGCCACCGAGTTGCCCTCCTGAACGTTGGCGGTATTGAGCACCGCGCCGGCTCCCGTCATCACCGCACAGCCGATGATCGAGGTCACATCGGTGGCGATGTCGCTGGAGGCCTTCACCACGTACTGTTCGTCGGCAATGGTGTGGTCCGCCCAGGTGAACACGCTCTGGGCGACCTCGTGGCCGCCGCCGATGTCCACCGCGGGCCGGGACGGCGGACCGTCGGCGTTGGCCGCGTCGCGGGGCACCCAGGTGAGCAGCACGGTGTCGCCCTCCTCGACGTGTCCCACGTCGTGCCCCTTCTTGATCACCACGCCGGTGGACTCGTGGCCGAGCAGCGAGGGCCGGCGACGAGGTGCATGCATCTGGTGAAGCTGTGAGTGGCAGATGCCGGAAGCGTACTGCCTGACGACGACCTGGGTGGGACCCGGGTCGGGCAGATCGATTTCCTGGACTTCGAGCGGTGCAGGCACCCCCGGCATCACCACGACCCGTGCGGGTGTGGCCATTCTTCCCCCTGCCTGATGTCGTCGTGTTGTCAACCGAGTGTGACGCCGGACACGGAAGGTGGCAAGCCCGGAACGCGCGTCTGCGTCTAGGCGCTGAAGCTGGGCGAGGTGTGATCGGTCAGCCGGTGCGGACTCTGACGCCGTCGGCCGAGATCGCCATTGGCAGAACCACCAGTCCGGCGGCCGAGGCCTGCCGCTCGAAAGCTGCTATGGCCGCGGGGTCGGTGGCGGTGCCGACTCCCGTGTCGCCGCCGCCGGCGCCGCAAGGCTTGTACACGACCCCCAGCGGTCCGGCCAGCTCGCGCGCGCGGCGATGACCAGGGCCGAAGATGCCGATTCGGGCAGATTGGTCGAGACGTTCGAGCACATCGGCGTATTCCCCCAGGGCATCCGCGAAGGCATCGGCAGTCCCGGTGCAGTCCACGACCTCGCGGGCGGCCGCGGCCAAGCGTTCGAGTTGAGCGGTCGCGCTTTGCCGCCGCCAGGCCTCGAATGCCGACAGAAGTTCCGGCGTCCGTGTTCCGGTGCCGGTGAATACGAAGGACAGATGAACCCCTTGCGGCAAGCGAACGGGGGTGACAACACGGTCCTGGAAGCGGATGACGCCGCCCGTCACGGCGGCGGCGACATCCAGACCGCTGCCGCCGCCCTGGTAGTCGGCGTGGAACTCGTACAGTTCGGCGAGCCTCGGCGCGCTACCGCCGAGAACTCCGAAGGCCGTCGCGACCGCCGTGACCATGGCCGCGCTGGATCCGACACCCAGTTTGACGCCACGGTGGTAGCAGGGCGACGAGTCGATCGCGATCTCCAGGTGCTCGGGGGCTTCGCGGTCTCCGTAGCGCCCCAAAGCCGTCCCCGGCGCTTCGCTATCGCTGTGCGCCGGGGTTCGCCTCCGGCCCAGCCACGCCGACCTCCCATGGACCAACCGCTCCCGGTCGCTTACGCTCCCGGTCGCTTTTGTTCCATGGAAGGCGCGACGGGCGATGCCCGCGACGGTGTCGGGCGCCGCTTCGAAAACGGCCTGCCTCGGAAGCGAACGGTCGTCTTCGAAGCCGGTGCTGACGAATCGCCATTCGCCCGATTCCCGTTCCACCAGCGTGCACGTCACCCGGCGGTCGACCGCGGCCACCAGGGCCGGCGCACCGGCGAGTACGGCATACTCGCCGCTCACCACCAGCTTGCCGGGCGCCGAGGCCTCGATCACGGGCTAGACCACGCTGGCGCCGGCACCCAGGCCGCTCGTAACAGTACGAACGACTCCGGGAACGTTGCCGAGGACGTTGGCAACACGTTCGCCGTGTCCGGGAGCGCACACGGCCTTGACCTGCGGTCCAGCGTCGATGGTGAAGAACACCGGCGTCCCGGCAACTTGGAGTTCGCGAACCGCGTCCATCACGGCGACGGTCGCGGGGTTCCAGTAGACGAGGGCGGGGCGCGAGGACAGCATCAGGGCGTGCAGCTTCAGGCAACTGTGCTCGGCGATCCGGGCGATGGCGTCGAAATCCCGCGTCGTCACCGCCCGGCAGGCCGTTGCGTAATCGATCTCCGTGCTTCGGCACCAGGCCTCGTAGAACGGCGATGTGGTGCGCGAGCGTTCCATGCCGGCGCTGGACGGCACCGGCTTGGCCGACTCGTCGGTCACCGCCACCGCGACCTCCAGCGGCCACGCATCCCTGTCCAGGAGTTCGGCGGCGGTCCACTCACCGTCGCGTTCGGCGAGCGTGGCGAAGCCGCCGAAGATCGATCGCGCGGCGGATGCCGAGCCGCGCCGTGCCCAGGCAGAGCGTGCCGACGGCGAGAGGTGGAGATCGAACTTGGCGTCGATGGCGGTCACCAACGCGGCGAAGCCGGAAGCGGAGGATGCGAGACCTGCCCCGGTGGGGAAGTCGTTGTCCGTCGTGACGGCCATGGGCGGCAGCTCGAAGGCGCCTCGCATGGCATCGACGAGAGCTTGGACCTTCGGGTCGGCGCGGGGTACGCCGTCGATGCGGATCGAGTTCTTGGCTGCGGCTTCGACCTGCGTCGTGGTCGTCAGGGCGGCGACGGTGATGGATAGGGACGGGGTCGCGGGCACGTTCCCCGGACCGGGTTGCTTGCCCCAGTATTTGACCAGGGCGATGTTCGGGTGGGCGACGGCGGTGGCCACGCTTGTGGACGGAGATCCCGTCAGCAATACGCCGGTGGCGGTTGGAAGGCGAATCCCTGCTCCTCGAGGAATTTCGCGATGCCGATGGTGACAAGGTCACCGTACTCCGGTCCGATCAACTGTACTCCGATGGGGAGCCCTTGGGGGTCGGGACCGGTGGGGAGGACGGTCGCCGGCAGGTACGCGCCACTGGCGAGTCCCGCCCAGAACACCTGATCGAAGTAGGGCTCCTCGACGCCGTTCACCGTCAAGGTGCGGTCGCTAAAGGGACGCTGGTCATGGGGGAACGCGGATGTCGACATGATCGGCGAGAGCAGCACGTCGAATCGATCGAAAAAGTCGTGCCATTGCCAGCGGATGTGGGTGCGCTGCTCGTTGTTGGCGATCCACTCCCTGAAGCGCGCGGTCTGCGAACGCTGGATCCTGGCCCGGGGACTGGTGTCGTCCGGATCCATGGCTTCGACCCGTCGCTCGACCGCGGCGAAGCGCTCGGGCGCGAGGCGCGCCGACATGGTCGCCTGCAGCAGACATTGATAGACGGTGTGGGCGTGCTCGGCATCCACGGGACGGGCTGCGTAGTCCACCTGCGCTCCCGCATGCTCGAGCGCTTCGGCCACCGCATCGACGCGTTGGGCGACGCTGTCGTCCACCCGCGCCATGGGATCGTCCCGCCACACGGCCACCTTGAGTTCGCCCGGCGACTTGGCGAATTGCGGTAGCGCGAGCTTCAACCCGCGAGAGGCGATCTCGTCGGGACCGCTGCAGATGTCCACCGCCAGTTCGAGGTCCGTGGCGGAACGCGCCAGCGGGCCGATCACCGAGATGTCCGAGGGACTCAAGACCCCGCGTGTCGCATGCCCTCGCGGCGGCAGCAGCATCCACGTCGGCTTGTGGCCGAAGACCCCGCAGAAGTGCGCGGGGTTGCGGATCGAACCACCGATGTCGGAGCCCATTTCGAGTCCCGTCATCCCGGCCGCCAGAGATGCCGCTGAACCACCGGACGATCCACCCGGCGCGCGTTCGAGATCCCACGGGTTGTTGGTCGTCCCGTAGACCTCGTTGTAGCTCTGGAAGTCGGCCAGCATCAGCGGCACGTTGGTCTTGCCGAAGACGACGGCACCAGCGCCCTTGAGACGCGTGACCGCCAAGGCATCGTCCTCGGCGATGCTGTCCTTGAGCTCGGGAGTTCCCCAGGTCGTTGGCGTGCCGGCGATGTTGTAGGACTCCTTGAACGTCATCGGCACGCCGTGGAGCGGTCCCCAGTCCTCGCCGGCGGCCAGCGCGGCATCCGCCGCCTTGGCCCGCTCCAGGGCCTCGTCGCGGATGTCCACGATGATGGCGTTGAGGTCGGGATTGAAGCGGTCGACGCGGTCAAGGAAGTAGCGGAGGAGTTCGACGCATCCGACTTCCCGGTTCTTGATCCTGCGCGCGAGTTCGGTTGCGCTTGCGAATGCCGGTTCGTCCATTAGCTGATCACCGAATGGGGTGTCGGCACGATGCGGGTCACCTCGATGTCGGGCAGCATGAATTCCGCCACCCGGGGTCCGATCTCGTTGCGCCAACGGTCGGTCTGGTACACCTTGGCGTAGAGCCGTTCGCGCTCCTCCTCGGACGCGAACCGGCGCAGCCACACGTAGGTGGTGTCGTCCTCGCCCCGGAAGCTCCCCGCGATGACCATGCCCTGGGCGACCTGGAAGGGGATGATGACCTCCTCCATGAAGCGCACCCAGTCGTCCATCTTCCCCTCGGCGATCCTGTACCGCCTCAGTTCGTAGAACACCTTGCCCCCGAATCCCGACAAACGAGCGCGGAGTTATACAGGATGGTCCAGTGACTTGGAAATCGCCCGCGCGGCAGGGCGGTGGACAGAGTTCCTCCAACGCGGGTAGGGGCACGCATCATCCGACGTGCCCGTAAGGGCGCGCATCATCGTGGCCCCTGGCGAGTTATGCGCCTAAGCGGCCGGGGTGCCGAACGGATTGGCTATGGTCAAGGAGTCGATAACCCGTCCGTGCTGCATGTCCTCCGTATTCAAGACGCCGCAGTTGCCGTTTGTCGCCGCGCGCACAATCAGCGCGTCCCAGAACGACAGTTCGTGAAGACGATGCAGGTCGATGGCGGCAAGGAGGTCGTCGAAGCTCAAGCGGATGAGCTCGAAACGTCCGTAGAGCAGGATGCGGTCCCTTGCCGTCGCGGCGTCCATGCCGAGCTTTCGCGTAGCTGCCGCAAAGAACTCTTGCAGTACCTGTAGGGAAATGACGCCGCGCCGTTCCAACAGCAGACTCCGGATCAGGTCCCTCGCACACGCCTGCTTCGCCGCATCGCGCGCGTCGTCCGCGTAGACGAGGACGTTGGCGTCGACGAACTCACGACCGCTCATGGAGTTCGTCCCGCGACCAGGAACCGTCGGATCGGAACGAACTCTGCGACCAGAGCGCTTCCAGTTGATCCACAACTCGGCTTTGCTCGCCGGTTTGGGTCAGTTCGGCAAGATGGTCACGAATTAGCTGATTCAGGCTCGTGCCGCGTAGCGCGGCCAAGCGGCGTGCGTCGGCGACCACTCGCGCATCGATGGAGAGGGTGACGTTCATCGAACACAGGATAAGTGTGCACGATATACGTGTCAAATTGAGGTATCGCTTGGACGGCACCGCGTTCGCAGCCGGATCACTCCGCCGCTTGGCTATACTGCAGGCGTCTACCGGGGAGAGAGTCCGATGGCGGCGTTGGACGGCATGCGCATTCTCGACATGACCCAGTACGAGGCGGGTACCTGCTGCACCCAGAGTCTCGCCTTCCTCGGGGCGGACGTGGTCAAGGTGGAACGTCCGAACATTGGCGATCCCGGGCGAGGGCGGGCCGCTGGCGGCGCCGTGGACCGCGAGTACTTCGTCAACTGGAACTCCAACAAGCGCAGCGTCACGCTGCATCTCGACACGCCTGAGGGGCGCGATCTGCTGCTGAAGATGGTGCCGGGCTACGACGTCTTCGTGGAGAACTACGGGCCGGGGGTAGTCGAGAAGCTGGACATCGGCTACGACGTCATGCGCGCCATCCACCCGGAGATCATCTACGTGCGCATCAAGGGCTTTGGCACCAGCGGACCTTATGCGCACTACAAGTGCATGGACATGGTGGCGCAGGCGGCGGCGGGCGCGTTCTCCATAACCGGCGAGCCGGATGGACCGCCGATGCGTCCCGGACCGACCATGGGCGATGCCGGAACGGGCATGCAGGCGGCGCTCGCAGTCACCGCCGCCTGGGCACAGAAGCAGCGCACCGGCCAGGGCCAGCTCATCGAACTCTCCATGCAGGAGGCGATGACCTACTACCTGCGGACCGCCGTGTCGCATACGCACTACGGCGAGGTGCCGGCGAGGCGCGGCGGCAACGGCAGCAATCCGTTCGTCTCGCTGTACCCCTGCAAAGGCGACGGAGCCAACGACTACGTGTTCGTCATGGCGGTGAACCCGCGCATGTGGGCTGGGGTCGTCGAGGCCATCGGCAAGCCGGACCTGCTCGAGGACGAGCGTTTCGCGGATCCGGCCGAACGTCATGCCAATCGCCACTTGCTGACCGAGGAAATCGCCGCCTGGACGCGCACCCGCACGAAGCGTGAGGCCATGACCGCCTTGGCGGAGGCAGGCGTCTGCGCGAGCCAGGTGTACGAGACCAGCGATCTGTTCACCGACCCGCACCTCATAGAGCGCGACTTCATCCACGAACTGCACCACGCCGAACACGGCAACATCCGCCTGCTTGGCTGGCCGGCACGGATGTCGCGAAGCCGGGTCGAGATGCGCGCCGCGCCGTTGCTCGGAGAGCACACCGACGAGGTGCTCGCCGCCGACCTCGGGCTCGATGCCGACGACCTCGCGGAGCTGCGCGATCGGGGCGCGATCGGCTCGGAGTTCCGCGATCGGCACGGTTGACCCCGCCCGATGGCCACCGTCCACCTTGTCGACGGCACCTTCGAGCTGTTTCGCTGCTTCCATGGCTCGCCCCGTCATACCAATAGCGACGGTGAGGAAGTTGGCGCCGTCCGTGGCCTGCTTCACACCCTGCTGTCGCTACTCAAGGGCGTTCGTACCCGTATCGATGATCCCGATCCGGTGTACGTGGCCGTCGCCTTCGACCCGTTGCCCGCGACCCGCGGTCCGCCATCGGAGGACCCGGGGACGCTGATCCGACGGCAGAGCGCCTTGGCGTTGGAGGCGGTACGCGCCCTCGGCATCCGGCTATGGCCGATGGTGCGCTTCCAGGCGGACGATGCGCTCGCCACCGGCGCCCGGGTGTTGCGCGAGGACATCGACGTGGAGCAGGTGGTGCTGTGCACGACGGACACCGACCTGTTCCAGTGCATTCGGGGCGGGCGCGTGGTCGTGCTCGACCGGATTCGCAAGGCGGTCACCGACGAGGTCGCCTTCCGCAAGCGGTACGGCGTCGCGCCTTGGCAGCTTCCGGACTACCTGGCGTTGGTGGGTGCGCCCGCCAAGGGTCTGCCCGGTGTTCCCCGGTGGGGACCGAAGGCGACCGCGATCATGCTGCACGAGTTCGGTGGGATCGAGGACTTCCCACCGGATGGCGACGACTGGCCAGCTACGCTGGCGGGACGCGCGCGCCTGCAACACGAACTGGCGGCGCGCCGCGACGAGGCACTGCTGGTCAAGCGCCTGGCGGCGCTGCGAGACGACCTGCCACTCGACTGCACACTCGCCGGATTGGCGTGGCCCGGACTCGATGAGCCGCGGTTCGCAGCGGTGGTGGCCCGCGCCGAGGCTGACGATCTATGGGCACGGCTCGACCGCTGGCGCCGTTGAGCGGGTAGAATCCCCCGCTTCGACGGGCCGCGAGCGGTCCGTGGGGGAAGGCAATGGCAGAGAGACTGCTCGAGGTACGCGACCTGCACGTCAGCTTCGGCGACACGCCGGCGGTGCGTGGCGTGTCGTTCGACATCGCCGCGGGGGAGACGGTGGCGCTGGTGGGCGAGTCGGGCTCCGGCAAGTCGGTGACCGCGCTCTCGGTGCTGCAGTTGCTGCCCTATCCCCAGGCGCACCATCCAGGGGGAAGCGTGCTGGTCAACGGCGAGGAGATGCTCGGCGCGGACAAGGCGCGGCTGCTCGACGTTCGCGGCGGCGTGGTGAGCATGATCTTCCAGGAGCCGATGACCTCCCTGAATCCGCTGCACACCATCCTCAAGCAGGTGGGCGAGGCGCTGGTGGTCCACAAGCGGATGTCGAAGTTCGCGGCCCATGAGCGAACCCTGGAACTGCTCGAGATGGTTGGGCTGCAGGACGCCGCAGAGCGCCTGAACGCCTATCCCCACGAACTCTCCGGCGGACAGCGGCAGCGCGTGATGATCGCCATGGCTCTCGCCAACGAGCCACAGCTATTGATCGCCGACGAACCCACCACCGCGCTGGACGTCACCATCCAGGCCCAGATCCTGCAACTGCTCAAGGATCTTCAGGGCGAGCTGAACATGGCCATGCTGCTGATCACCCACGACCTGGGGATCGTCCGCAACATGGCTAGTCGTGTGTGTGTCATGACCGACGGACTGATCGTCGAATCCGGATCCAACCGGCAGATCTTCAACGAGCCCCGGCACGCCTACACCCGGCATCTGCTGGCTGCCGAACCGAAGGGAGAACCGCCGGCGGCCAACGGCGGCGCGCCCATCGTTGCCGAGGCGGACGCCCTCACCGTCAAGTATCCCGTGGGCAAGGGCTGGCTGGGCGGACGCCGTTACTTCACTGCCGTGGAGACAGTCGACGTCAAGGTCCGTGCCGGACAGACGGTGGGCGTGGTGGGCGAGTCCGGCTCCGGCAAGACGACCCTGGGGCTCGCGATGTTGCGTTTACTCGCGAGCGAAGGCGCCGTGCGTTTCGATGGCGGCGACATCAGCACGGTGCGGCGAAAGGGCCTCATACCGCTGCGCAAGGACATGCAGGTCGTCTTCCAGGATCCCTACGGAAGCCTGTCGCCGCGCCTGTCCGTGCTGCAGATCGTCGAGGAGGGCCTGAGGATCCATGAACCCAACGTCGGCAAGGCGGAACGTCGGCGCCGGGTTGCGGAGGTCCTCGAGGAGGTGGGCTTGGAGCCGGAGCACATGGAGCGCTACCCCCACGAGTTCTCGGGTGGTCAGCGCCAGCGTATCTCCATCGCCCGGGCGATGGTTCTACGCCCGCGTTTCGTCGTCCTCGACGAACCAACGTCCGCCCTCGACATGTCGGTACAAGCGCAGATCGTCGACCTGTTGCGCGACCTGCAGGCCGCACACGACCTGGGCTACCTGTTCGTCAGCCACGACCTCAAGGTGGTACGGGCGCTCGCCAACTGGCTCATCGTCATGCGTGATGGCGTGATCGTCGAACAGGGGCCGGCGGCGGACGTGTTCTCGAACCCAACAAGCGACTACACCAAGGCCCTGTTCCATGCCGCCCTCGACCTCGAGGCGGACGAGGAGGTTGTCCGCCAGTAAAGCCCACAGTGTGGTCGCCCCTACGGCACGCCTCGTCGGTCTGCGGCGTAGCCTCGCCTGCTATCGAGAGCGCGATGGATTCCGGCGGATCCAGTTGCCAAGCCAGGCACCGACCGCGATGCCGACGACATGGGTGTGTAATGCGACGTCGGCCGTCCAAGGCCGGCTGTAGCCGGCGATCCCGGCGATGATGCCTGCGACGAGCACGACCGCAATCAAGCCGGCGAGCCAGGGTGAACGCTTGCGCAATGCGAAGGCCGCCATGGTGGCGAGACCGTAGAGGACTCCGGAGAAGCCGGCGAAGTCGATTCGTACCCACAGCAGGACGCTGGCGAGGCTTACTGTGGAGGCGAGGATCACCACGCAGGCCGTGATTGCCTTCCAGGACATGGAGTCGCGGAGGATCGTAACTACGAGACCGCAGCCGACGGCGTTCACAAGCGCATGCTGGGGATCGAGATGGGTGAGGTGACAGGTAACGAGACGCCAGAACTGGCCGTCCAGGACGGCCGTGCGGTCGAAGGCGAACAACGGCAGCCAGAGAGCCGCCGCCATGAATACCGCCGCTGCAATGCTCGTGGAGACGAGCAGTCTCTTGGTCTGCACCTGACGCACCCGCGCTGGACGTTTGCTACCGCGACCGCGGCGCGTTGAACGTCGGCGATCGCGCCGTGACATGCGCTGCCGGTCAACCGCGGCTTCGGCGGAGGTCGCGGGCCGGGGCCAACAGCGCGAGTGCGAGCGTTAGGAGCAGGACGAGCGGCGTGTAGGCGCCCCGGTAGTTGTCGGAGTAGGCGATCTCCACGGACTTGCCCTCCTTCACCCGCTCACCGAACGCCTTGACCTCGGCTTCGAGATTCTCCGTCATCGTATAGATGGCGCGCTCGAAGCTCGAGTCGCTCAGCCGTCGCTGGGCTGGCCCGGCACCGATCGCGGTTGTCTGCTTCCCGCCGACATCGAAGCCCGGTGCGCGGAGCAATAGTTTGCGGGTCCGCATGTCGAACACCGCTGTGTCGAGCATGGTGTTGACGGTGTTTCGCGAGGCGGGAATCACATAGCCGCCGACGATCGTCCAGTAGAGGATGGAAAAGACCGTATCGTCGGTGTTCATGACCTGATCCCAGGACACTAGAGCGAACACGTCGAGGTCGTAGAGCCGGCTCACCTGTTCGAGCGCATCGAAGCCGCCCCTCGACCCTAGGTAGGTCGACGGGATCACCTCGACTGCCTCGATGTAGTCGACAGTCTCGAAAGTGCCTTCCACCTTCTTCAGCAATTCGATGCGTCTCTTTTCCGGCATCTTGGAGTCGTAGGGCCAGCCGGAGTCGTAGGGCCACCTCTGCTTGCTCGCTGGCACGAAGGCGATTCCGACCCGCAGGGGAAGTTCGAGGCGCGGGGTAATCGCGGCATCCACCACCGGACGCTCGCCCTCCGGGTAGAGAAAATCGACCATGCTTGAACTGGTCGTCCTCTGCGTGCTGCTCATCGAGAAGGCCGCCGTGCATCCTCCGAGGCAGGCAATCAAAGCCAGCGCGACGAGACGGTATGGTCGTCCGAATCTCATGGTGTTCTCTCCGCGGATGATGTGGGCTTCCGGCAACCTGCCACCTCTGATGCGGCGCATCAACGCGAATCCCGAAGGTATCAATATACGATACTGTATGGGTTGATATCCCGGAGAGCGATTGTTTTGTATCTTTCCGTGAGACACGTCGAGCCAGCACATCGATCCGATGCTCGGCAGTCGCAGAACCATCCGAGAAGGAAGGCGGCTGCTACACTTGTGACTGATCACAACGGTGAGGCGGCAGGCGTGAGCGAGAGACAGGATCCCTTCATCGGCAAGCAACTCACGGACCGGACCTTCGAGGTCTCCGACTCCATGCTCGCCGACTACTACGGCGGGCTGGCACTGACCCCGCGGGACGACGGTCGGGTGCCGACCATGTTGGCGAGCGATGCCGAGAACGGCTTCTTCGGCGAGATCGCCTTCCAGAACCACATCGGGCATCTCTGGATGCGTCAGGGCTGGGAGTGTTTCGGAACGCTGGTCCAAGGTCAGACCTATTCCGCCAGCGGCCGCATACGGGACATCTATCCCCATCGGGACCGTTCGGTCGTCTACTACGAGGTGGATGTCCGCGACGCCGACGGGTCGCTCGCGTTCCGCACCCACCATCACCAGAGCTTTCTCCGCGACGCACCCACCGACGGCAAGGTGTCGTTCCGGGATCCATCGAAAAAGCCCGGCGCGCGGAAGTTCATCATTCCCGACGGGGAACCGTTCGGCGGACTGACCCGGACCATAACGCTCGAGATGTGCGGCGAGTTCTTCCACGGCAACGCCAACTACCACACCGACAAGAAGGAGTCCGAAGCGCTCGGGTTCCAGGACGTGGTCGTCGGCGGGCGCATGACGCTCGCCTACACCGCCCACCTGCTCGAGGACTTCTTCGGCGAAACCTGGTGGCACAGTGGGCGGTTGGACCTGAAGTTCACCAACCCGACGTGGCCCGAGGACACCGTCACCGCACGAGGCGTCGACACCGGACCGGAGAACGGCGACGAACGTCGCGGAGCCTTCGTCTGGCTGGAGAAGGCGGACGGCACCGTCGTGCTGGTCGCACAGGCGAGTGTCGCCGTCTGACGCGGTAACAACGGATACGCTGGTCTACGGTCGCGCCGACGACCTGGACCTGCTCGCCGACCGCTACGGCCCGAGCGAAGGCGCCGGATCCGGCCAAGCCGTCGTCATGGTCCACGGCGGCGCTTGGACGTCGAACGACCGGCTGTCGCCGGCGGTGCTCTGCCGGGAGCTGGCGTCGGCGGGCTACACGGTCTTCTCGCTGGATTTTCGCGACGGCCGCAACGGCAAGCACCCGTGCGCCGTGCGGGACATCACCGCCGCCATCCGCTGCATCCGATCCCGGGCGGACGAGTTCGGCATCGACGCGGCACGGATTGGGCTGATCGGCAGCAGTTCCGGCGGCCACCTCGCTCTCCTCGCGGCGATTCAACCCGACATCGAGGCGCACCGAGGAACGGCGGTCGTGGGCGCCCCGGATGCCGAACAGGCCTCCGCGGCCGTGAACTGCGTGGTGGCGCTGTGGCCGGTGTCGGATCCGCTACACCGCTTCAACTATGCTCGGCGTGTCGGTCGGGACGAGCTGATTGCCGCGCATCGCCGGTACTACCGCGACGAGGAGCACATGCGCGAGGCCAGCGTGCAGCGTGCACTCGCGAACGGTGAAGCGCAGCGTCTGCCGCCGCTACTGGTCGTGCAACCGGGCGAGGATGCGAACGTCCCCCGGGAAATGACGCTCGAATTGGTCAGCGCATACCAGGACGCGGGCGGGGTGCTGAACTACCTGTTTTTGCCCGGTCTGCCCCACGGCTTCGCCTACCAGGCATCGGCCGAAACCACCCGTCTGGCGGGGGACATCCTGACATTCTTGGCGCGCCACCTGTGATTGGTGCCCGGCGGGCGCAACTCCCAACGAACCCCTGAGGGTTCGCCGGGTCCGTCAGGCCTCGCCGTTGGCTTTTCGGGCCCGGGCGGCGTCGATCTTCTTCTTCATCTGGAAGATCGTGAGCCCTTCCTTGACCTCATCCGGCACGGGCGAGTCCATGGCACGGATTCGCTTGTACTCGCCGCGCTCCATCGCGAGGCGGGTACCGACGGTGGTCTTTGGACCTGAATAGGTGCCGATCTCGATGAGCCCGGAGGTGTAGTAGCCCATGCGCGCGAGCAGCTTGTCCGAGGCGTTGGCGAGCACTTCCGGGTCGATGGATAACTGCCAGTTCTCCTGCTGGCGCATCCAGGGTTTGACGTTCGAGTTGGTCATGATGTAGCGCCACTCGTCGGTGTGGTTGACGCCGGTGCCGTGCAGCAGCCTGCCGTCCATCAACACCACCGTGCCGCCCTTGGCCTCGACGTTGACCGCGGGGGGCAGTGGACCGACCTCCTCACCGGGCGGGATCCGCGATACCAGCCGGTGGCTGGTGGGAATCACCAGTGTGCCGCCGTTCACCTCGTTCATGTCCTGCATGATGTACACGGTGTTCACCAGCACCGGCGCGTGAGGGGTCTGGATGGGATGAATCGCGCCGGAGTCCTGGTGCAGGTTCTGAGGGTAGCTGCCGGGGCGCGCGATGTTCGAAGCGAACGAGTAGGCGTAGTGCCCCGGGCCTAGAAGCTCCTTGTTGAGCTGTTCGATCATCGGCCCGCCCTGTACCCACTCCGGGTCGAACTCGATGCACTTGGCGAAACAATCGCCCTTGTTCACGAGGGTCCACATGATGTGGAAGTGCGGCGACATGTCGGCCAGGCCGCACTCGCGTTCGGCTTCGGCCTGCCGCTCCAGGCGGTCGCGCATGTAGGACCGCTGGTACTCGCTCATGGCGTCTTCGATCAGGCAGAAGCCGTACTTGGAGAGATCGCGCCGGGCCTTGTTGATGTCCTTGGTCTCCCGGGGCAGATCGTCGAACTGTTTCCAGTAGTTGTGCTTTCGTGCCACCGTCGTGTCGTAGTACGGCGTCCCGTTGAGTCCGCCGCCCTCGGCACTGCGGCCGGCCTCGAACAAGGGACAGCGGAACGGCTCGGTAAGCGAACCGTCCGGGCGCATGGCGGGCACACCGTTGCCGCCCACCGGAGGCTTCAGCCAGGGATTGTTCTTGTGCATGGATCGGAACGGCTCGCCGGAGCGGAACCACTGCGCGTCCTTGAGCTGCGACGCGTCGTCGGACAGCGCGGCCACGCTTTCGGGAAGGAACTCAGGGGGCAGGGTGGTTGCGGGTCGTGGTGCTCCGCCCATGTCGCTCGCCTGTCTGCGGGAAGACACCCAAGTATAGGGCGCGAGCGATCCGAGTGCCTTTGTCGCGGTTGCCGGTCAGTTCACGGTGGACGCGATCGGACCTCAGCGGGATGTCGCGAAGTCCCACTCGCTCCAGTGGTCGCACATCTTGTCGACGGACGTCTTGAATGGGTCGTAGTCCTCCGGGTAGTCGAGGAAGTCGCCGTTGAGCGCGCGGTCGGGGTGATCCGAGACGCCCCAGCCGATGCGCTTGTTGCCCTCGTGCGGGTTGTCGGGACGGAAACGGCGGATCCGGAAGAATACGTTCATGCGCGGGTCGTCGCTCATGTTCGGCGTGGCGGTGTGCGGCAACGCGTGCAACGCGATCACCGCGTCGCCTTCCTCCATCAGCACCGGGGTCAGCTCGGGCCACGGCCAGTCGTCGTGGTCGAAACGGGTGTCCGGGTAGCTGGCCACCATGGCCGGAGGCATGATGCCGGCGTAGGCTTCGTCACCACCCATGGCCTGCAGTCGCGGCCAGTCCGGGCCGCCGCCACCGATGGGACCGCCTCGGTCGCGCTGATGGCGGAAGAAGGCCTCGACCGCCTCGTGGGCACCCCGTCGCACGGAGAATTGACCCTTGCCGGGCCGGCGCTGGTCGTTGAGGCAGACGCCTACTAGAGCCGTGTAGCTGCCGATGGCCACGGTGCGTTCGCGATCCTGCCAGAGCGGAGCGCCGCCGGCGGGTCCCATGGACTGGGGATCGCCGTCGCTGCCCCAGGTTTCGAGACGTTGACCCGAAGCCAGGATCTCGCTGCGTTTCACCGGACAGGGACCGGCCCAACCTCCGTCCACATGCGCGCCGGGCCGGTAGGCGGGATTGGCCTTGCGGCGCACCACCGCGTCGGCGAAATGGGGCATGGTCACGGCGACCTGGGCGTTGATCGGAGCAGTGTGGGGTCCCATGGCGTCGAGCATGAGTTCGCGCAGTCCGGAGTCGTTGTAGATCCCGTTGATGGCGGGTTCGTCGCCGTGGACGATGCGCTTGGGATCGTCGTCGATGCGCGCCTTGGCGCGCGTGGTCACGGCTGGCGGGACGGCGTTCTTGAGGACCACGAAACCGTCCTTCCTGAGGGTGCGTTGCTCA
Organism: Gammaproteobacteria bacterium; assembly: GCA_009839505.1. GTDB lineage: Bacteria > Pseudomonadota > Gammaproteobacteria > Pseudomonadales > Azotimanducaceae > VXYL01. Next base: position 21,719 of record VXPO01000174.1, read on the forward strand.
TCGACTGACAACCGGCCGGGGTGCAGTGAAGCCATCGCCGCTCCGCGCGTTCCGAGACGACCGTCAAGCATAGCAGCGTCAGCGTGCTGGCGGCCCGGTCCGGCGTTGGATATGCGCTACAGTGATCGGATCGAGCGAGGTGAGCGGAAGTGCGGATAACACGGGCGGATCTCGAGGCCGCGTTGGCGGACCTCGAGTCGACGATCAGGGCACAGGGTCTCGAACGGCCCGTGGACGTGTTCCGCGACCGATGGGGCGTGCCGCACGTTCGCGCCGAGACCGATCACGATGCCTTCTTCGCCCAGGGCTTCGTCACGGCTCAGGATCGGCTGTGGCACATGGACTACGACCGCCATCGGGCCCTTGGACGTTGGGCGGAGTTCGCGGGCGAACGCGGGCTCGGCGAGGACCGGCTGATGCGCACGTTCGGCGTCGAGCGTGCCGCCAAGGCGGACTACTCGGTGTCGAGCGATGCTGCGAGGTCGATGTTGGACGCCTATGCGGCGGGGGTGAACGCGTTTATCGAGACGACAAAGTCGCTGCCCGTGGAGTACCGCCTCCTGGACGCATTGCCGGAGACTTGGCAGCCGTGGCATTCGCTCGCCGTATACAAGGTCCGCAACATGCTGATGGGGACCTACGAGGTCAAGTTGTGGCGCGCGCGGCTCGCCCTCGTCCTGGGTGCGGAAAAGGCGGCGGCGCTGTTCCGGAGCTACCCCGACGACGGTCTCGTCTCGGTGCCGCCGGGTGCGGCGTTCGGGGCATTCGACATCGACTGTCTCGATCATCTTGCCGGGGTCGCGGAGGACCTCGCCTGGCTCGGCGAGGCCGAGGGCGGCAGCAACGCCTGGGTGGTCTCCGGGGAACGCACGACGTCCGGGCTGCCGCTGCTCGCGGGCGACTCGCATCGTGCCCTGGACACGCCCAACGTCTACTACCAGACCCACCTCACCTGTCCGTCTTTCCGCTGCAGCGGCTACGCCCTTCCCGGGGTACCGGGTATGCCCCATTTCAGCCACACCGAGCACGTCGCATGGGGGATGACCCACGGCGTCGCTGATTACCAGGATCTCTACATCGAGCGTTTCCGCGAACGCGACGGTCGTTTGGAGTACGCCTTCCGGGGCGGCTGGCACCCGGCAGAAGTGACCTCGGAGCACCTTGCCGTGCGCGACGGCGAGACCCGCACGCTCACCGTTGTGCGCACGCGCCATGGTCCCGTCGTCGCGGGTGATCCCGAGGCGGGGCACGGCCTGGCGTTCTGCCACACCGGGACGAACAACGGCACACCGTGGGCGAACACGCTCTGCGATTTGCTCGCCGCCCGCTGCGCGGACGAGGCGGAGGAGGCCCTTCGGGAGTGGACCGAACCGGTCAACAACTTCGTCTACGCGGATGTCCACGGCGAGTTCGGCTACCGCTACCGGGGGCGGATACCGATCCGGTCGCGGGCCAACGCCTGGTTGCCCGTGCCTGGCTGGACCGGGGAGCACGAGTGGCGGGGCAGGATTGGGTTCGAGGAACTGCCCAACGCCCGCAACCCCGCCGCCGGATTCGTGGTCACCTGCAACAACGCTCCCACGACCGCGGACTATCCCCACTACATCAACACCTTCTTCGCCCCGGACTGGCGTGCCCGCCGCATCACGGCGCGGCTCGGGGCGCTACCCGCAGGGTCCGCGACGATCGAGGACATGGCCTCGATCCACGCCGACCGGGAATCGATTCCGGCGCGGATTCTGGCCGGGCTTGTCGATCGGCTGCGCCCCGTGGACGACGACGCACGCGAGGCATGCGAGATCCTTTCGGCGTGGGACTGTCGGATGGACCGTCACTCCGCTGCCGCGGCGATCTACGGCACCGCGCGGACGTTCCTGCTGCGCGACATCGTCGATGCCGCGTTCGGCGAGATGACCGATGAGGTTCTCGATGCTGCGAGTGCCTTCGGCCGAGGCGCCGGATCCCATCTCGGCACGCTTTACGCCGCTGCCGTCAGGGCCATGGCGGAGAACGACCGCTCCTGCCTGGCACCCGGGCGGACTTGGGAAGCGGTGCTCGATTCCGCGCTCGCACGAGCAATGGCCGAACTGCGCGCGAAGTTGGGGGACGACGTGGACGGGTGGGCCTGGGGTTCGATCCACCACACCCGGCCGCGGCATCCGTTGTCCCGGGTCTTCCCGGACGCCGCGCCGCTGCTCGATCCGCCCGCCGTCGCCCCGCACGGCGACGGCGATACGCCACTGGCCGGGGCGTATTCCATGGCGGACCGCTTCGTTGCCACGGTCATGTCCGTCAACCGCTACGTGCACGACCCATCCGATTGGCGAAGTTCCCGGTGGATCGTGCCGCTCGGCGCCTCCGGACACCCGGGCAGTCCGCACTACTCCGATCAAGCGGGTCGGTGGGCGGACGTCGAGACCATTCCCCAGCTCTGGGACTGGGATGACATTGTCGGCGGGGCGGAAGCACGTCAAACGCTCAAACCGGCATCCTTGGAAGCCGTCGAGCCGCCTTGAACTTTTCGCTCTTTGACGCCACAAAGAGACGGAGGCTCTGAACAAGTGGCACTGAGTGCGCTAGGCCGTGGGTCCCACGGGCTTGCTCGGCCTCGCTGGCGACGCTAACGCGCGCTCGCGCATCATCCGATGGTGACGAAGGAGGTGCGCGAACCACGACGACGTATGCAGAACGAATTGCAGGTATAGGGTGGAACGATGAGGCAGTTGAGGGCAGGCACTTTCCGATCGCCGGACGCCAGTTGGAGCGTCTGCTGGGCATGGGCACTCGCGATTGGCGTGACCGCCGCGGCGGTGGTGTTCCCGCCGGTGGCCGTCGCCCACGACGGCAAGCTGACCTTTGCGCCGGTGCTGGAGCAGGCAACGCCAGCCGTGGTGAGCATCCGCGTGGATCTTCGCAGGCGGGGCCCGTGGTCGAGTTCGGGGTCTAGCGGTTCGGGCGTCATCATCGACGCCGACCAGGGCCACGTCGTCACCAACCATCACGTCATCCGTGGAGCGGAGAAAGTCACCGTCGCTCTCGAGGACCGCCGCGAGTTTGAAGCGCAGCTGGTGGGTAGCGACCCCGGAACCGACATCGCGCTGTTGAAGATCGACGCAGACGGCCTGAAGGCGCTGCCGCTCGGCGACTCGGACGAACTGCAAGTCGGCGATTTCGTGGTCGCCATCGGCAATCCTTTCGACTTGGGACAGACGGTCACGTCCGGCATCGTCAGTGCCTTGGGGCGCTCGGGGTTCAGTGACGGATACGAGGACTTCATCCAGACCGACGCGTCGATCAATCGAGGCAACTCCGGAGGCGCGCTCGTCGACCTGGAGGGACGCCTGGTAGGAATCAACAGCGTGATCGTTTCCCCGTCGGGAGTCAGCGCGGGTCTGGGGTTCGCCGTGCCCGCCAACATCGTCAGGACGGTAACCGGTCAGATCGTCGAATACGGATCGGTTCGTCGCGGCCAGCTGGGTGTCATGATCCAGGATCTCTCGCCCGATGCGGTCGATGTCCTAGGGCTCGAGGCTGCCAAGGGTGTCATCGTCGCCGATGTCGTCGACGGTTCGGCCGCCGAGGCCGCGGGAATCCAGAGTGGCGATGTCGTCTTGAGTCTCGACGACGAGGAAGTCGTCAGCGCCAGCGATCTGCGCACCCGCGTCGGCCTTGCCAACGTCGGCGACGAAGTCGAACTCGTCGTGCTGCGCGACGGCAAGCGCAAGGCCATCGAGGCCACGATCGGGACGGCGGAGGATGCCGAGGGCTTGCCGCGGCCCTCGATGTCGGCGCTGGCCGGGGTCCGGCTGCGCGACCTGCCGCGGGGTCATTGGCTGTTCGGCGAGGTGCGCGGCGTGGAGGTCACTGCCGTCGAAGGCGACAGCAGAGCCTGGCTTGCCGGGCTTCGCCGCGGCGACGTGATCTTGGCCGTGAATCGGCGCGCCGTGGATGGCGTCGCGGAATTCGAGGCCGCGGTCGAGGATCTGCCGCAGTTCGCTATGCTGGTTCAGCGGGGCGACCGGCGGTTCTTCGTGTTCATCAGGTAGCCATACCCCCGCATCCGACGAGCGCGCGAGTGGTCGTCTGAGGGGCTGGCGATACGTACAATTCGCGTCTTTTCGACACTGGGAGAGCCATGGCAGCGGAATCGGTGGTCGACACGGCGGCGATCAAGGAACGGTTCGACGGCGTAAGAGCCGAGGTCGGCAAGGTATTGGTGGGCCAGGACGAGCTGGTCCATAGGCTGCTCTTGGCGCTCATCGCCGACGGCCACGTCCTTCTCGAGGGTGTGCCGGGGCTCGCCAAGACGCTCGCCATCAGCACCCTCGCGGCAACCGTCCACTGCCGCTTCTCGCGAATCCAGTTCACCCCGGACATGCTGCCCGGCGATGTCACCGGCACGCAGATCTTCAATCCCCGCGAAGGCACCTACTCGGTCCGCAAGGGTCCCGTGTTCGGCAACCTGATCCTCGCCGACGAGATCAACCGGGCGCCCGCCAAGGTGCAAGCCGCTCTGCTCGAGGCGATGCAGGAGCGACAGGTGACCCTCGGGGAGGAGACCTTTTCGTTGGACGAGCCTTTCCTCGTGATGGCGACGCAGAACCCCATCGAGCAGGAAGGCACCTACCCGCTGCCGGAGGCCCAGCTTGACCGGTTCATGATGAAGCTCCGGGTGGGCTATCTCAGCAACGACGACGAGGTTCGCGTCATCGACCGCATGGCGGGCGAGGGCACCGCGCCCCGGGCCCAGGCGGTGATGACCGGCGCCGACGTCATGGACGCGCGCCGGGCCATGCGTCAGGTCTTCGTCGACGACAAGGTCAAGCGCTATGCCGTCGACCTGGTGACGGCGACCCGCGACCCCGCCGAGGCTGGATTGCCGGATCTCGTCAACCTCATCGAGTACGGCGCGTCGGTCAGGGGCTCGCTGAGCCTCGTGCAGCTCGCCAAGAGCCACGCCCTGCTTGCAGGACGCAACTACGCGAGTCCCCACGACGTCAAAAGCATCGCGCCCGACGTGCTCCGCCACCGCATCGTGGCGACCTACGAGGCCGAAGCGGAGGGTCGGGACACCGACGACCTCGCGGCGACCATCTTGGCCCACGTCGAGGTGCCCTGAACGGCAGCCGTACGGGGTAACTGACGTGCTTCCCGCCGAGATCGTCAGCCAGGTCCGACGCATCCAGCTCACCACCGGGCGGCAGGTGGCTGATGTGCTGGCGGGTGCCTACGTGTCGGTGTTCAAGGGGCGGGGCGTCGAGTTCGACGAAGTGCGTCCGTACGTTCCGGGTGACGACGTGCGCACCATCGACTGGAACGTCACTGCGCGGGTCGGTGCTCCCTACGTCAAGCGCTATGTCGAGGAGCGCCAGTTGACGGTCATGCTGCTGGTGGACATGAGTGGTTCGCTGGACTTCGGTTCAGCAGGTCGATCCAAACGGGAAGCGGCCGTGGAGCTCTCGGCGCTGCTCGCCTTCTCCGCCATCTACAACGACGACAAGGTCGGGCTGCTGCTGTTCCATCGGGGTGTCGACGAGTACATCCCACCGCGCAAGGGGCAGAAGCATGCCTTGAGGGTGGTTCGCGAGGTCTTGGCCCGCGGCCAGGACGAGACTGACGACGGACGGCGCCAGCGCCACCGGGCCACGTTCGCGCGCGTTCGAAACGCTCCGTTGCCGCGGCGCCTCGCGGCCCAGTTCGCCCGTCTGCTCCGCACCCGGTCCCCCGGCGACCGGCGCACCACGGACATCGCGGCGGCGTTGGAGTTCTGCCGCCGGGTGCTGCCGCGCCGCGCCATCCTGTTCCTGGTGTCGGACTTCATCGACGAGGGCTACCTGGACGTACTGTCCAACACGAACCGCAAGCACGACGTGGTAGCCGTCAAGGTGGCCGATCCACGCGAGTCGGCCGTCGACAGCGGCGGTCTGGTCACCTTGGAGGATGCGGAGACCGGGACTCGACGCTTGGTTGACACGGGCTCCGAAGCGTTCCGCGAGGCACTGCGCGCCGATGCCGAAACGCGGGCGGCGACGTTGGCGCGGGATCTGCGCGGCATCGGCATCGACCTAGTGACGATCGATGCGGCTCAGTCGGTGGTCGATCCCCTGCTGCGGTTCTTTCGGATGCGGGAAAAGCGGAACCGCCGATGAGACGTCTGCTCGTTCTCGGTTTGGTGGTCGCGGGTTGCTCCGAGCCGCAGTCGGAGGAACCTTCGGCAGGTGCCAGCGCGCCCGACCCGATGGACGAGCCCGCGTCGCTGTCCACCGAGGCCCGGGAAGGCCCCGTATACGCGACGGTTACCCTAACGCCAGCCGAACCGCGCTTGGGCGACCCCTTGAACCTCACCCTGTTGGTGACCGCCGAGACCGGTGTCACGGTGGACATGCCCGCATTCGGGGACGCGCTCGGACGTTTCGCGATCATCGACTTCGCGCCGCGGGAAGAGGTCACGGACGATGGCTCGCGCCTATCCCAGCGCTACACCCTGCAGGCGCCCATGAGCGGGCGGCAGCGGATTCCCAGGCTCCGGGTGGAGTTCCTCGACGAACGCGATCCCACGGTCGACGCCAAACCGCGGGAGCTCTTGACCGATGAACTCGGGTTCGTGGTGGCATCCGTATTGCCCGCCGACCAGCCCCTCGACGAACTACGCCCAGCCCGGGCGGCGCTGGCGGAACTCGAAGGCCCCTGGCTTGAGCGCAATTGGCCATGGTTGGCGGCGGGTCTGGCCGCGCTGATTGCCGTCGCGGCGGGTGTCGTTGTCTGGCTTCGTCGTGCCGAGGAACGCGCCAGGGTGACCGCGTTCGACCGCGCTCTGGCACGTCTCGATCGACTGGAGCGCCGCGGCCTCCCGACCGGCGATGCGGTGGACGCCTGGTACGTCGAGTTGTCCGACACTGTTCGCCGCTACATCGAGGAGCGTTTCGCCTTGCGTGCGCCCGAACTCACCACGGAGGAGTTCCTGGTCGAAGCCGGGCGTTCCGCCGATCTGACCGTCGCCCACCGGGACTTGCTGTCCGAGTTCCTCGCCACTTGCGACCGGGTGAAGTTCGCCCGGTACAGCCCCGGGGATGACGAGTCCCGGGAAGCCTTGGAGGTCGCGCGTCGATTCCTCGAAGAGAGTGCGGCGCTCCCGGGCGAAGCGCGCGCCGCTGTCGCGGCACGTTCGCAGTTTGCTACGCAAACTGCCCTGGTTGCGGAGTGAGCAATGGGCGCACTTGAGTTCCGTGAGCGCGCGCCGCTGGCGCGGCGCGTTGGCAGTTTGCTGCGCAAACTGCGCGTGGAGAGCGGAGTGAAGTATGGCCGCACTTGAGTTCCGAGAGCCGGTGTTGTTGTTGCTGGCGTTGTTGGCGATTCCTGTCTTCATGCTGGCAAGGCGTGCGCCCGGACGGGTGCTGTTCTCGTCGTTCGCGTTGCTGCCAAGTGGCGGACGGGGATGGCGTGCGCGCCTCGCGTGGCTGCCGGACGCACTGCTGGCGCTGTCGCTGGTGGCGCTGGTCGTCTCCCTGGCGGGTCCGCGGGTCGGCGAGCGCTTCAGCCGCGTGCAGCGGGAGGGCATCGCCATCGCCATGGTCGTCGACACGTCGGGTTCGATGGCCGCCCTGGATCTGTCGACGCCGGACCGCGAACGGACGCGGTTGCTTGCTGTCCAGGACGTGTTCGAGCAGTTCGTGCTCGGCGGCGGCGACCTCTCCGGGCGCCCCGACGACCTGATCGGCGTTATCCGCTTTGCCGGGTACGCCGACACGGCGGCCCCGCTGACCCTCGACCATGAGAACGTGGTGGCCGTGGCCCGCAACCTGGAACTCACCCGGTCGCGTTCGGAGGACGGAACGGCCATCGGCGATGCTCTCGGCCTTGCCGTGGAGCGCTTGCGCGAGGCACCGCCGCGGTCGCGGATCGCCGTTCTGCTGACCGACGGGGTCAGCAACGCGGGCGTGGAGTCGCCGCAGTCGGCTGCGGAGCTGGCACGTTCCCAGGGCGTCAAGGTGTACACCGTCGGCGCCGGTACCAACGGTTTCGCACCGGTCAGAGACGATAGGGGCGTCCTGCGTTCGATGCGCGTGGAGATCGACGAACCGACCTTGCGCGACATCGCCGAGCGTACCGGTGGCCGCTACTTCCGCGCCGACAACGCCGACGCGCTCGCTGCGGTGTACGCTGAGATCGATCGGCTGGAGCGTACGCGGATCACCGAAGATCGCTCGCGCCAGTACGAGGAACTGTTCGCCCCGCCGTTGCTGGCGGCGTTGCTGCTGGTGATGTTCGGCTGGCTGGGCCGCGTCGTGGTCTTTGCCCGGGTGCCCTGACATGGACGATATCGTGTTCGCAAGCCCGCAACTCGTGCACGGCGTCTGGCCGGCGCTGGCACTGGTCGCGCTACTCGCATTCCTGGAGTTCCACCACCGGGATCTTCTCGGCCGTTTCGTTTCGCCCGCCATGCAGACACGCTTGGCGTCGTCCGCGTCCGTAACCCGCCGTGTCGTCAAGCTCGCACTCGTGCTGCTGACGCTGTTGTGCGGCGTCGTCGGGCTGATGCGGCCGCAGACCCCCGGAGGCACCGAGGCGATCGCCGCGCGCAAGGTGAGCGCGGACATCATGGTGGTGCTCGACGTCTCCAAGAGCATGCTCGCCGAGGATGCCGCGCCGAATCGGCTGGCGCGCGCGAAGGCCGACATCGCCGAGTTCGTGGACCGCGTCACCGGTCACCGGGTCGGTCTCGTCGCGTTCGCGGGTCGCGCCGTGGTGATGAGCCCGCTGACCACCGACTACGGTTTCTTCCACCTGGTGCTGCGCAACGTCGACACGTCCGTGGTGTCGCGGGGCGGGACCCGGATCGGCGACGCCCTAAGCAAATCCGTGGCCGCCTTCGGTCCGAACCGCGGGGTCTCCCGGGTGATGTTGCTGATCACGGATGGCGAGGACCACGACTCCTATCCTCTCGATGCCGTGGACGAGGCGGTCGCCGCCGGCATCCGCATCGTCGCCATCGGCTTCGGCAGCGAGGAGGGCAGCGAGATCACTCTCACCGACCCGGACACCGGCGCGCGGAGCCTTCTCGTCGACGACGACGGAACCGTGGTGCGCTCCCGCCTCGACGGCGAACTGCTGCGCGAACTGGCGTTGCGCACCGAAGGCGTCTACGTCCCGGCCGGCACGTCGGCGCTGGATCTCGACGCCATCGTCGAGGCGCACGTCGAACCGTTGGTGTCCGACGCCAGCGGCAGGCTGCAGCGACGGGCGCCGACGGAACACTATTTCTGGCTGGTGTTAGCGGCGATTGTGTTCCTGACGACCGCGGTCTGGGTCGCGGGTGCGGGACCGAGGCTGGTCCGGGGGCATTAGCATGGACCAGCTACTCTGTCTGTTGCGCAGTCGCCGGCGTCTTCCCGGCGGGAGAATTCGATCTCGGGGCGAGCGCGAGGCGGGCGCCTCCGATCTGCGACGACTGATCGCGTGGGGGCTCTTCATTCTGGGAGTTGCCGCGGGCGCGGAGGAAGCCAACGCGCCGGATCCCGTCGCGCCGGCCTTGGAGGGCGAGACGTCCGACGAGGACGAGCCGGTCGAGGAGCAGTCGGCGGGGGAAGCCCCGGAGCTGACGGCACGCGGCCGCTACAACCTGGGTCTTGTGCATTTCGGCGAAGGAAACTACGAGGAGGCGGCGACGGCGTTCCTGGCGGCGCGCGACAACGCCGGGCCGGATCCCGAGCTTCGCTACCGGGCGGCGTTCAACCTCGGTCTGTCGCTGGCGGCCCAGGCGGGCTTCGGCGAACCCTTGGCGGACCCAGATGCAGACCCGGTGCCCGAAGCCCCTCCGCGGACCGAGCCATTCCCGTCCGAACCACCACTCGCCCCGGAACAGATAATCGAGACGCTGCGCCAGAGCGCGGCCTGGTTCAACGACGCGGTGCGCCTGGCACCACCGGGGGACGACGACGCCCGCATCAATCTCGAGCTCGTGTCCAAGTGGATTCTGCAACTCGCCGACCAGTTAAACGAAGGCGACCAGCTGGCGGCCCGCCTAGACCGTTTGATCGACGACCAACGCGGGATCCGGGACCAGGTGCGTGGGCTTCTCGGTGAAGTCGCCAATGCGGGCGCGGGCGCGGAGCCGGTGGGTTTCGCGACCGACTTCGAGGCGCTGGCGGCACGCGAGCGGGCGTTGATGGCCGAGGTCAGTGACTGCGTGGACCTCGCCGCGGAGGAACGCCTGTTCATCGAGCAGCTGCCGGAGGAGGAGCGTTCGCCGGATCAACAAGGCCGCGCCTACCAACTCGCGGCGCTGACCGACTACCTGGAGCGTGCGCGGCAGTCCTTGAGCGATGCGCGGCGGCGCCTGCGCCGGTTGGAGGGCGAACGCGCTCACCGGCGCGTGGACGCCGCGCTCGCCGAACTGAAACGCGCCCGCGAGCAGTTGTGGGATCCGATCACGGTACTTCAGGCCGCGGCCCGCGACCAACAGGATTTGATCGGCCACACCGGTTTGCTCGCGGCGTTCGACCGGGAGTCGCGGCGGCCTGATTCCGCCCGGCCCGCCTGGTTGACGCACAAGCACCTCGTGGACCGGCAGGGGGATATCGGCGCGCGTACGGGTGGCATTCTTGGTCGGTTCGAGGCAGTGGCGGCCACCGACCCCGCCGTGCTTGAAGAAGCCGCCGAACCGGGCGCGCAACGCATCTTCGCCGCGGCCATCGCGGCAGTGCCGATCCTCGACGACAGCGTGGCCGCGATGCGCAACGCCATTGCGGCCCTGGAGTCCGGCGATGCATCCACGGGCATGGCCGAGGAGCTGATGGCACTCGTGGCCTTGTCCGAGGCGATCGAACTGTTCGCCGACGTCAAGACCCTGATCAACCTCGCCTACCACGACCATCAGGGGGTGGTCGGGCTGCTCGGTCCCGGTGACGACTCGACGGAGTCCGATCCGGATGTCGTCGACGGCACCGAGGTGATCGACCGATTCGTGGATGACAACGCCAGGCGTCTGGCCCGCCTTGAGACGTTGCTCGCCGAGGAAGCGAAGTCCGCCGCAGCCGCGATCGGTGCCGAGGGCGGCGACGAGGTCAATGCGGCAGCGGCGCGCCAAGCCAGCGATCAGCGCTACCAGTTGGCCGAGACGGCCCGCCAACGTGCGGCCGAAGGACTGACGGAACTCGCGGACCACTTGGCGCGGGGCTCGGCGGCTGCGGCACGGACCCAGGCGGCGGAGACCCTGGAGGATCTGGATCAGCTGCGCCGGTTGTTCTTCTCCATCGTGGAGCACATTGCCGCGCTGCTCGACGAACAAGGGGACACCCACGACGAGACGGCGACGTTGCAGGTGGAGTCGTCGGCGGACTTGGGCGATGCCTTCGCCCCGTCCATCGGGGCCGCCGCGCAGCGACAGAGCGGTCACGCCAGGCTTGCCGATCAGTTGGCAGCGGCGCTGGCGCGGCAAGCGGACGCCCAGGGTTCGCCGTCTGCGAACGCCGCGGCACCTGCACCCACCGTCGACCCCGGCGCCGGCGAACGATTCGCCAAGGCGGCGGAGGAAGTGCGCAAGGGAGCGGGCCGGATGACCAGCGCTGCGGCCCTGCTTGCCGAGGCCGCCGAACGGGCGAGGTCGATGTCCCCGGAGCTCGAGCCGGCGCTTGCCGACCAGCGCGCCGCGATGGAACACCTCGAGAACGCGTTGCGTGAGCTTGTTCCCCCCCAGCAGCAGCAACAGGAGCAAGGCGAGGAGCAACAGCAGGGCGAGCAGGCGCAGCCGCAGCCTTCGGAAGACGAGCAGATGTCCCAGCGTCAGGCCTTGAAGCGGCTGCAGGCGATCCGTGACCGCGAGGCCGAACGGCAACGCGGTCAACGCGAACGCGGCCAACGCGAACCGGTGGAGAAGGACTGGTGAACGGCCGTTGGTTTCGGATGCTGTGCGTCGTGCCGGCTTTCGTTGCCGGTTCGGCTGTGGCGGCGGAACTGTCCCTGTCGGTGGAGTCGGAGGCCATCCACGCCAACATGCCCTTCACCCTTGCCCTGTCGGCCAAGGGATTCGAGGAGGAGCCTACGCCGGAACCGCCGACGCTCGCCATCGACGGCTGCGAGGTCACCTATCTCGGCGTGAGCCCCAGCGTGTCGTCGCGTATCGAGATCATCAACAATCGGCGTTCCGAGTGGCGGGACGTCACGTTCGTCTACCGCTGGCGCGTACTGGCGCCGTCCGCCGGACGTTACACGGTGCCGCCGTTGCGCGTAGAACAGGGTGGCGTGGCCGCCAACGTTCCGGGGGCGTCGTTCGAGGCCCCGGAGGTGCCGGAGACGAGCGACATGATCGTCCGGCTGCGCTTGCCCGAGCGACCGGTATGGGTTGGCGAGACGTTCGAGGTCGGCGTGGACTGGCTGCTTGGGCGCGACGTTCGGAACTACCAGTTCGCCGTCCCGTTGTTCGACCTCGACGGTGCCGAAGTGACGCCGGGCGAAGGTGCCGCCGGTGCGCGGATCGTGCCGTTCTACGCCGGTACAAGGCAGATCGGACTGCCGCTGGCAAGGTCGACGGTGAACGACTCGGGCCGACAGTACACTCGATTCTCGTTTCCCGCCCGGGTGACTCTCAACCGTCCGGGTACCGTGGAATTGGACCCGGTGCGCGTCGTCGCGCAACTGCAGGCGGGATCGGGAAGGGATCGCTGGGGCTTCAGCAGACCGCGCTACGAGTTGCATCGCGCCGAGGGCGATCGGGCGCGGTTGACCGTGCGGCCGCTACCCGTGGCCAACCGCCCGGCGACATTCGTCAACGCCATCGGCGGCGGCTTTTCCATCGACGTGCAGGCGAGTAGGACCGTGGTGTCCGTCGGCGAACCCGTCGAACTCGCCCTCATGCTGCGCGGCGATGGCCCGTTGACCGGGGTGAGCCTGCCGCCGCTCGTCGGGCCGGGCGGTCTCCCGGCGGCGCATTTCAGTGTTCCCGAAGGCAGCATCCCGGGTGAGATCGATGCCGACACCAACAGCAAACGGTTCGCCGTCACCGTGCGGGTCAAGAGCGCGGAAGTGCGCGAGATCCCGGCCATTGCGTTCTCCTATTTCGATCCCGGCGCCGGCGAATACCGCACCGTCACGAGCCGGCCGGTGGCGTTGTCCGTGGGTGCGGGCGAGGTCATCGGCGTCGACGACGTGGTGGCCGCGCCGACGCGCCCCGTTGCGGGTCGCGACAAAGACTCGGCGGACCCCGAAGGAAGCGGTGCGGCAATCGCCACGCTGGTGGGCGCAGACATGTCGTTGAGCGATTCGGAGCGGACGCTCGCCGCCCCTTGGGGCGATGTGGACCTGAACTACGTTCTGCCCGTTCTCTACGGCGTGCCCGTGGCGGTGGTCCTGTTGCTCGTTTGGCTGGCCCGGAGCGATGACCGACGGGCGCACGGCCGAGCGGTGCGCCAGGCGCTGCGGAGCTTGGAGCAGTCACTCGCTACGCGTGACCCGGCGCGCCAGGCGGCACCTGACATCGTCGCGGCGATGCGACGTCTCGCGAACGTGTCGGGGAGCGACCCGGGCGAGGCCGCGCGACTTCTCGAGCAGCTCGAGACGCGCGCATTCGATCCGGCAGCCAGCGACGAGACCGTGAGCGGAGAAACGGCCGACGAACTGCGCCGAATCGCCCGGCGTTGGGCGAGCGGCAAACCTAGGGGGACTGTGCAGCCACCATGGGCGGCGGCGTCGGTCCTTGGCGTGGCGATCCTCCTCGCGCCAGCCGGTCTGGGGGCGACGGACGGCACCGTCGGCGAGGTCGAACGGGCGCGCGAACTCTATCGGTCGGCCCTCGAAGAAGGCGATCGTTTGCGACGGGTTCGCCAGTTCGGGGCAGCGGAACGCGCGTTCCGTTCGTTGGCCGACGCCAACTGGGATGCACCGGAGCTGCAGGTCGATTGGGGCAATGCGGCCCTCGGTAGCCAGGATGCGGGCCGCGCCGTGCTCGCCTATCGACGCGCCTTGGACACCGACCCCGGCAACGAACGCGCTCGCGCGAACCTCGCTTGGCTGCGCGACCGGCAGCCCATCTGGCTACCACGCCCGCCGAGCGCGGATGCGTTCGACTCGCTGCTGTTCTGGCGGCAACGGTTCACCGTCACTCAACTGCACTTGATCGGTGGTGTGGCGTTCGCCATCGGTGTGCTGGCGCTGGCGCCGTGGCGTCGCCGCCCTCGTGGATTGCGCGGCATGTCCGTGCCGTTCCTGATCGCTTGGGCGATCGTCACCGGTTCGGCACTCGCGACTGGCCACTCGGCGAACGAGGGTGTTGTGCTCCTCGACGGCGCGACGCTGCGTTCAGCGGATAGCGCCGGCGCGTCCCCCACCTTCGCGAATCCGCTCCCGGCGGGCACGGAGGTGACCGTGGTCGAGTCGCGCGATGCCTGGGTCCGTGTGGCGCTCGAAGACGGTAGCCGCGGCTGGTTGGCGGCAAGCGCCGTTGAAACGGTGGTCCCGTAGCACTCGCAACGTGCACCACCGCGTTGGCCAGCGCGCCGAGTTCTAGTCCTTAACCGCTTGGAAGTACTCCTCCGCGGATTTCAGATGCGCGTCCACATCGGTCCCGTGGCCGACATAGTGGGTCACGACCGCGAGATGCGTGCAGCCAAGATCCTGCCAACGGTCATGGTGCGTCTTCCACCGTTCGGGATCACCGCCCCGGGTCTGTGCTTGGGCTTGGATACCGAATCCGTCCCAAGGTAGGCCCGCGGCTTCACGGGCGGCGCGGATGGTGGTCAGCGCTTCGCGGGACTTTTCGTTGGGCGTGCCGATCGGAACCCAGCCGTCGCCAAGTCGGCCGCAACGCTTGAGCAGTGCGGGGTGGCCGCCGCCGAACCAGATCGGCACCGGCTCGGCCGGCCGCGGCAGAATGCTGGCCTTGGTGACGGTGTGGAACCTGCCACGGTAGTCCACCGTGTCCTCGGTCCACAGCCGTCGCAGGAGCTCGACCTGCTCGGCCTGACGCGCTCCCCGCTGAGCGAACGGCACATCCAGCGCCTCGTATTCGACCTCGTTCCAGCCGGTGCCGATGCCCAGTCGGAAGCGGTTCCCGGACAGGATAGCCAGTTCCGCCGCCTGCTTGGCGACCAGTGCCGTCTGACGCTGCGGCAGGATCATCACGCACGAGCAGAACCCGATCGTCTCGGTGGCCGCCGCCATGAACGAGAACAGGGTGAAGGGCTCGTGGAAGGCGACGTCCTTGTCGTAGGGTCCGCTCCAACCGCCCGGCCGGTCGGGGTCAGCGCCGAGAACGTGGTCGTAGGTGAGGATGTGGTCGGCACCCAGGGCTTGTGCCCCCTGGGCGTAGTCGCGGATGGCGACCGGATCGACGCCGATCTCGTTGTGCGGGAACACCACGCCAAGCTTCATTTGGTTGTCCTTGTCGGTTGGCAGCCCGCAATGATAGTCCGGCGGGATCGTCAGTAATGAATGCGCTTGGTGAGACCGCCATCGATCACGAAGTTGGTACCCGTGACGTAGCTTGCCGCCGGGCTCGCGATGAACGCGACCGCTTGTGCGACCTCCGACGCCGTGCCCAGGCGTCCCATCGCGGTTCGGCCCAGGATCTCGGCGTAGACCTGTGGCTGATCGGTCTGTGCCCGTTCCCAGACGCTGCCGGGAAACAGGATGGCGCCCGGCGAGATCACGTTGGCGCGGATGCCATCCGGCGCCAACCGTTGCGCGAGGCCGCTCGCGTAGGCCGTCAGTGCGGCCTTGATCGCCGTGTACGGACGTTCCCCCGCGTAGATTTCGAGCGCGGCGACGCTCGACATGACGACGACGGATCCGGCGTCAGACTGCCTGAGGAACGGGATGGCGTGTTCGACGGTAACAACCGTGCCCATGATGTCGGTGTCGAAACCAGCCCGCCAGGCGGCGAGTTCGGGCTTGTTGGCCACCGCTCCAGCGTTTGCGACGACGATGTCGATGCCACCCATGTGCCCCGCGCTCGCCTCGGTCCAATCCGCCACGGCGGTGTCGTCAGAAACATCCACCGGTGTGCCGAACACGGTGTGGCCCCGTTGCCGCAGCTCCGTTTCGACAACGTCGACCGCACCCGCCGTGCGCGCACAGAACGACACCCGGCAACCTTCGTCGGCCAGGGCCTCGACCATGGCGCGACCGATGCCGCGGGTGCCGCCGGTCACTAGGGCGCATTTTCCGTCGAGGCGGAGGTCCATCGTGCCGTCCTTGGGAGCCGTTCGAGGGGGCGGCATGGTAGCCGGTCCAAGGGTGGGTGTCCCCATCAGGGGGCGTTCTAGGGTGGGTGTCCCTATCCGGGGCCAGGGTGGGTGTCCCTATCCGGGGCCGTTCCTGCCTGCTAAATTGGCTCGCTGGACTGAGTGGGTATCGCCACATGCGGGACGATTACGGAGCTGCGCGTCGGCAACTGCTCGACGACGGCTACTGCATCCTCGACGGCGGACTGCCCGACGGCAAGCTGGAGGAACTCCGGACCTGGTCCGACCGACGGCTGCGCACGACCCGACACTCGGCGAAGTGGAAGTACCAGGGATCCGACATCCACGTGAGCGGTGTGCGCAATGTCTCGAAACGCAATCCGGAACTCCCCCAGGACGAGATGGTGGATTTCCTGATCGAGCACCCGAAGAACATCATGGCGTCTCTGGGGCTGGCTGACTTCCGCTCCGGCGGCACGTTCCAGATCATCTCCAAGCCGGCCGGAGCGCCGGCACTCTATTGGCACCAGGACTGGGCTCGCTGGGACGATCCGATCAGCCTGTCGCCGTGGCCGCAGCAGGTCTTCCTCAACTGGTACCTGTCGGACACGAGTGTCGGCAACGGCTGCCTGCGGGTGATTCCGGGGAGCCACCGACGGCGGATGGATTTGCACGAACATCTGGTTCCGGCCCACGAAGGCGGCGGTTACGAGATCGAGGAGACCAACGAGTGGATGTTCAGCGACCATCCGGAGGCGGTGGACGTGCCGATACGGGTGGGTCAGCTTCTCGTGGCGGACGCGCGAATGCTGCACGGAACCCGTCCCAACGCCTCGAACCGACGCCGCACGGTTCTGCTCGGGTGGTTCTATCGACGTTCCAACGATGTCCCGGAAGGATGGGAAGGCGAAGTTCCGGGCGAGATTCTCAAGCGCGACCCGGAACTGCCCTTCCGCTGGAATCGCCAGCCGGGTGCCTACCTCCCGTAGCGCCCCAAAAAGTGGGCACGGGCGACCGCAAGGGTCGCTACGAGCTTCTTCGGAGGATTTCTGCGGTCGAGTCGGCGCCGCTGTACTCCGCCCAGCCGAGCGGCGTGCCGTCGTGGGCGCCGTCGACGATGGTGGGGTCGGCGCCCCGGTCCAGGAGCAGTTTCACGCAGCCGACGGCGTCGTTCTGGGCCGCGAGGTGCATCGCCACCGCGGCAACGCCGTGGCCTTCGCCGCCCCAGTCGTGGCGAAGGTCGGGATCGGCGCCGTGGTCCAGAAGCCACCCGGCCGCCGCGACCTTGTCGGCATAGCACGCCCAGAGCAACGGAGTCCCGCGGAACGCACTGGCATTGACGTCTGCGCCCAGCTCGACTAGCGCCGCCATGGACTCGCACTGGTCGTTGCGCGATGCCCAGGAGAGGGCTTCGTCCAGAACCTCTTGACGGGTCTTGTTCCGATTCCAGATCGGGAAGAACACCGGCGCGTAGAAGTCCAATCCCTCGTAGGCCTCGGGCGTCAGCTCGCCTCCGTCGACGAAACGGAGTATGTCCCTGCCGAGTGCGGCCGCCGCACGGAGGTTGTCCGGGTAGGTGGGCGTCAGCACTTCGCCCATGTACGCCTTGGCATAGAACAGCGCATAGGACAGGGCCGACTCCCCCGACTTGCCGTGCGCCTCGGCGTGGACGGATGCGCCGGCAGCGACGAGCCGCCGGCCGAGGTCCGTATGACCTGCCATCCCCGCTGAGTGCAACGGCGTCCAGCCGTCTTCGTCGGCGCAGGACGGATCAGCGCCGGCGGCGAGGATCCGGTCCACGGCGGCGTACTGTTCGGGTGTACCCGGAACCAGCGGTATGGCGATGTCCCCGGTGGCCGCCCGGCAGGCCAGGTCGAGCAGGGTACGCCCGACGTCGTCTGTCTCTGTGACCAGCGATGGTGTGTCGGCCAGTAGGGCGTCCAGAACGACGAGGTCACCGTCCCGCGCCGCCGCGGTGGCGCGTGCGAACGCGCTGCTCGGGTCGCTACTCACCGAATTCGAAGCCGAGCCGCACGTAGGCGAACCGCCCCGCGAGTCCGTAGGGCGTGTCGATCGGGTAGCGGACGCCCCAGAGAACGTTCGAGAGGTGGGTCTTCGCCAGTTCCGTGGGCAGTTGATCGAGCACATTGTTGATGCCGAGCGTCCAGTCTGCGGGGCCGAGGGAGAAGCGACTCTCGACGTCGACCGTGTTCGCGGCTTCGATGGCTACCGTGCCGGTGTCGACCGGGTTCTGCGTGGTCTCGCCGTAGTGGTTGACCCGGGCGAGCAGGCCCAGGTCGCCCCGCTGCCAGTCAACGGTGACATTGGCTTGGCGTTGTGGTTGACCCTCGACGAGTAGCTGCGCGGCCCAGCCGCCGTAGTAGTCGTCGAAAGTCAAGCCTGGTGGTGCATCGGCGGGTCTGTGCGAACCGGTGATCTCGGTTTCGTTCAAATGAGCGTTGGCCGAGAGCCACAGATAGCCGTCGGCGAATCGGCCCTGCCAACGTACGCGGAGATCGACGCCCCGGGTTTCGGTGTCCACGCCGTTGAAGAAGAAGGCGGCGGTGCCGACCCGGGCCGCGTCGCATGCGGCGACTCCGGCGCAGTCGATGCCCTTGGAACGCACGATCCGGCTGTCGATGTCGGTGCTGTAGAGGTCCACGGTCGCGTCGAAGTCGCCCTGCGAGTACACGATCCCGCCGCTGAGGTTCGTCGAGGTCTCGTGGTCAAGGGCGTCGACGCCGAACGAGCGGGCTACCGGATGCCCTTCGTTGGCCGAGAATGTCGTGGTGAGCCCGGTTTCGCTGCCGACGAACAGAATGGAGTTGAACCGTCGCTGCGACAGGCTCGGGGCGCGGAAGCCGGTGGAGAACGCACCCCGCAGCGCCAGGTTGTCGCCGAACGGCAACCGCGCGGTTACCTTGCCCGTGGTGTTGCCACCGGCATCGCTGTAGTTCTCGAATCGCAATGCGGCGGACAGCTCGAGGCTCCCAACCGGCTGGAGCGCCAACTCGACGTACGCCGACTGGCTGTCGCGGTCGTCGTCGCTGAGTTCGGCGTTTCGCGGGCTGTAGCCCGGATAGCCCTGGAACCCGCAGGCTGCCACGACGCCGTCGAGCGGTACGCCGTCGGGGCCCACCGCGTACGCACCGTAGTCGTCGACGTGGGGCACGCCGCACGACCAGGAGGCGACGACTCCGGCAACCTGCCGGTAGCTTTCCGCACGGGACTCGAATCCTGCCGCCGCAGCGCGGATGACCTGCCCGTCGAGGTCGCGCTGGATGTCGACATTGAACGTCAGTTGGCTGAACTCGATGCTGCCGCTCTTGCCACCGCGCGGACCGGCGTTGGCAACGATGTCCGCGACACTCGCGCCGGGATTGTCGGCCAGGTACTGGGCGCCGATGGAGGCGTTGATGGTGTTCGAGGCGCTGAACGCGAACTCGTTGCTGCCGTAGGCGAGGCTCACATCCACGTCCCAGCCCGCCAAGCGGTTGCGCAGACCGCCTGCCACGGCGACATCGTCGATCATCGACTCCTCGTAGGGCAGGAAGCCGTCGGGGTACGCGGGATGGGTGTTGCGCTCGTGGAAGTTGATGAAGTTGGGCACTACGAAGTCCCAGGTGTCGTCGCCGGACTCGAGGCCTTCCCAGTAGCCGTGGCGGAAACGGTAGGCGCCACTGGAACTCGCCTCGCGGCCGGACATGCCGCCGAAAACGTAGAGCGAGGCTGTCTCGCCGAAGGGAACCTCGGCATTGACGAACCAGGAGGCGAGTTCGTGGGCCGGCGAGCTGTCGACCATGAGTTCGTCCTGGAAGTCTGGGTCGAGTCCGCCGTTGCCGCCGTTGCGCATCAGGGCCTGCTCGTCGTGCCACTCGCCGGTGACGTTGAGGAAGCCGCCCACGCCCACGGGGATGCCGCCGTTGAACGACAGGTTCAGACGCTCGCCTCCTGCGTCGCCACCGCCCGTGCCGTAGACCACGACCTGTCCGCCGGTGTTCGCGCGCAGCACGAGGTTCATGACGCCGGCGATGGCGTCGGAGCCGTACTGCGCCGCGGCCCCATCGCGAAGCACCTCCACCCGGGAGACGGCCATGGTCGGGATGGCGCGTAGATCGGTGCCGCCGCTGCCCCAGCCGATGACGCCGTCGAGGATCCGGAGCCACGCCATGCCGTGGCGTCGCTTGCCGTTGATCAATACGAGGGTGTGGTCGGGACTCAAGCCCCTGAGCGTTGCCGGGTTGAGGGAACCGCCATCCCCGACCGAGGTCCGCGAGTAGTTCATCGAAGGCGCCAGCTTGGTGAGGCCTGCCGCCAGGTCGACTTCGCCGAGGCGTTCGAGATCCGTCTCGCGGTAGAGGTCGATGGGTACGGGAAGTTCGTCGGCCTCGATCTCGATGCGCGCCCGGCTGCCGATAACGACGAGCTCCTCGAGGCGCGGCTGGTCGATACCTTCCACGCCCTCCCCGGGCCCCTCCCCTGCGGTCGCGGGTACAGCGGATGCCCACGCACAGGCGAGGAGCAGGCTGGAACGAATGTTCATCTGCGTTTTCCGCCGCAAGCTCGCATGATTATGCGCCGCGGGAGAATCACGTGCATGTGCCCCGCCACACGAAGCTATGAACAAACGCGGTGGCGGGACGGCACTGTCGAAATGGCTCGTACTGCCCTAGATCACGCCGTCTTCCGCCATGGCGCGGATCGCGTCGGCGTCGTAGCCGAGTTCGCCGAGAATCTCCGCCGAGTGCTCGCCGAGCCGCGGTGCCCGCCTCGGCGGTGCGGGTGGGACACTGGTGACCTTGATCGGGTGGTTGATGACCTGCGGCTGTTCGGTTGCCTCATCCTCTGGTTCCAGGACCATGCCGTT
The DNA here is from genome assembly GCA_009839505.1 of Gammaproteobacteria bacterium. Classification (GTDB taxonomy): domain Bacteria; phylum Pseudomonadota; class Gammaproteobacteria; order Pseudomonadales; family Azotimanducaceae; genus VXYL01. The sequence goes on from VXPO01000174.1 coordinate 42,761, forward strand.
GGCCAGTATCTGCTCGTCGGTACCGGTCTCCTCGACCAGGGCGATGCGGTTGACCGGTACGTCTAGGGATTCAAAGCGGGCGAGCCAGTCGTCGGACGTGCGCGTGGCGATGATCTGCGCGATGGCGTCGCCGAGTTCTACCCGGTTTCGCCACATGTCCTGTCGCGTCGCGAAGCGGTCATCCGCGAGCAGATCCTCGGCCTCCATCGCCGTGAACATGCGCGCCATCAGTTCGTCGTTGCGCACCATGTTGAGCTGCAGCCAGCGACCGTCCTGCGCTTGGTAGACACGCATCATCGCGGACTCCACCCGGTTCGCACGGAAGTGCGACATCTCGCCCCCGGCCATGACCGTGCCGGCGACCCCGGACACCGACCAAAGGCCGTTGGCGAGCAGCGAGGTGTGCACCATGCCGCCGTCGCCGGTCTGTTCACGGCGCAGCAGGGCCGTGACGATGCCGGCGTACAGCGCCACCCCGGTGGGGTGGTCTCCCATCCCGGCCAGTCCTTGCGTCGGCGTCGTCCCGTTTTCGCGCATCAGGTCCATCAACCCGCTGCGCGCCCAGTAGGCGAGTTGGTCGAAGCTCTTGCGGTTGCGTTCCGCGCCGTGTTCGCCGTAGGCGGTGAGCGAGGCATAGATCATGCGGGGGTTCAGGGGCTTCAGATCCTCGTAGGTCAGCGCCATGGCCTCCCGGGAGTCGTAGGGCTGGTTGGTGATGAACACGTCGCAGCGCGCCACCAAGCGCCGCATGACCTCCATGCCACGTTCGGTCTTCAGGTCCAGCGTCAGGCTGCGCTTGTTGCGGGCGTCCATCTGCCAGAACCAGCCGTTGCCGGGTTCCTGGGGTGGCTCCGTCCGCGACAGCGAACGCAGCATGTCTCCCCGGCCCGGCCTTTCGACCTTGACGACGTCGGCGCCGAAATCGCCGAGGATCATGGCGGCGGCAGGGGCCGCGATGACGGATGCCGCGTCGACGACCCGAAGGCCGTCGAAGAGGGAGTCGGCCATCAAACGATGCCGGCGACGTGGGACGAGTTGATGGGGATCGAGTACCCCGACGGTCCCGTTACCGAGAAGGAATCGTGGATATTGCCCCGTTCGATGGCGGTCGCCTCGGCGCCGTCTTCGACGAACCGGCGGTGAGCCTCGTCGATGTCGTCCACCATCAGGTCGAAGGGGGCACGCTCGCCGGTCTCGATGGGTTCTTCGGCTTCGTTGAGAATGAGGTGCGTACCGCCACGCAGTTCGAGAATGGCGAAGCCGTCGCGTTCCAGAATTCCGCGCATACCGTGGCGGACGAAAAAAGCGTAGGCCATGCCGACATCCTCGACCGACATCCTCATGTGGCCGATCGCGAACACCGGCCGCTGGTCATCTGCCATGTTTGCTCCCCCCTTTGGCGCAGCGACGAATGATACGGAAAACGCCCGACGACGAATCACTCCGTTTTCCGATGCCCCCGACGGGGTTCCGGTACCGCGATGATGATGATCACCAAGGCGATCACCTGCAGGGCGGTGGTCGTCACGAACAGCGACACGTAACCGGTTGCCGCGACCACCAGTCCGCCAACGAAGGGTCCGACGACGGCAACCAGATTGACGGCGGAACCGGACGCCGCGAGACGGATCGGAATGTCCTCGAGGCGTCCAAACTCCAAGACCATGTTCTGCCCGGACTGGTTGAAACCGCCGGACGCCGTGCCCATCAGGACGAAGAAGACGATCATCCCGGTGAGATCTTCGACGAATAGCAACTGCACATGTGACGCGGTCCAGCAGGCCAGCGTGGCGACCATGACGATCTTGTAGCCCTGACGGTCCGCCATGTAACCCCAGACTAGGTTGGTCGTGCTCGACGTCAGCATCCAGACGGTGGTGAGCAGGCCGAGGGTCGCACCGGTCAGCTCCATCCGCGTACCGGCGAACAGCACGTAGAAAGGCAGTGCCATGCGCCCGCAGGATCCGAGTGCACGGGCGTAGAAGAACCGTCGGAACGCGGGTTGTTCACGCAGGATCGGTCGGACGGCCCTTAGGGTTTCCATCGTCGAGGCGCGGGCACGCAGGTTGGTGGCCGTGGGTTCGCGGGTCAGCGCGAGGGCGAACAGGCCGATGGCCGTGATGCCGAACGCCAGCAGGAAGACCGACGCATAGCCGTTGCCGAGGACGTTTGCATCGATGATGTACGCGCCTGCGGCGTAGGACACGGCGGCGGAGGACAGTCCGGCCAGGAAGTGGCGGGCGCCGCTGACGATGCCGCGCCGGTTGATGGGAATCACCTTGGCCCTAAGCGCATTCATGGTCACCTGGGAGATGCCTTGGAAGAACCCCATGAGCGCGAGAAACAGAATGATTCCGGCCACGGCGAAGACCGCGGTATCGGCGCTTGTGTTGGTGCCCTCGTGAACGGCGCCGAACAGGAATCCGGCCACCGCGACACCAAGTATCTGCAGACGCATCAGGCCGCTTGAGGCCAGGGTGACCCCGAGGAAGCGCTTCCGATGGCCGATGAGCGATGCCCCGATCAGCGGCGTGACGACGGTGCCGACGCCCTGCAGCGACCGCGCGAGCCCGACGACAAAGTCCGACCCCGACAGCATGAAGAGGTACGCGGGAAGGAAGGTGGGGGCCGCGACCAGGCGGAAGCCGGTCTGCCCCAACAGGCCGTGGGCTAGCTGGACGAGGGTGTTGCGGGTGAGATGCGCCGCTGCTTCGGCGTCTGCGGAACTGGTCGTCGGTGCCGCTGGCCGGGGCATCACCCAGGCAGCAGGCCGAGCCGGAAGTAGGAGTCGACGGTCGCCCTCAAAGTGTCGTCGATGGGATACGAGGAGAGCCCGAGCTCCTGCTTCGCCAGCAGGCAGTAGGACCGCGGCGAATCGTAGGTTTTCTGCGCCGGTGCGCCGTCCTGCATCTCTTCGCCTCCGACCTCGGCCACCTCGGGGAACAGCTCGGCGAGCCTGGCCTGCAGTTCCCAGGTGAACAACTCTCCGGAGCGGTCGCTGGCGGAAAGGATGTAGCGGGAGCCGTTCCCCGCGACTGTGCTCTCGGCGCACAGCCGGTGCGCCCGGGCGGTGTCGCGGACATCGACGTTGTTCCACAGCATCCGGCCGCCACGGGACTTCTTGTACGGTTTGCCCATCAGCATGTAGCGGATGCAGTTCTGCCAGCTCCAGCCCTGATCGTGGTTGACGCACATGAGCGGGCCGATCACGTGCAGCGGCAGGATCGACATGGCATCGAAGGTGCCGTCATCGGCGGCTGTCTGGTAGAGCATCTTCTCGGCACGCGCCTTCGCCATGGCATAGGCGATGTCCCGATTCTTCGGGATGTTGTCCTCGGTCCAGGCACCGCGGTAGCCGTCCACGTTGTCGCCGCACCAGTCCTTTTCGGTGAACACGTAGCCCTCCGGACGTGGGTGGCCGACCGCGGCGAAGGAACTGGTGAATACGAAGCGCTTGAGTGCATCCGACTTGCGTGCGGAGTCGAGGACATGCTGGACCTCGGTGAAGCAGCCGTCGTAGACCTGCTGCGGCGTCTCCCGGTTGTAGCCGACCGCGGCACCGGCGTGGATGACCGCGGAACAGTCGGCGAAGGCGTTGTCGTAGCTGCCCGGCTCGAAGATGTCGCCGGCGTGGAGTTCCGCATGCCCGCGCAGGCCGGAATCGTTGAGGGCGAGAAGGTGGTCGACCTTCTCCGGCCTGGACGTATCCCGCACACAGGCGCGAACTTCGTAGCCTTGCTCCATCAAGTCCTGAACGATCCACGAGCCGATGTAGCCGCTCGATCCGGTGACGGCCACGGGTCCGTCGGCGGGTGAAATCGCCCGTGAGGCGGGGTTGTTCCGAGTCATCGCGAGTCCGGCCAAAAACAGCCATCGTAGCAACCTGCCCGGATGCAGTCACGGGACGTCGGGGTGGTCCGCACGTGTCCAGACGCAAAACGCGTGTTGAACGGACTACACTCGGTCGTTTGCGTTGCGGGACGATTGAAGGGCGCCCCGACGCTGCTCGGACTCTTGGGGGAGGGCCATGGCCGACGCGCTTTCGTCGTTTCGAATCTGCGACTTCACCGGCCAACTCGCGGGTGCCGGGGCGACCAAGTGGCTGGCATCGTTCGGCGCGGAGGTGATCCGCATCGAGGATCCCGTTCGCCACGGACGCTGGGACATCCTGCGCGGCACGCCGCCGTTCGTCGACGCACGACGGGGCATCAACCTGGGCGGAGCGTTCAACAACCACAACGCCGGCAAGTTCGGCATTACGCTGAACCTGCGCACGGGCAAGGCGAAGCGGATCCTTGAACAGTTGATCGAGGTATCCGACGTCGTCAGCGAAAACTTCGCCAAGGGTGTCATGGAGCGCTGGGGCTTCGGCTACGAGCGCCTGAAGGCGATCAAGCCGGACATCGTCTACGTGTCGAACTGCGGTTTCGGCCACACGGGTCCTTACAGCGACTTCAAGACCTGGGGTCCCATCGTGCAGGCGGTCTCGGGCCTTACCTTCACCTCGGGCCTGCCCGGCCGCGAACCCGCCGGCTGGGGCTATTCGTACATGGATCACACCGGCGCCTACTACATGGCCATGGCGATCCTGCTTGCGCTCATCCATCGCCAACGCACGGGGGAGGGCCAGTGGGTGGACCTGGCATGCACCGAGTCGGCGCTGTCGCTGCACGGCCCCGCGCTCCTCGACTGGACGGTCAACGGACGTCCCGCCCGGCGGGAAGGAGCGCCGCACGCGAACCGTTCCGAATGGCCCCCGATGGCGCCCCACGGCATCTATCCGTGTCAAGGGGACGATGACTGGGTGGCCATCGCTTGTCGTGACCAGGACGACTGGGAGAGATTGTGCGCGGTCGTGGGAGAGGACTGGTGTTCCGATGACGCGTTCGCGGACTTCGACTCCCGGCGGGCGGCCCAGGACTCCCTCGACGACCACCTCGGGCGGTGGACGGCGGCACGCGGAAAGTTCGACGTGGAGTCGCTCCTGCGGGACGCGGTAGTGCCCGTCGCGGCGGTGATGAAACCCGAGGAGCGCATTGATCTCGACGCCAGCACCGGCGCCTTCGGACTGTGGCCCACGGTTCGGCACGCCGAGATGGGCGAAGTTCGGATCGATGGTCAGCCGGTGCACTTCTCGGAAACGGACTGGCACATCGATCGTGGCGGACCCTGCCTGGGAGAGCACACCGAGCTTGTGCTGACGAACCTGCTGGGCTACAGCCCGGACGAGGTGGCGGGTCTACACGAGGAGGGTGTCGTATGACACGCGCTGCGGAAGAGGCTGGCGAGCCGTGTTGCCCGCCAGGAGCGCTTAGCGGAATCCGCGTCGTCGAACTCGCCCGGGAGCCCATCGCGTTGGCCGGCAAGCTCCTCGGCGACATGGGCGCAGACGTCATTCTGGTCGAGCCGCCGGGCGGCGACCCTTCGCGTCGCTACCCGCCTTTCGCGGACGATCAACCCGGAGACGGCCGCAGCCTCTATTGGTGGCACTACCACACCAGCAAGCGTGGCGTGGTGATCGATCTCGACGAGGCTCAGGGTCGCGAGCGGTTTCGCGCCGTGATCGGTACCGCCGATGTGCTCGTGGAGGCCGAGCCTCGCCGACGGCTGGCCGCGCTCGGCATCGACTACCCCGAACTGAGACGCATACGGCGGGACCTCGTGCACGTCGCGGTCACGCCCTACGGACGCAACGATCCCAAGAGCGATCTGCCCTATACGGACCTCACCATCATGGCCGCCTCCGGGCCGCCGTGGAGTTGCGGCTACGACGATCACGCCCTGCCGCCGATCCGCGGTCCCCAGCAGGGCTACCACACCGCCTCGCACTTCGCGGTCCTGTCGGTGTTGACGGCCCTGCTGCACCGGAAAGCCGGCGGCACGGGTCAGTTCGTCGACGTGAGCATGACCGCGGCCAACAACGTCACCACCGAAGCCGCTACGCACACCTGGCTCGTCGCTGGCAAGACCGTGCAGCGCCAGACCGGACGCCACGCGTCGGTCACGCCGTCGCGGGAGACGCAGCAGCGCTGTGCCGACGATCGCTATGTCAACACCGGCGTCCCGCCGCGACGTCCACACGAGTTCGCCGCATTGCAGGCTTGGCTCAAGCAACTCGGTCTGGACGCCGAACTGCCCGAAGCCGTGTTCCTGGAAATGGGTGCGCGTTGGGAGGGCCCCTTCGACTTGGCGAAGATCGGTCGCGACGACGAGATCACGGCTATCTTCGGGGCGGGCCGCGATGCCTTGAAGCTCATCGCCTCGCGCATCTCCGCGCAGGACTTCTTCGTTGGCTGCCAGCGCGCCGGACTCGCCGTCGGGGTCGTCAACGCACCCGAGGAGGCGTTCGAGGATCCGCACTTCAAGGCCCGGGGCTTCCATGCGGGGGTTCGCCACGGCCGCCTCGACAGGACGGTGGTTTACCCGGGCGCGCCGTATGCCTTTGCATCGAGCCCTTGGGCGATTTCCCGTCCGGCACCGGAGCTTGGCGAGCATGACGCCGAGGTGTTCGGCGAGCTCGCCGCGGACTCCCTTCCGTAGGTCGCCCCGTCTGTGCTGGTCAGCCGTCTGGTTCGCCAATATAGACTGTCGCACGTTCACGACTTGCGCGGAGACTGCCAATGCCCTCAGCGGATCGAACGACCACCGGCTCCGCTCGCCGGTACTTGCCGATCAGCATGCTTCTCGTACTGTCGGGCGTTTGCGCGATGCCCAAGTCCACCGCTGCCGGTAGTTCGGAACCGGCGGAGGATCCGTACTGCGAGTTCATTCCGGCAGCATCCACGGATGGCCAGATTCCAGGACTGATCATCGGCGCCGAAGTCTTGCTGCCAGAAGGCAGTCGCGCGGACCACGGCGTGCACATTCGCTTCAATGGCAGCATCGGCGCGGTGGGGGACTTCGCCGCCGCGCGCGCCGAGTTTCCGAACGCCGCCGTACTCGATTGTCGGGGCACGGCCGTACTGTCGCCGGGGTTCGTCAACGCGCACGAGCACCCGGCGTACAGCTATGCTTTTCCGGACCCGAACCTGAATCCGGACTACGTCCACAGGGACGAGTGGCGCTTGGGTATCAATGGCAAAGTAAAGCTGCCACCGCCACCGGGTTACTACTTCAATCCCGGTGATCGACGGACCGCGGCAATACTCCTGGCCATGGAGTTGCGCCATGTCCTCGGCGGCGCGACTGCGATCGCGGGGCCGGGTGGCGTGCCGGGCGTGATCCGCAACATCAACCGTCACAGGCGCATCGGCGATCTCGAGCTCTACGACATGGAGGCGGATGTCGAAGTCTTCCCGTACTCCTTTCGCGTGGTCGAGGATCTCAGGGACGAATGCGCGGGTGGTCCCGCCTACCGGTTCCCGCCACCGGCCCGGGCGGACCTGCCGTTCATGGCCTATGTTCCCCATGTCGGCGAGGGTAGGACGACGAGTTGTGCCGCGAGGGCCGAGGTGGGGCGCTACCTGACGCGCGTGCAGGGGAGCGAGCGACGCTACTCCTTGGTACACGGGGTAGCTACGAACCGTGAGGACTATGCCGTGATGCGCCAGTTCGACGTGGCGCTCGTGTGGTCGCCGCGCTCCAATCTCGCGCTGTACGGCGAGACCGTGGACATCGCCGGTGCTCTGGACCAAGGTGTGCGCATCGCACTTTCGACGGATTGGTCGCCGAGTGGTTCGTTCAACATGCGCGAAGAGGTCAAGTGTGCGAGACGCGTGGCGGCGGACGTTGGCGTGGCGATGCCGAGCGAGGCGCTGTGGCGCATGTCTACCGTGAACGGAGCCTACGCACTCGGGTTGGAAGATCGTCTGGGGGCGATCGAGCCCGGTTTCCGCGCGGACCTGGTCCTCGTCAAGCACACCGGCGGCGACCCGTACGATGCCGCGTTGACTGCGACGGACCGGGAAGTTCTTGGCGTGTGGATCGACGCCAAGCCGATCCTGCTCGCCGAGCCACTGGACCGGAAGTTGCTCGGGTCCGAGTGTGTCGGGCTCGAAGGCATGGCGCCGAGAGTGTGCGGTGTCCTCGAGGCCTTCGAGCTGTCGGCACGGAGCTTCGAGGACCACAACGCAGCCACGGTCCCCGTGAACGACGCCAGTCGCCAAGCGCCCTGCGAGTTCCGGCACCCGCGTCCCTGACTGCCGCTACCGTGGCAGATGGCGCACGGACAGTTGGGAGATCTCGCACAAAGGAAAGCGAGCACTCGCACGCCACCGGTGGTGTCAGGCGTACACCGGCGGAACGTATTCGAGGTCAAACTCAGATACGAGAGTATCCGTGGGACCATGCCATGACGATTGCCTACCCGATCGATTCGACCCGCCGCCGCCACGGCGTCCAATTGACCTTCCCCGACTTTCCCGAAGCCTCTACGCAGTGTGCCGTGGGCGAGGAGTTTCACGCCGCCACCGCGTGCCTGGTCGACGTGCTTGAGGGCTACGTTCGCGGCCGCCGGGCCATCCCGCGACCGTCCCATGCATTGAGGCGCCCGGTGGTGCCGCCGCCTGTGCTCGTGGCGGCCAAGGTCGCGCTCTACAACGAGATGCGCCGCCGCAAGCTGTCGAACGTGGCGCTGGCCAAGCAACTCGGTAGTGTGGAGGGAACGGTACGTCGGCTGCTCGACCTTCGTCACCGCTCCCATGTCGACCAGGTCGAAGCGGCACTGGAACTGCTGGGCAAGCGCCTCGTCGTCTCCTCACGCCGCCTATAGACGCCGCACGGACAATCCCCGACTGGCTCCGAGAATGCGCAGCATTCTCGATCGCGCCCATCAGGGCGCGCCGCGCCCGTCAGGGCACGCCCTACACCAGGTAGCCGTCGTCCTCGGCGCGTCGGACCTCCGCTTCGGACATCCCGAGCCAGTCCCCGAGTACGGCGGCGTTGTCCTCGCCGACGCGGCGGCTGCGCAGGTACTCGTCGCAGGGCGTGTCGTCGAAGTACAGGGGCAGCCGGTCCGCGTAGGTCTGGCCTGCAACCGGATGGAGATCGGGGATTTCCGCCAGGAAGTCGGACAGGCGAAGCTGGGGATCGGACTCGGCCATGTCCGCCCCGGTTTGAACGACACCGGCCGGCACGCCCGCGGCCTGGCAGCGCTGCATCACGTCCGCGGCGCCGTGCCTGCGAGTCCAGTCACCGATCTTGGTGTCGAGATCGGACAGCGCGACGCGGCCCTCTGCCGTCGAGAGTGCTGGATTGGCGGCCCACTCCGGGTCGCCCATGACCTCGCGCAATGCCAGCCACTGGGCGTCGGTCATGCAGGCGATCGCCACCCAACGCTCGTCCGCCACCGCGCCGGTCTCCGCTTCGGCAGCACACGGATAGCAGCCGTGGGGTGCAGCAAGATCGTAGGGGAGGCGATTGCCGGCCGGTTCCGCCGCACAACCATTGGCGAAGTGGTCGAGCAGGGTTGGACCGGCCAGGCCGACGCCCACCTCGAACTGCGACAGGTCGATGCGCTGGCCGCGCCCGGTCCGGCGGCGGGCATGCAGGGCCGCAAGGATGGCGAACGCGCCGTGCAGGCCGGCGCAGTGATCGTTGTAGGAGAAACCGATGCCGATGTCCCGACGGCCTGAAATGCCGGTCAGGTAGGTGAGGCCGGCGAGGGCGTGGATGGTGGGCGCATAGGTGACGAACCTCGACCACGGGCCGCCGTCGCCCATGCCGGACATCTGCACGTAGACAACCTTGCTGTTCGAGGGACTGACCTGGTCGTAGCCGACCCCCCACCGGTCGAGCACGCCGACCGAGAAGTTGTCGATCACAACGTCGGCGGTCTCGCACAGGCGCCTGCAGATCGCGCGGCTCTCATCCTGGGACATGTCGAGGGCAAGCGACCGCTTGTTGCGGTTCCAGGTGACGTAGTAGACGCCGTCCGGGGCGTTGGGGCCGATTCGAACTGAGGAGTTCACCTTGACGACGTCGGCGCCCATGTCGGCGAGCAGGCGGGTGGCGAACGGTCCTGCCAGTACGTGGGTGAAGTCGAGAACGCGCAGCCCGGCGAGCGGACGATCGTCCTTGGCGCGTTCTGGGGATTCGGCGGCCGTATCGTGGGCATCGGGTTCCGTCGGCCAGGCGTCGATGTCCCCATCCACATCCTCATGGTCGTATAGCCGCCAGGGCGTGTCGCTGAATCGGTACGGGGCGCCGGGTCCGCGAACTCCGCCCCCGACGGCGTAGGTCGCCCACCAGTCACGGGCTTCCAACTGCGGGTTGTCAGCCACTTGGTCCACCGACAGCACCCAACCGTACGGGGCGTGGTGGTCCTGGGCCTCGAAGAACAGCTCCTCCACGTCACGGGTCGCGACCCAGTTGCGCAGCACTTCCATGAACCGGCGGATGTAGTCGCGCCGGTTCTCGGGTTCCTGGTACTTGGGATCGAGCAGGTCTTCCTGGGCATCCTTCTCGATCAGCCAGACGAGCTGGTTGTCGAAGCTCGGCGTCGGCGTGACCATGATGGTGCCGCCCCTGGCCGGCATGACCACATACGCGTTGGTCCAGTGCAGGCTGCCGCGCCGCTCCAGTACCGGCCCGTGCGCGTTGGGCATGCGGTCGTGGTACCAGTACCACATGAAGACGTGCTCCAGGCACGATGCGATGCACTGGTGCACCGGCACGTGAACGCGCTGGCCGGCGCCGCCGTCGCGCACCCGGTGGAGCGCCGACAACGCCGCGATGGCCGCGTACGCCCCCGACACGATGAAGTTCAGCTCGCCGAAAGTCTTGAGCGGTGGCGTGTCGGCGTCGCCCGTGGTCGCGACGGCGCCGCCAAGCGCTCCGGCGATCAGGTCCGGCGCGAGATAGTCCCGCCACGGACCATCCGGGCCGAACGACGAGATGTCGATCACCACGAGTTCCGGCCGCGCGACGCGGGCCTCGTCGAGACAAGCCGCCTCCACACCGAAGCCTCCCGTGCACGCGAGGACGATGTCCGCGCGGTCCACGAGGCGTCGGAGCAGCTCGCGTCCCTGTCGTACCTCGACATCAAGGACAACTCGGCGGCGGCTCGAGGCGAAGAATGCGTACCACAGAGAATCGCCGGTTCCTTCCCGGTTGCCGGCAAAGCTGGGTCCGCGCTCGCGTAGGGGATCGCCCTCGGGCGGCTCCGGCCGGATCACTTCGGCGCCAAGGTCGGCGAGCATCTTGGCCCCGTAGATGGCGCGTTCGTCGGTCAGGTCCAGAACCCGTAGGGTGTCCAGGGCGCCGCGTTTCGTTGACACGCCTTGTTGTTCTCCGAACGCCAAGGGGCGAAATGATAGCGCGCGCCCAGCGGGCGCGGCGCGTGCGTGCCCTGCGGGCACGTTTGGAGAATGCTACGCATTCTCCGCGGGCGTTCGGGCGTGTGGGGCGCGTGCGTGCCCTGCGGGCACGTTTCGAGAATGCTGCGCATTCTCGGCGTTTCGGCCAACTACGTGCGGGCGCGTGCGGGCGCGTGCGTGCCCTGCGGGCACGTTTGGAGAATGCTTACGCATTCCCCGCGGGCGTTCGGGCGTGGGGGGATCTGCTGCAACGGCGAAGTCCAACAGGCTGTAGAATGAGGCATCGCGCCGCGTAACAGGAGCGGGTCGAACCATGGCAAGGATTGCAGAGATCGACGGCCGGCGGGTTATCCATTCAACCAGATTGGCTTTGGTCGTCTCCTTGGTGGCGACGACGGCGACGTTTGGGACCACGGCATCTGCGCTGGACTTGTCTCAAGCCGTGGCCGACGGCAAGACATCTTTGGGGTTCCGCTATCGCCTTGAGCACGTATCGCAGGACGGCTTCGACGAGGACGCGTTGGCGTCGACGGCGCGCGCGCGACTGACTTGGAATTCGGCCGAGACCGACGACCTCACGTTCGGCATTGAGACCGACTATTCGCTGATCCTCGGTATCGAGGACTTCAACTCAACCACGAACGGACGCGTCGAATACCCCGTCGTCGCCGATCCCGACGGCTTCGACCTCAACCAGGCGTTCGTCAAGTACGCCGCCGGCGCCACGACGGTCACCGTGGGTCGGCAACGCATCAACCACGGCGGCCAACGCATCTTGGGAGGGGTTGCCTATCGCCAGAACGAACAGACCTACGACGGCATCCGCATTCAGAGCAAGGCGGGCGACGTCGACTTGGACTACAGCTACATCCACAACATCAACCGCATCTTCGGTCCCGGGGACGGGGTGCAGCCGGGCGACTGGTACGGCAACTCGCACGCCTTGCGCGCGTCGCTGGCACCCTCGGAAGGACACACGCTGGCGGGCTTCGCGTACCTCCTCGACCTGTCCAATGCCAATGGCCCGCCGAACTCCAACGCGACCTACGGCGTCGACTACGAGGGCAAGTTCGACACGTTGACCGTCAGCGCAGCGATCGCGCGGCAGAGCGACTACGCCGACAATCCGATGTCCTACGACGCGCTCTACTACGCGGTGAAAGGCGTGGCGGATGTCGGCGCGCTTACGCTGACCGGGGCCCTCGAAGTCCTCGGCAGCGACGGCGGTGCGGCCGGATTTCGAACACCCGTCGCCACCCTGCACAAGTTCCAGGGCTGGACCGACCGCTTCCTCGCGACGCCGGCCGCGGGCGTCCGAGACACTTGGTTCAGCGTCGCGGGCAAGGTCGGCGGCGCCACCGTGACGGGTGTGTACCACAACTTTCAGGCCGACGAAGGCGGCGCGGACTACGGCTCCGAGGTGGGCTTCGCCATCACCTACCCGGTCGGCGACAACCTGTCCCTGCTGTTCAAGACAGCGCAGTACTCGGCCGACGAACACGCCAGCGACATCACCAAGCTGTGGCTGATGCTGGACTGGAAGTGGTAGGCCCCGCGGGGTCTGATCAGGGGCCGCTTCCCGGTGTCTCTTGGCGATGGCTTCGGATCACATCGAGGAGCCGGATGCGCGTCGCGCCCCACGTGTCACTCGGAACAGGCGTAGCCGAGGTCCCCATTTCAGACAGCCGGGTGACTGTCTCGATGCCGGTCTCGGACAGGCTCATTTCTTCGACGGTCTCCTGCACGATGGTGTCGAAGCCGAGGAACACCGTGTTGCTGAGCGCATAGGGGAGAAGCACCCGGGCCATCCCGTGCGCTATGACCTTGGTGTCATAGTCGTGGAAAGATCGTCTCCGAAGCTGGGCGTCCGGTCCGTACGGACCGTCGTACACGAAAACGGCGCTTGGTCGTCCGTAGTAGGGGAAGTCGAGTCGGTACTGGGTGTAGGTCGTCGTTTTGGATATCTGGTCGGTTTGGCGGGTCGCGGCGAACCCCACGGCACCCCAGTTGTTGGTGCTGTGCCAAAAGCCTCCTTGGTAGCCGAAGCTGATGTGCGCACGGGGGGCATCGGATCTGGTTTGCACAAAGTCCGTAACCACGGGCTTTGAGAATCCGTCCTCGCCGACCGGACCCCGGCGCACGTCCGGCGAGGGGGAGAACGCGCCGAACGGACTATCGTCGGCGCCGAAAGTGAAGTCGTTCGATCCCCCGGCAGACAACATGCCGTAGTGGTATTGGACGGTTTGCGCCGGACTCGTGACTCGGTCGACGACCGTCTTCACGGACGGGAGATCGACAGGGGGTTCGAACCAGCCCAAGACGATGGGCGTGAGGCAACTTGCCACGCCATCGCCGACGAACAGGCACAACTGGATACGGTTCAGCCGCTCCTGGCCGGCTGGCGTACGGTCGCTCTCGAGTCGGTATTCATGCGTCTTCCTGCCTTGGAGATACACCTCGATGCGGTGCAGGCGAAGCCGACGCGTACTTCGATAGTTGCCTACGGCCACCGTCGAGACGTCACCGCGAGGCGCATAACGCATTCTCACTTCGCCCTGATCGCGGCCGTAGACGATGCGGTTCAATTCCCATGCCGAGGACTCTGCGTCTTCGAAGTACTCGGCGCGCATTTCGTCCCCGTGCTTGTCGACCAACCGGTTGAACGACCACGCAATGGGGATGGCACCACCCCTCCGAGGGCCGCCCTCGTCGAGGCTCCGAACCAGGTGGCGAGCGTCCACCGTGCGGCCGTACTCCACGACGAAGCCGTCGGGCCGGATCAACTCGAACCAGATTTCGGTCAGGCCCGGACCACCCCGGACGACAACGCGCTCGAACCTCTCCAGCAGCGTTCGGTATTCCGCCCCGGGCTGGAGATGCTCGCCGTGGGCCAACACCATCAGTCGGTTCGCTAAGCACAGAGGGTCCGAACCATCGAGCTTCAACGCGGGTGAGCGGTGTTGCTCTCCCTTTGTGCACCAACTGACCTTCGAGGTGCCGTCCAGGAACCAACCGTACCCCAGGGTGTCGGTTGCTTCGTGGCGCGTGTGACGATCGACGTCCCCACGACCGAGATACCTGAGCATCAGACCGGGATTCAGTCCCGGCGGCGTCTGGCCCAGATCGACCGTGACGTCGACATAGGCATCGCCGCCCTTGGTGACGCCGGCAGTGAAAGGCATGAAACCGGTTGTCGTGGCGCTGATCGCCGACTCGGCTGTCAATGGGGAGAGGCTGTCGCTGGCGTACGCCGGTTCGTGTGATGGACTTGCGAGAACCAACGCCAGACCGAGGTACGCCAGGAGCGGAGGTCGGCCGGTCGGCTGCATGTGGTGACTCCTGTGACGGGACATTAGGAAACCTCTGATCAAGCCCGTCCATGGGCTTGATCAGGAGCAAAACAAAAGCGCGGTTTTGTTTTGCTCACAAATTCAATGGCTTGCGCCATCGAATTTGGCGGCACATCCCTGTGCCGCGCTAGGGAAGCTCTTAATCAGAGCTTCCCTAGCGCCGCCAAGACGCCTCGCGGGCTCGGCCTCCGGCCCCAACCCCACCAATCTATCACCGACGAACACTAGGCTCTGACGCACTCGGCGACGAGGCTCGCTGTCAAGGCTGACCTGGCGCCGTTCCAAGGTCGGGAGAGGAGGCAAAGGTCCGCCGCCGCGCCGATCTCCACCCTTCGAGGAGCACCGCCGGGGTCGTCCAGTGGGGCCAGGAACAAGGTCAGCGCCTCTTCCGGGCTCAGCTTCTCGTCGGTGCCGACCACGCGTCCGTTCGGTGTTCGTCGCTCGACCGCTGCCCGCATGGCCAGCCAAGGGTCGGGATCGCCGTAGGGTGCGTCCGTTCCACCGCCAAGGCGTAGACCGGCGCCGAGGAATCCCCGACACCGATAGAGGTTGTCGTGGTCTTCCGGGGGAACATCCCGAAGGTACTGATCGCCGCGCTCGGCAATGAAGTTCGGTTGCGTGACAACCGTGACATGACCGGCTTCTCCCGAGGTTTCTTGCAGAAGTTCCATCGTTGCCGCATCCGTGACGGCGGCGTGTTCGATGCGATCGCCGAGTAGGGTGCCGGCGGCGCGCAGTGCCGCCAGGGCGAGCACCAGCTCGGTACGCGTCACGCAGTGGAACGCCACCGGTCGCTTGCGGTCGTGGGCCTCGGCGATCCGTTCCTGCAGCTGATCGAGGTCGGGCAACGACGCATCGTCCAGCATGATCTTCAAGGAGCCGCTGGACAACGTCTCGTCGCCCATCAGGTTCACGCGTTGGCGAAGATCGAGTTGTCGATAGATGGCCTCGGTGGTCTTGTCGTTGGTGTAGGTGGCGTCGGTGATGCCGGTAATGCCGTAGCCAGCCAGCAACTGCGACGTCTCCTCGACCGACGTGAGGAGATCGGCGTCTTCGGCGAGCCGTTCCCGCAGCAGGCCATCGAGCCTGAACAACTGCCCGTTTGCCGTTTCGATGCCCAGCCGCGTGGCCGCAAGTGAGTTGACGAACCACATCTTCCCCGAGCGGTGCTGTATGCGGACCGGACGATCACCGCGCAACGCGTCGAGCGATCGGGTGTCGAGCATGCCGGCGACCGATTCGTGGTAGCCGACCCCGCGAATCCAGTCTTCGCCCGGCGCGGCTTCCAATGCCGTCTGGAGTTCGGCGAACGTCGTCACCTCGGGTGGGCCGCACTTCACGGAGCGTCGTGCGGCCGCCAAGGCGAACAGGTGGATATGGTGGTCGTTGAGGCCCGGCAGCAGGGCGCCGCCCCGGGCATCCAAGACGCACTCCCGGGCTGCGGCGTCGAGACCGCGACCGATGTCGACGATCCGACCGTCGCGGCAGCGGACATCCAGATTGGCGACGCCTTCGACTTCGGCGTTGACGATCAACAAGGCCGGATGGCAGTCGGCGGATGCGGACACGCCGGTGCCGGCTGGCATCAATCGCTCAGGGTCAGGGAGATTGCCGCCCCGTCTTCGGCCACGACGAACTTGCAGTCCTCGAAGTCCGGGCGGCGCAACTTGTCGTAGCCTTTGCTGAATGCGTAGGGTTCCTTGGGAAGGCCGAGGAGGTTCTTGTCGAACACGCGGTTTTCGTTCAGGTCGTGATAGACCACCGCTGCGTACTCGCCGGGTTCGATTTCGAGGTTCACCACCACGGGCTCGTCGCCTTCGTGTTCAGTGACATCGTAGACCGTGCCGTTGACGACCTTGTCAGGATCGTCGTCCAGCCAGTTCGCTGATTCATAGATGGCCAGCCGCAACACGCCCTCGTCTTCGGTGATGTTGTCGATGGTAACGGCCAGGTTGGCGGCGAACGCACTGGCACTCGCGGTGGCCGCCAGGCATGCGGCCAACGTCTTGATGTGTCGAGTGTGTGTTCTCACTGAATCCGCCCTTTCTGAAATCGGCGGCGAGCTTACCACGAGGGTCCTCGTGGGGTTTGTGGAGTGAGTACAATCCATGGTGATTTCGAGGATCCAAGGCGGGCGGCATGGAACCGATAACGCTCCGGGAACTCGCCGTGACCCTGGGCTCAACACAGGGGTACGAATCCCTGTCCACCGCAGCCGGTACGCCGTGGATCGCGGTCCGCCTGGACGGAGAACCGGCCCCGTCTTTCCACGCCCAACCGAACTGCCCTGTGGTCGGCGTGGTCGAAGGGTCGCCGCCGCCCGACGACCAGGTTCCCCCGATCATCGACGTTGTCGTGGCTACGGACGAGGCGGCGGGCGTCACGGACGCGGTCGAGAGCAATCCCGTGGCCGCCGCGGTTCTCGTGCGCCTCCTGCGGCACAACGAACGGGTCGGAAACATGGACTCCGGCTTCGCCGAGTCGCTCGCCTACTCGACCCTGCAGCATGGGTCCGAGTTCCAGGCATGGCTCGCGGGCCGGCCGGACCGGCCGCCGCGTCCCGAGCCGGACACGCCCGCCGTACTGCTCGAACGTCACAACGGCGCCCTGCGCATCACCCTCAACCGGCCGCACAAGCGCAACGCCTATTCCGCAAGCCTTCGCGACGGTCTGTGCGAAGCGCTGGAGCTGGCGATGGCCGACGCGTCGATTCGCCACGTTGTCCTGGACGGCGCCGGCGCGTGCTTCAGTGCCGGCGGTGACCTCGACGAGTTCGGCGAAGCCACCGACGCGGGGCTCGCCCACACCTCGCGGATGGCGCGCAACGCCGGGGTGTTGATCGATTGTCTGCGGGACCGCGTTGAAGCGAGGCTGCACGGCGCCTGCATCGGCGCCGGCATCGAGTTGCCAGCGTTCGCAGAACGGGTGGTGGCACGCGCGGACGCGTTCTTCGTGCTTCCCGAAGTGGGTATGGGATTGATCCCCGGCGCCGGCGGCACCACCAGCATCCTGCGGCGGATCGGTCGGCGCCGGTTGGCGTTGATGGCGTTGACCGGGGCGCGGATCGACGTACCCACCGCCCTCGACTGGGGTTTGATCGACGCGGTGGACCCGTAGAACCCTTCACCTCGTTCGAGGTCTTTTGCCACTCATGTCCAGAGGACGACCATGCCCTACATCTTTCTTGCTTTCGCGATCGTATCGGAGGTGGTTGCCACCACTGCGCTGAAGGCGTCGGCGCAATTCACCAAGCCGGTGCCGAGCATCATCGTCGTGGTCGGCTACGCGATCTCCTTCTACTTGTTGACCCTGGTGCTGCGCAGCCTGCCCGTCGGCATCACCTACGCGATCTGGGCCGGCATGGGGATCTTTCTTGTCGCTGTGATCGGCGCGGTCTACTACAAGGAAATCCCCGACCTGCCGGCCGTGGTCGGCATGGTGTTGATAATCGCCGGCGTCGTCGTCTTGCAGGGATTCTCGAAGATGCCGGCGGCGTGACCGCCAGTGGCATCACTGCCTGACGGGGTTATCCACGCTTCGTCAAGGGGAAGCGTCGGGCGCTACGGGTCTACCGGATTCTCGAAGCACAGGACCCGGCCGTCGGGGTCGCGGACCTCGAGTTGCTTCATGCCGTAGAAGGCCACGAAGGGCGGTTCCAGGTCGACGCCGTTGGTCACGAAACGCTCGTGGAGAACATCCACGTCCTCGCACAGGAAGTACAAGGCGATGTCGCTCCGGTTTTCGGCCAGACCCGCCAACCGAACGGGGTCGGCCTGTTCGAGCATGATCCGCGCGCCTTCCATGGCGAGCATGCACCAGGCCAGCTTGCCGTCGGGGTCGTAGCGGTTGGTGAGGGTGAAACCGAGTTGATCGCAGTAGAACGCGCGTGACCGCTCGATGTCTCCGGTCATCAGCAGCGGCATGGTTTCGAGCACGTTCTCTTGGGGTGAGGTCAGCTTCTCCTTGACTACCCGGCGCAGTAGCTTGCCTGTCTCGTTGTAGGGAAGTTCGCTCCAGAACTCGA
This sequence comes from Gammaproteobacteria bacterium, assembly GCA_009839505.1. GTDB lineage: Bacteria > Pseudomonadota > Gammaproteobacteria > Pseudomonadales > Azotimanducaceae > VXYL01. Next base: position 61,390 of record VXPO01000174.1, read on the forward strand.
TGACCTCCGGTACGCGTGAGGAACGCATGTGTTCCTTCACCCAGTCCTTCAGTTCCTGGGCCAGGGTCTCGTTGGCAGGCGTGTCGCTCTTCGCGACCACCGCGCTCGCCACGGCTTCGCCCCACTCCTCGCTGGGAACACCCACCACCGCGGCGTCGGCGACCGCGTCGTGGGCGACCAGCACGTCCTCGATCTCCCCCGGCGACATGTTTTCGCCACCTCGGACGATCACGTCGTCGGCGCGACCGTCGAGAAACAGGTAGCCGTCCTCGTCCTGGAAGCCCGCGTCGCGGGTGGGGAACCAGCCCTCGGCGTCCACGAGGCTGCCGCGGTCCTCGTATTCGCCGGACACCTGCTCGCCGCGGACGTGGATTTCGCCCCGTTCTCCCGGGCCGAGGGTCTTGCCGTCCTCGTCGCGGATCTCGAGCTCGATTCCGGGAAGCGGAATGCCGACCGAGACCAGGCGCCGGCGGGCCCCGGGGTCTTCGCTCGCCGCCGCGGTGCGGTGTTCGTCGGGACCGAGCACGGTGATTGTGGAACTGGTCTCCGTGAGTCCGTAGGCGTTGGTGAAGTCGGTGTCCGGGAACAGCGCCATGGCCTTCTCGATCACCGCCAACGGCATCTTGCCGCCGCCGTAGGACAGGGACTGCAGGTGATCCATGTGGGCGGTCTTCTCGCCTTCCAGGGCGTCGACGATGCGCGACAGCATGGTGGGAACCACGAAGGCCGTGGTGATGTGTTCGTGGCGGGCGGTCTCGATCCACGCGTCGGCGCTGAAGTTGGCGAGTTGCACAACGCGGCGCCCCGCGTACACGGAGCTCAGGGCCGCGGCGATACCGGCGATATGGTACGGCGGCACGCACACCAGCGCGGCCTCGTCCTCGTCGGCGGACATGAACTCCACCGAACTGACGATGTACGAGACCAGGTGCTTGTGGCGCAGTAGGGCGGCCTTGGGTACCCCCGTCGTGCCGCTGGTGAAGAGCAGCACGCCGACATCGTCGGGATCCATGGAACGCTGCTCGCCCTCGGCCCCGCCGTCGCGGGCCAGCTCGAGGAAGGAACTCCGCGCCACCGCTTCGACTCCGTCGCGTCCCTGGAAGTTGGCCAGGCGGTCGTCTTCGGTGATCAGGTACGCGGGTTGAACCCGTGCCAGAAGAGCGTCGATCTCGTCCGTGGTGAGGCGATAGTTGATGGGTACGTAGGGAACGTTGGCCCAGCCGCTCGCGAACAGGGCGACGGGCACGGCAAGGTTGCTGACGTCCAACATGGCGACCCGGGAGGCGCCGGACTCGCGGATGTGGTGAGCGGCGGCACCGGCGGCATCGTAGAGTTCCTGGTAGGTGATGGAGGTGCCGTCGGCGGGGTCCGTGAATGCCACGCGATGGCCGAACCCGGAGGTCGCCATCTCAAGCAGCATCATGGTGTTCACGGTGAGGTTCCGCAGAGGAAGCGGGAGATCTGCGGGCTAGTCGGTCTTCGGCAGTTTCTTGGCGTCCTTGACGGTCAGGGCAGCATCGCCCTGGGCCAGCGAGCCATCGCCCGCCTTGACGCAGAGCACTTCGAGCGATCCGTCGGCGTTGACATAGCGTTTGCCGATGGCCGTGCCGGCCGCGTGGCCGGGGTCCACGTCGCCGCCGTTAACCTCGCCGTCCTCCACCATGGGAGCGCCGCCGCAGAGCAACTGCACTTCGCCGTCCGGCGCGGCGATCACCATGATTTCCGTCGCGCAGACGGCGCTCTTCAGTCGTTTACCCGCGGACAAGGACGGCATGGCTTACCTCTCGGAATCTCTCGGTGGTTCACGGAAACGCAGCATTGTACCCAAACGAGCGCTTGCGGGTTGCAGGTCGGCTATCATCCGCAGCCATGCGAGACGCGACCGCTTCGCGGTCGCCCCGGCGCGCCGCTGACCGCCAGGCAACAAAGGACGGATTTGTTCCATGGAACGGCATCCCATCGGCTACATGGAGCGCACACGGCGCTACTACGAAGCCCAGGGCTTCGAGAAGCCGTACGCTTGGGCGCATTTCGACGACGTGCCGTTCGCGCCGTTGGCGAAACCCCTGGCGGAGTCCACCCTCGCGCTGATCACGACCATGGCCCTGCACGACCGGGACGAGAGCGAGCCGCGCCACGTGGCGTCGGCTTCCACGTCCGAACCGCCGGAACGGCTTTACGGCGAAGATCTCGCCTGGGATCGGACGGCGACCCACCTCGAGGATCGCGAGTCGTACTTCCCGATCGAGGCACTGCGCATGCTGGTTCGGCGGGGACAGGTGGGAGCCCTGGCGGAACGCTTCCATTGCGTGCCCACGGAGTACAGTCAGCGCCGCACCAGGGACGAGGACGCACCGGAGATCCTGAGACGCTGCCGGGAGGATGGAGCGGACATCGCACTGCTCGTGCCGCTGTGACCGGTCTGTCACCAGACCGTGAGTCTGGTGGCCCGGCACCTCGAAGCCAACGGCATGCCGACAGTCATCCTCGGTGCGGCCCGGGACATCGTCACGCATTGCGGCGTGGCCCGATTCGCGTTCACCGACTTTCCCTTAGGCAATCCCTGCGGCAGGCCCTTCGACAGGGACATGCAGACCGCGATCGCCTCCGCTGCGGTCGATCTCTTCGAGACTGCGACCGAAGCCGCAACCGCGGTGACCATGCCCTACCGTTGGAGCAGCGACGAGTCCTGGCGCGACGGTTACTTCAAGATTCGTGAGGACGATCTGGAAACCCTGCGCCAGGCCGGCGAAGAACGCCGCGCCAAGCGCCAACACCTGCGCGCGATCGGCCAGGTCCGGCGCACCTGACGGCTCCGCCTTCGTACCGACGACGGCTACTTCAAAACCAGCACCGAACCCGTGAGCGCGGCGGCGACGCCCATGGTGACGGACACCGAATCGCCGGTCGTCATGGCGTCCACTAGTGGCCGCCATAGAAGGGCGATGCTTGCGAGGATCAGGCCGCCGCCTGCGGCCCGTCGCCAGCGCGTGCGCCGATGCTGGGCGTCGATGGCCCGGGTGAGCCGGTCCATCGCCTGGCGCTGGGTGTTGGCCAACCGGTCGAGATCGCCGAGCGTGTTGGCGGCGTTGGCCACGATCTCGGGCAACTGCGGCAGCAGGCGGGGCAACTCGCGGGCGATGGTCGGTGCGTGTTCAACAAGGTTCCGCAACAACGCCGTCGGCCCGAAACGCTCCCGCATCCACGCTTCCATGAAGGGCTTGGCGGTGTGCCACAGGTCGAGGTCGGGATAGAGCTGGCGACCGAGACCCTCGATATTGAGCAAGGTCTTCTGCAGCAGCACCAGTTGCGGCTGCACCTCCATGCTGAACCGCCGGGCGGTTTGGAACAGCGCGATCAGGAAGTGACCGAAGGATATGTCCTTGAGCGGGCGCTGGAACAGGGGTTCGCAGAGCTGCCGGACGACGTCCTCGAACTCCTTGGCGTCGGTGTCTTCCGGGATCCAGCCGGACTCGATGTGCAGACGGGCGATGCGGCCGTAGTCCCTGTTGAAGAACGCGAGGACGTTGCGCGCGAGATACGTCTGATCTTCCTCGGTCAGGGTGCCCATGATCGCGCAGTCGATGGCGATGTAGCTCGGCTCGTCCGGGTTGCTGATGTCGATGAAGATGTTTCCGGGGTGCATGTCCGCATGGAAGAAGTTGTGCTTGAAGAGCTGTGTGAAGAAGGTCTCGACGCCCCGTTCGGCGAGCTTCTTCATGTCCGTGCCGGCCCGTTCCAGGGCGGCGATGTCCGAGATCGGCGTGGCCCGCACGCGCTCCAGCACGAGTACCGGCTCGGCACACCTCTCCCAATACACCTTGGGCGCGTAGAGCAGTTCGGAGCCGGTGAAGTTGCGCCGCAGCGTAGCCGTGTTGGCAGCCTCCTTGAGCAGGTTCAGTTCGTCGAAGATCGTACGTTCGTAGTCGCCCACGATGGCCTTCAGGTGGAGCCTCCGGGCTTCCCGGGACAGCCGCTCCAACAACGCCGCCATGGTGTGGATCAACACCAGATCCTTGCGTATCACGCGCTCGATGCCAGGACGGATCACCTTGACCGCCACCTCGTCGCCGTCCGCCATGGTGGCGGCGTGGACCTGCGCCAGGGACGCCGAGGCGATGGGTTCGGGATCGAAGCTGGCAAACAGCTCGCCGATGGCACCGCCGAGGCTCGCCTCGATGCGGGCAATGGCCTCGGCGCCCGGAAATGGCGGCACCTGATCCTGCAGCTTCGCGAGTTCGTCGGCATAGTCCGGCGGCAGGAGGTCGCGGCGCGTCGACAGAATCTGGCCGAACTTGATGAAGATCGGGCCGAGACTCTCCACGGCCTCGCGCAGGCGCACGGCATCGGGCTTCGTGGGCGCTGGAAGCAGACGCAGGGGGGACAGCCGGTACCACCAGTGATGGCCCGCGAAGCGACCGAGGTTGCAGTCCAGACGGTGGCGCAACACCGTGATCAGGATTCTCGCGATGCGCCCGATGCGGGTCATGGGCGCCTGCCTCCGCCTCTCTGCACGGCGTTCATGAGGCCCTCGATGGCGGACTCGGCGGCCTTGGCGCCGAGGCGCAGGGCGTCGCCTAGATCCTCGGCCAGGAATCCGGCGCGGCCGAGGTCTAGGTGGGGGCGGAATGAGTCCCGAAAGTCGTCGAACACGGCGATATCCCCGAACACCGCGGTCGAGCCCGTGGCATCGGGTGCAGAACCTCGTGCTAGGGCCTCGGCGAGAGCAGCGGGCGAGCCCCGCACGGTGACGTCGGCCTGTGGATCGGCATCCGGATCGCCCGCGCTCACGACGACGGCACCTGGCTCGAAGTTCAGCACGAAGCGCATGTCGAGCGTGTCGATGGCGATGGACCGTCCGGCCAGCCGTTGGCTGCACTGGCGAGCCCTGGGGCTTGCGGCGATGGCGGTCGAAAGCGCCAACCTGCCGATCTCGGCGAGGTACTCCGTGGTGTTCATCGGATGCCCCGGTGGATTGCCGCTGCCCCGGCGGCCAGGTTGTGGACTTCCACATCGCGGAAGCCGGCATCTTCCATCATCAGCCGGAATGCCCCCTGGTCGGGATGCCGGTCGATGGACTCGACGAGATAGCGGTACGGTGCCGCGGTACCGACCACGGCGGCGCCGATCGCGGGCCAGGTCGAACGGAACGCGTCGTAGGTGCGGGAGAGAATCGGATTGGCTACCCGCGCGAATTCCAGCACGACGACCGTGCCGTCCTCGCGCAGCACGCGGCGCATTTCGGCGAGTCCGGCTTCCTTGTCGGTGAAGTTCCGTACCCCGAACGCAACGAGGACCGTCTCGAACGCAGCATCTGGAAACGGCAGGGCCTCGGCTTGAGCCTGCACCAGGGCGACGTTCGCGATCCCATCGTCGAGGAGCCGGTCGCGACCGTGGTCGAGCATCGCCCGGTTCATATCCGCCAGCACGACGCATCCATCGGTGCCGATTCGCCGGGCCGCCAGCGCGGCGATGTCGCCGGTTCCGCCGGCCAGGTCGAGCACCCGGTGTCCGGGGCGAAGATGTGCCATTTCGACGGCGGCACGCTTGAACAGCCGGTGCGTGCCGAGGGACATGATGTCGTTCATCACGTCGTAGCGGGTGACGACGGCGTCGAACACGCCGCCGACCCGCCGGGTCTTGTCCTCCGGCGTTGTGCGCTCGGCACCAAAGTCAACGGTCTTGTCCACGTCCCGATTCTAGCGGTCGGGGCGGCGCCGTGCGCCTTAGTCCGTTCGGGGCGTCCACTGCCCAACCGGGATCACCGGCAGGCGCGAGGCGTTCTTCTCGCGCAGTTCGTCCAGGTAGCGCTTCCAGTAATTCGCCTGGTTGTCGGCGAGTTCGCGCAGGAAGTTCCACGAGTAGATTCCCGTGTCGTGGCCGTCGTCGAACACGATGCGGATGGCGTAGTTGCCGACCGCCTCCAACTCACGGATGGCGACGTGCTTCTTGCCCGTCTGCAGCACGCGCTCGGCTTCGCTGTGGCCGCGGACTTCCGCGGACGGGGAATAGACGCGCAGCAGTTCGGCCGGGATGGTCTTGGCATTCCCTCCCGGATAGGTGAGTTCCAGGGTCTTGGCGGTCTTGTGGTAGGTGATTCCGGTGGGTTGCATGCCTACGTGCCGATTGTTTGCGCCGCTTACAGCGCTTACAGGATGTAGCGCGAAAGGTCTTGGTTGCGCGCGATGTCCGCCAGGTGCTCGTCCACGTACGCGGCGTCGATGACGGTGGCGTTCTGGGCATCGCTCGCCTCGAACGAGACCTCGTCGAGCAGGCGTTCCATGACCGTGTGCAGGCGCCGGGCGCCGATGTTCTCGGTGTGGTCGTTCACTTCGCAGGAGATCTCGGCGATGCGGTCGAGAGCGGCATCGTCGAACTCGACGCTCACCCCCTCGGTGGCCAACAGGGCCTTGTATTGTTCAGTGAGCGACGCGTCGGGCTCCGACAGGATGCGCCGGAAGTCGGCGGGTGTCAGCGCCGCCAGCTCCACCCGGATCGGCAATCGGCCCTGCAGCTCCGGGATGAGATCGGAAGGCTTGGCGAAGTGGAACGCGCCGGAGGCGATGAACAGGACGTGGTCGGTGCGCACCATGCCGTACTTGGTGTTTACGGTGCAGCCTTCGATCAGCGGCAGCAGATCGCGCTGCACGCCTTCCCGGGAGACGTCGGCGCCCACCCCTTCGCCGCGCTTGGCGACCTTGTCGATCTCGTCCAGAAAGACGATGCCGGTCTGCTCCACCGCGTCGATGGCATGTGCCTTGAGTTCGTCCTCGTTGACCAGCTTGAGCGCCTCTTCCTCCTCGATTCGGCGCATGGCATCGCGCACCTTGAGGCGCATGGTGCGTTTCTTGCCCGTGGGCATGTTCGAAAACATGCTCTGCAGATGGCCGGTGAACTCCTCCATTCCCGGCGGCGCCATGATCTCCACGCCGATGGGCGAGCCGTCGACCTCGATGGTCACCTCGCGTTCATCGAGTTCGCCGTCGCGCAAGCGCTTGCGGAGCATCTGCCGTGCGTTGTTCGTGTGCTCGCCGCCATCGGGTTCGTGTTGATCGCTCGGCACGCTGCGGGGCGTCGGCAGCAGGACATCGAGGATGCGATCCTCGGCGGCATCCTCGGCGCGGGGCTGGACCCGGTCGAGAGCCTGCTCGCGCAGCATCTTGACGGCGACGTCGGTCAGGTCGCGAACGATGGACTCGACGTCGCGACCGACGTAGCCGACCTCGGTGAACTTGGTCGCCTCGACCTTGATGAACGGTGCGTTGGCGAGCTTGGCCAGGCGTCGCGCGATCTCGGTCTTGCCGACGCCGGTGGGGCCGATCATGAGGATGTTCTTGGGAGTTACCTCGTCGCGCAGTTCATCGTCGAGCTGCATGCGCCGCCAGCGGTTGCGCATGGCGATCGCCACGGCACGTTTGGCGTCGTCCTGGCCAATGATGTGTTTGTCGAGTTCGTGGACGATCTCGCGCGGCGTCATCAGGGTCATAGCGTCTCGATGGTCACGTGGTGGTTGGTGTAGATGCAGATTTCGGCGGCGATGGCGAGGCTCTTCTCGACGATGTCCCGGGCCGACAGCTCCGTCTCGTTCATGAGCGCGCGGGCGGCGGCCTGGGCGAACGGGCCGCCCGAGCCGATGGCGATCAAGCCGCCTTCCGGCTCGATGACATCACCGTTGCCCGTCACGATCAGCGACGAATTCCGGTCGGCCACGGCAAGCAACGCTTCGAGTCGACGCAGCACACGGTCGGAACGCCAGTCCTTGGCGAGTTCAACCGCCGCGCGGACGAGATTGCCGTGATACTTGTCCAGCGCTCCTTCGAAGCGTTCGAACAGGGTGAATGCGTCCGCCGTGCCACCGGCGAACCCGGCCAGCACCGTATCGTCGTGCAGACGCCGGACCTTGACGGCGTTGCTCTTCATCACGGTGTTGCCGATGGAGACCTGTCCGTCGCCACCGAGTACGACGTCGGCACCCTGGCGGACGGAAACGATCGTCGTGCCCTCGAACTGGTCCAAGATCCCTACATCCTGACGGCGGGAAAACGATAGTGGGGAGTGGCAGGGTGAAATTCAACACCTCGGCGCACAGGTCGAGCTCTGCCGCGCTAGAAACTTGCGCGACACGACACTAGGGAAGCTCTGATTAAGAGCTTCCCTAGCGCGGCACAGGGCTGTGCCGCCAAATTCGATGGCGCAAGCCATCGAGTTTGTGAGCGAAACAAAACCGCGCTTTTGTTTTGCTCCTGATCAAACCCATGGACGGGCTTGATCAGAGGTCCTAGAGTCGTTAGCGAAAATCCACAGGGAACGAGGACTTCGATGGTTGTTCGTATTGCACGTTTCGGAATGTTGACCACCTTGGTTTGGGCGCTGGCCGCGAGCGCCGATGTCGTCCACTTCGCCAACGGCGACCGTCTGACGGGTGTGGTCGTGGACGCGCAGGACGGGTTCGTCGCCATCGACGTACCCGGAATCGGGGTGGTGAGCGCGCCGCACACGCTAGTTGCCCGCATCGAGGCGGATACCGGGAACGTCCCGGGCGGCGCAGAGTCTCCCGAGGATGTTGAAACGGAAGAAGCGTCCGATGCGCTCTGGGAAGCCCGGGCCGACTTGGGAATCGTCGTGGCGACCGGCAACACACAGACCCGGGACGCCAACTTCGTCGCCGGCATCAAACGCACGGGCGCGCGCTTCGACAACGTCATCGGAGTGTCGGTGAACAAGGCGCAGGCGTCGCCGCAGTCCGGGGACGGGTTGGTCGCCACCAAGGATCAGGTGGACGTGGACTACGACCTCAGGTGGAAACACGGCGACGCCTGGTACGCCTTGGCCAACTTCGAGTACTTCCGCGATCCGATCAAGAACGTCGAGCAGCGCACGACCGCCGGCGCTGGCGTGGGGCACACGTTCTGGGATTCGGCACGGGGCGCGCTCAGGACCGACGCGGGGATAAGCCAGGTATTCGAGGAGGTGGACGTGGCGGGGCCCGACGGCGCGCGTGTGACGTCGGACAACAACCCGGCCTTCCGATGGGGCTTGCAGTACCGGCGCTGGCTGGTGGCGGATCGTCTGGAGCTGTTCCACAACAACCAGTTGCTGCGCATTCTCGACGCAGACCGTGGAGCCGTTTGGGACTCGGACACCGGACTGCGCTTTCACCTGAACAGTCGGTGGCTGGCCGCGCTGCGCATGGACATTCAGCACGAGTCCGAGCCCGCGCAGGGCAGAAAGAAAACCGACTCGAGCTACGCCGTGGCGGTCGGCGTCAAACTGTAGGACCGTTCCTTACTGCGACAACGGCGACGGTTGTCCGGGGTGCCGCGGCAACGGGCGCGCCAGGATCGTTGCCTGGATTCCCCGTTCGCGCCGCGCGCGGCCCGGGGGCAGGGCATCGGACCGGTCGAGCGTCCGGGCCACCCCCGCCCCGGCGC
>VXPO01000174.1:70830-83623 GCA_009839505.1 Gammaproteobacteria bacterium
GCGCAGCGCGCTGCGCGTCTCCTGGGCATCGGCCTGGTCGTCGAACGGGCCGACCAGCACCCGGTGGCGGAGGCCGCCACCAGCCTGCGGACTGGTGGCGATGGCTACCTCCATGCCGTCGAGCATGAGTTGCGCACGCAGCATGTCGGCATCCGCGCGTCGCCCAAACGAAGCGGCCTGAACGATGTACTCCTGGGGCCCAGCGTCGGCCGTTGGCGCTGGACCGGCTGATTCGTCGCTCTCGGCGCCGGTCTTGACCTCCTGTCCGGGAAGAACACGGAAAAACGAGATGTCGATTTCCGGTTGCGCACGCTCAGTCGAGGCTGGCTCGGCGACGGTCTCGACCGGCTCCGGGTCGCGCCCCGCAAGGTAGACGACCAGAAGAACAGTCGCGCCGCCGACGGCGACGCCCGCGATGAACGAGTATAGGGAGGCGCTGCCGCTCTCCTTGCGTCTGCCTGGCGCACGGCCATGGGTCTTCCGCCGATGCTGCATAGGTGGTTGACGTTCCCTGTTCGCCCATCGAAAAACCTAACACAACCCGCACCGTAGGGGGGACCCTATCGCGCCGCTAGCGCCGCCAAGACGCCTCGCGGGCTCGGCGTCCGGCCCCAACCCCCACCGGCCTATCGCCCCGTCGGACCGGGCGGAAAAGGGACATCCACCCTTGGACGAAAAAGGGACATCCACCCTACGGCCGAAAGAGGACACCCGCTCTGCCACTCCATTCGACACCATTCCCGATGTCACCGACTGCGCTCGAAAGGTGGATGTCCCCTTTCCCTCGAAAGGTGGATGTCCCCTTTCCCTCGAAAGGTGGGGTTTGCCTTGACGTTCGACGGTCAGTGCGGCGGCAGGTCGAGCGCTGGATTGCGGTCGAAGAAGCCCACCGGCTGCAGCAGGAAGCCACAGGTTTCCACCGGCATCACGGGCCAGTCCTCCGGGCGCGGCAGGTGGGTCGAGCCCACCGTGTGCCAGAGCACGATGTCGGTGGCCTCGACCGAGCGGTCCCCGGTGGTCCACGCCGGCAGGCCGTCACCGCCGGGGTTCAGGTTGGGATGGTCGCCAGCCGCACAGATTTCGTCGGGGCGGTAGGGCGTTACCCACAAGTTGTGGCGCGCGAACGCAGCGCGCGCGGCGACCTTTGAACTCGCTTCGGCCAGTAGTGCGGGTGTGGCACCGGGCAGGAGACGATAGCCCACGGGGTTGCCAAGGCGGTTCCTGCGCTCCGGATTCACCACCTTCCAGCACCGGGACCGTGCCGCGTCCACGTTGCGCATCGCCTGCTTCTCGCTGGCGAGCAAACGTGAGCGGATGCGGAAAGCCGTGCCGTCCGGGTTGGACTCGCCCGCGGGCACCGCCTCGGTCTCGGCTTCGTAGACGCTGTTGGTCTCGCCGTCGAGGTCGAAGTCCAGGCGGAAGCAGAACAGGTGCTGATGCACCGGGGATGCGAGGTTGGGCGCGACCAGGGGTGCGAACTCGGCGCGTTCTTCCCCGTCCAACACCGCGGACACACCGACGATGCCGGTGAGCTTTACCTCCATCTCGATGGACCCGTCCAAGTAAAGATGCCAGTAGAAGCCGTATTCGTAATTGCCGACGGTGTGGAAGGAACTCACGACGAGCCGTCGCGAGCGCCGGACCTCGGTGGTCTGGGAGTGGCCGTCGTGGTGCTTCCAGAGAATCCCGCGATCCTCCTCGTGGATGCAGATGGCGTTTTTCACCAGGCGTGCCGTGCCGTCGGGCTTGACCGCGACGTGATCGAGATAGCGGATCTCACCAAGGCAATCGCAACCGAGCATCAGGGAGTTCGCGCAGTTGCCGATGCTCGCCTCGCCGGCGTCTAGGACATGCTTCCAACGATGCATGGGGTCGGTGTCGCCGTAAGGCACGATCATCTCCGATAGGGCGGCGCGGTGGAGAATCGGACGTAGTTCGCCGGCATCGCGGTAGCCCAGTTGGTGCAGCACGAGACCGTTGATCGGATGCAGACTGACGCGGAACTCCCAGTTCTGCCAAGCGACGGCATTGCCGTCCACGGTGAACGAGATTCCCTCGGGCTGGGTGATGGACAGCGGCTTGGGGCCTTCGCGCAGACGCGGCTGACTGGCTGCGTCGTAGCGGCCCGACTCGGGCGGCAGCGGCACGTCGCCGTGGTCTTCGAGGTGGGCGACCCGTCCGGCCGTGAGATCGACATGGGCGATCAGACCCTGCACCGGCCGGGCGTAGCCGTTGTCGGTCTTGTCCTCGCGTACAAAGCTGATGCAGCGGTGCGCGCGGTGTCCTCGTGGAATGCTGGGATGCGGATAGCCGCTCGCCGGCCACGGGTCGATCTGGACATGCTCGAAATCCTCGATGCCGCGTCGGCGCATGGCGGCCTGCCATCCGGAATCCTGCTTGGCGATGCGGATGGCGTTGAACACGTCGGCACCGCCGATGGGCGCCTGGCCCTTGGCGATGCGCGACATCGCCACCTCCCCGCTGGTGAGATCGACGGTGGCATCGAAACCACCGTCGGGATCGTCGACGGGATAGTCGTAGCCGAGGAAACGCAACTGGCGCCCTGGGCTTTCCCCCGCCGCGAAGGACTTCAGCGCGGCTTTCGCGGGTTCGACCAGCGCAACCGAGCAGAACCCGGCTCGCTCGCCCCAGGACTTGCCCATCGTTTCCTTGATCAGCGCCGTTGCGCGCTCGACTTCCGCGGCCGATGGTGGATCGAGGGGATGGATCGGGACGTTGCTAGCGGTGGTCTGGGCCATGGTTCGACGGGTCCGACGCTCTGTTGGCGAACGCCTACTATGCGGGGACGGAAACCGGGCAACAAGCCGTTGCGAACCTTTTCGCCGGTGACTACGCCTAGTGAAGTGCAATGATCGAATTGACGGAAAACCCTGCCGACGAACTCCTGGCCGAACGGATTCGTCGTGGCGATCAGCCCGCGCTTGTCGTGTTGCTGCGCCGCTACGAACGGTCCCTGGCGGCGCTGATCGGCCGCCGACTGGGCGCGACAGGCGATGTGCACGCGGTCGAGGATCTGCTCCAGGAAACCTTCGTGCACATCTGGCGAGGGCTCGGGCCCGGGTCGTCCAAGCCGAGGAACGTGCGCGCATGGCTCTACCAGGTGGCGCGCAACCGTTGCGCCGACTACCTGCGCTCGGCGCAACGTCGGGAGCACACCGTGGACGACGAGGCCCTGGCGTTCATGGTCAACCGCATGGGTGTGGTGGATGACCGGCAACGTCGGCTGGCCGCGGATGTTGTGGAGGCGATCGAGGCGGTGCCCGAGAGGGAGCGACAGGCGCTGAGGTCGTTCTATGTCGACGGCTTGAGCATCGCCGAGATCGCCGCGCGGCACCGCTGCGCGCCGGGAACCGTCAAACGACGACTGTCGCATGGCCGCGATTGGCTTCGCGGCGAACTGGGTGTCAGCGGAAGGAAGACAGACATGAGCGAGGAAAGCACGCCGTTAGGCACGTTTCCCGACATACGGCCGAACATCAAGGTCGAGAAACTCCGAGACAAGGCTTCTCCCGTGGACCTGCAGGAACTCACCTGGTGGTTTGTTGTTCCCCAACTCCACGACGAAGTCCGTTGGGCGGAGTACCAGCCGACCGATGGCGGTTCCGAGTGGCGGTTGACGGAGTCCACCGCGATGCGCGCGGTTCGTGGCGCGGTGCTGCACGACCGCGAGTGCGTCGAGATCGAGGTGCAGGAGCAGCGCTACCCGGTCGACGGATTGCTGATCCCGACGCCGGCCGATCGCCATACGCGGGTATGGGGCCGGTTGAACGACACGGAAGTCGAGTGGCTCGGGGTCGAGCGGCTGACCAGTGAGGGTACGCGAAAGCTCGACAGCTTCTTGGACGAAGGTTTCGAGTTGGACTGGGGCACATGCCCTCGCCACGTCGAACCCGGCGGATGGTCGGCGGCGAGTGCCGAGGGCCAATTCGGACGCGATCCACGGTGCCCGGCGATGTTCACGGACGGCGTATTCCGGGTACACGTGGGCGAACGCGCCTTCACCTGTACACGGGTGGTCGAGATGGAGCAGGCAGCCACCGACCTGGACGTGGTCGTTCTGGCATACATCGCGGATGACGGACGGACCCTGCTATTTCGGCGCTACGACGGCAATCGCCGTGTGCCGAGAGACGAGTCGGGAAACCGCGATGAGCTGCTGCCCCAAGCGGACCGGATCGTGGTCGACGGCATGACCTTTGTACACAGCTACGACTACATTTCGGCCAAGACCTGCGGGTGAGACTCGTCTCCCCGGGACGCGGGGTAAGATGAACGGTCGCTTCACCTGGGGAGATTGCCGTGCAAGACTTCGCGTTTCGGTCGGCATCCGAAATCGCCGACCGAATCCGCCGCCGGGAAGTGAGTTCGCGGGAGGCGACCGACTACTTCATCGAACGCATCGAGCGGTTCGACGGCGCGGTCAATGCTGTCGTGGTTCGGGACTTCGACCGCGCTCGCGATGCCGCGGGCGAAGCAGATCGTTGTTCCGCGCCGGCGGGCCCGTTGCACGGCGTTCCAATGACCGTGAAGGAGGGCTACCACGTCGCGGGTCTGCCCACGACCTTCGGTTATCCGGCACTCGCCGACAATACGCCGGATTGGGACTCGGACTGTGTCGCCCGCTACAAGGCTGCCGGAGCCGTCCTGCTCGGCAAGACGAACATGGCGTTTGGCGGCGCCGACTTCCAGACCTACAACGAGGTGTACGGGACGACCAACAATCCCTGGGATCTCCAGCGGATCCCAGGCGGCTCCTCCGGCGGTTCTTCCGCAGCGCTGGCTGCCGGGCTTGCGCCGTTGGAGGCTGGATCCGACATCGGCGGCTCGATCCGCAATCCGGCGCACTTCTGCGGGGTCTACGGGCACAAGCCGACGTTCGGCATCGTCCCCCAGACTGGACATTCGACGATGCTGTCACCCGGTCCGGCGACGGACCTGGTGGTCTGCGGGCCCATGGCGCGTTGTGCGGAGGATCTCGCCTTGTCGCTCGACGTCGTTGCGGGTCCGACCGGTCTCGACCGGGCCGCCTGGCGCCTCGACCTGCCGCGCCCGAAAAAGACGCGTCTCGGCGACTACCGCGTGGCGGTCTGGGCCGACGACGACAACGCACCCGTGGACCGGGAGATTGCCGCCCGCGCGACGTCGATCGGTGCGACGCTTGTTGAGCTCGGTGCCAAGGTCTCGGACACGGCTCGGCCCGCCATCGACGCGCGCCGAGGCTACGAGACCTACCTCGAACTGCTGCACTCGGTGATGGCAGCAGGCGTGGACCGGGAGACCTACGAGAAGAACCAGCGCCATGCCGCCGCCACGGACCCGGAGGATCGCAGCGACCGCGCCGTCATGTCCCGGGCCATGGTGCTGAGCCATGCCGGTTGGCTGGGTGCCAACGGTCGAAGGGAGGCGCTGCGGCATGCCTGGCGCGAGTTCTTCGAGGACTGGGACATCCTCATCTGCCCACAGATGGCTGTCACCGCTTTTCCCCACGACCACTCGCCGTTCAACACGCGCATGGTCGTCGTCAACGGTGAACAGCAGCCCTACTTCCAGCAATTGTTCTGGGCGGGCCTGGTGACCGCCCCCTACCTGCCGAGCACGGTCTTTCCGGCGGGTCTGTCGAGCGAAGGTCTCCCCATTGGCCTGCAGGCCGTGGGTGCCGCCTACCACGACCACGTGACGATCGACTTCACGCGTCTGCTGGCGCAGGAGGTCGGCGGCTTCAACGCCCCGCCTGGGTTTTGAGGGTCTTGGACCTGGCTCGATCGGGAACGTCCAGGGCGTCCCGCATCCGATCGCCGAGCACGTTCAGCGCGAACAGCGTCAGGGCGAGCATCGATGCCGGGAAGATCAGCTGCCATGGGGACGAACGCATCTCCCGCGCGCCGTCGGCGATCAGTACGCCCCAGCTTGTCTGGGGTTCCTGCACGCCGAGACCTAGGAAACTCAGAAAGCTCTCGGCGATGATCACGCCGGGAACGGTCAACGTCGCGTAGACCAGGGCCGGTCCGGCGACGTTCGGCACGATGTGTCGCACGAGTATGCCCGGCGTACCGACTCCCATGGCGCGGGCGGCCTCCACGTAGGCTTCGTTCTTCGCGGCGAGTGTCTGACCCCGGACGATGCGCGCGAGGTCGAGCCAGGACACCGCGCCGAGAGCTACGAAGAGCAGCACGACGTTGCGCCCGAAAAGCACCACCAGGAGGATCACCAGGAGGATGAACGGCAGCGCGTAGAGTCCGTCGACGATGCGCATCATCGTCATGTCGGTGGGACCGCCGATGTAACCCGCAGCGGCGCCCCAGGGAATGCCGATGAGGCAACTCACCAGCGTCGCCGAAATGGCGATGACGATGGATACCCGCGCACCGGTCAGGGTGCGGGCGAGGAGGTCGCGGCCGACGCCGTCGGTGCCGAACCAATGCGCGGTGCTCGGAGCGGCGTCGATGGCATCCCAGTCGACCGCGTCGAACGCCCACGGCGACAGCCAGGGTCCGGCCATGGCAGCCAGTGCAACGATGGCCAAGACGACACTGCACGCCCAGGCGAGTGGCGACCCGAAGAGCACCTCACGCATGGCGAATCCTCGGATCGAGCCTGGCATAGCCGAGATCGACCAGCAGGTTGAACGTGAGCACCAGGGCTGCGTAGACGATCACGGCGCCGGTCACCAGCGTGTAGTCGCGGTTCAGAGCGCCTTGGACGAAGTACCGGCCGAGGCCCGGAAGCGAGAACACCTCTTCGATGACCATCGATCCGGCAAGCAGGGCGGCGGCTGCCGGTCCGAGGAACGACACGACGGGCAACAGAGCGCTCGGCAGGACGTGACGGGCGACGAGCCGGAACGGACTCAAGCCCTTGGCACGTGCGGTCACGACGTGGGGGCGTTGCATCACCTCGGCGACGCTGCCTCGGGTAAGCCGCATGAAGGCCGCCGCGTAGGGAAGGGCGAGCGTCGCCGCCGGCAGCACGAAGTGTTTGGCCGTGGCGTAGCCGCCGGCCGGGAACCAACCCAGGGTCACGGCGAACACAAGCACCAGCACGGGAGCGACGACGATGGGTGGCAGGGCGAGACCGAGAGTTGCTCCGAGGACCAGCATTCGGTCGCGGGGTCCGTCCCGGCTGAGGGCGGCGAACGTTCCGCCGGTGACTCCCAGCAGCAGGGCAAGGGTCAGCGCCGTCAACCCGACGCCGACACTGATCGGCAGTCCCATGGCGATCAAGTCGTTCACGGAGAAGTCCTTCTGCCGGAACGACGGCCCGAGGTCGCCGCGGACGAGGCGAGCGAGGTAGCGTCCGTACTGGACGACCACGGGTTTGTCGAGGTCGTAGGCGGCGCGCAGGTTGGCTTCGACCTCCGGGGGTAGTCGGCGCTCCCCGTCGAAGGGGCCTCCCGGAGCCAGGCGCACCAGGAAGAAAGTCACGGTGACGACCGCCAAGAGCGTGACCAATGCGAAGGCCAGGCGTCCTAGCAGGTAGCGGCTCACCGTCGAATGTCGAGGTAGCGGGCCGGGTGGGTGTTGCGGGCGTTGGTTCGCCAGCCGGTGATCCGCGGATCGACCAGGCTGCGGATCGTGACCGCGTAGAGCGGGACCACCGGGTCGAGTGCCAACGCGGCGGCTTCGGCGCGGCGCAGCAGCGCCAGACGCTGATCGAGATCCGCCGTGCGCTTCGCTTCGGTCATCAAGGCGTCGACCTCGGTATCCGCGAAGCGTCCGTAGTTGACATCGCCGGTGCTCGACATCAGGAGTTCCAAGTAGTGCTCCGGGTTGTTCTCGCCGAACCAGCCTGCCTGGGCCACTTGGAAGTTGCCTTGGCGAAGCTCGGCGAAGTGGGCGTTCAGTTCCGCGTGGTGCAGTGCGGTCTCCACGCCGATGGCCTTCCACATGGCGGCGATGGCGACCTGCACCTTCTTGCTGTCGGCGCCCGCGATGTAGCGCAGGGTGACACGCAGCGGATTGTCGTCGTGGTAGCCGGCCTCGGCGAGCAGTCGGCGGGCGGCGTCGGCGTCCACGGACCGGTCACGGACGGCGCTCGCGTAGTTCTCGACCATGGGCGGCACGAACGATGTGCTCGGAACCTCTCCGCTTTCCAGTACGCGCCCGGTGATGAGTTCCCGGTCGATGGCGAGCGACAGCGCCCGGCGCACCCGAACATCGTCGAAAGGTGGTTCCGAGACGTTGAACACCAGGTACATGATCGACAGCAGGGGCGAGATGTGGAGGTGTTCCGGCATCTCGCGTCGAAGCCAGGCGACCTCGCCCGGCGGGAAGTCGCCGATGATGTCCAGTTCGCCGCTCCGGTAGCGGTTGTACGCCGCGTTGGGATCGGCGGTGGGGTAGTAGGTCAGCGCTTCCAGGCCGACGTTCGTGGCGTCCCGGTAGTGCGGGTTCGCGACTACCCGCACGAAACCCTGGGGCTGCCAGTCGGCGAGCACGAAGGCACCGTTTGTGACCATGTTTCCCGGTTTGACCCAGTCGTCACCCAGTTCCTCGACGATGTGCCTGGGTACCGGGTAGCCGGTGGGATAGATGAGCCGTTCGGCGAAGAACGGAAAGGGCTCGGCCAGGCGGATCTCCAGGAAGTGCGTACCCAACGCGCGCACGGCCAGCGTGTCCGGCGACGTCCTGCCCGCGTTGACGTCCGCCGCGCCCTCGATGGCATATAGAAAGTAGGCGAGGCTCGCAGCCGTGGCGGGATCCAGCAGGCGACGGAAAGAGAACACGAAGTCGGCCGCCGTAACCGGTTCGCCGTCGGACCAGCGGGCGTCCCTGCGAAGTTGAAAGGTCCAGGTGAGACCGTCGGCCGATGTGGTCCATCCCTCGGCGACGCCCGGCACGATACGACCCTCGGCATCGTGGGCGGTGAGGCCCTCGAACAGGTCGGCGAGGATCTTCTCCTCGAGATTCAGGTTGTAGCGGTGCGGATCGAGGGTGAGCGGTTCGCCGCCGTTGCCGATGCGCAGCTCGGCAGCGTTGGCCGCTGAGGACAGCAGAAGCGCCGTCGCCGCGAGCAGCATCCCGATCCCCGCTTTCACCGATCGTTGTCCCGATCCCAAAAGCGCTGCATGTGCAGGAACGTGAACGACGCCGTCCAGGCGATGAGGACCAGGCCGACGAGACCCTCGGTGCCCGTGACCGCCCGGATCGGACCGGTTGGGAAAATGTCGCCGAGGCCGAGCGTGGTGTAGGCGGAGGCGGAGTAGTAGATGCAATCGAGGAAGCCCGCGGCCGACACCGAACCGAAGACCGTCCCTGACATCAGGTAGTAGGCGAGGCCGAAGAGCCAGATTTCGAACACGTGCACCAGGAGCATGGCGCCGACGAACAACAAGACACCGACGGGTAGACGCCCAAGACCCGGCGATTGGTACAGCCAGCGCATGGCCGCGTAGTGGACAACGCAGCACACCGCCGTCAAGCCGGCGGCGATCGCGTAGGCGAGCATTTCGATCATCTTCTCTCCCCCTCGGTTGAGTATGTCATACGGGTCGGCCGCCTCCGTGCGGCTGCTACAATCCGGCGCTTCACTTGCCCGACCTCGGACGTCATGGCCCACCGAGAACCTTTTGCGGAGACCGTCACCCGATTCGAGCCGCCGACGCATCGCCATGTCCTGATCCGCTCGCCGGCCGGCGGCTTCCTCGGCATCACCGACGGCGACAGTGTTGCCGTTCTCGACCACGCCGACGACAAGGCGGTTTGGGACGAAGTCGAAGGTGGCTTTCGACATGTGGTCAGCGGGGCAGACCTGACAGCCGAGCCCGGTGGGAACGGGTTCTGCCGGCTGCGGTTGGGGGATGCGTTCGTCGGTGCCGACGGCTCCCCCGCCGACGAGGGCGCGTGGTTCACCCCGGGTCACGGTCCCGAGAAACTCCCGTCGGAATACCTCCGCGCGTTCCGGGACAACGGCTGGGTGTGCCTCACGGGCATCCTCGCGCCCGAGGTCGTCGACGAGCTGCACCGGGTGTCCTGCACGGGTCCCTACGCGAACGGGGAGTACGACCGCAGCCGTCAACCCCTGTGCCAGACGTCAGCCCTCGCCCGGCAGGCGGTCGAACCGGTCTCGCTGTGGCTGCTCCGCGAGTACATGGGCACGAACAACATCCGTTTGGGCCACACCCCGAGTTTCGCCATCCTGGGCAAGGACGATGGAGAGCGGGACGTGCAGGGCTGGCACTCCGACTTTCCCTACCTGTGGGGTATCGGCGGACGGGCCAACGGCGGCGGTCGCATACCCGCGCTCCCGGGCGACATCGTGCTCGGCGTGCAGCGCAACGTATGCGTCTCCGAGTTCACCAAGGGCGGCGGGGCGACCGCATTCAAGCTGGGTTCCCATGCGCTGAACTCGGGTCCGCCCGAAGACTGGGGAACCGGCAACACCTACGCCCAGCGCGGCTACCGCAAGGAGCATGGGCTGCCCTACAACGGTCCCGACGCCGACATCGTCGAAGCGCCTGCCGGCAGCATCATCCTCTACGACTCGCGTACCTGGCACCGGGCGGGCGTGAACCGTACGGACGTTCGCCGCGCGGCAATCCTGCAGGCCATGATTCCGAGCTACGTGATGCCGTTCTTCGACACCAGCGGTGCCTACAAGGAATTCCTCGCGAGTCCCGTGGCGGACCAGCTCGACGAGCACGAGCGCGGCGAGTTCGAGGAACTGATGGTGCACAAGGTCGGCCGGATGGCCATCACCACGGATCGGGAGCTCACGGAACTGACCAAACCCGCGAGCCAACCCGGGAGCGCGTACTAGCCGCCATCCCCGTGATACTGGCCGGCGACATCGGTGGAACGAACGCCCGCTTCGGCTGTTATGCCCAAGGCGGACGGATCGGCGTCGCGGAGCTCGACGCCGACGCTTTCGAGGACGGTCAGGCATTGCTGGCCGCGGCGGTGGCCGAACTGGGCCCCGATGCGGTCGATGCCTGCTGCCTGGCCGTCGCCGGACCGGTGTTCGGTGACGAGGCCAAGCTGACCAATGTCGACCTGGCGTTCTCGCGTCGGGGCATCGAGGCGGCGACCGGCGCGACCTCCATCGCCCTGGTCAACGACATGGTCGCGCTGGGTAGCGCGGTCGGCGGACTCCCGGACGACCGTTTCGAGTTGCTCAGTGGCAAGCCCCGCTCAGGCGTCAAGTGCGTCCTCGCCGCCGGCACCGGCTTGGGCATGGTCATCGTGGCCGACGGCAAGTGCCTGCCTTCCGAGGGCGGTCACGCACGCGTGTCTCCCGTGGGGGCTTTCGAACGGGAGTTGGTGGCGTTCACGGAGTCCGAAGTCGAGGATCACGGCGGGATCGTGGCGTGGGAACACTACCTTTCCGGTCGCGGCGTGGAAGCCCTTTACCGTGCCGTCTGCGCGGTTTGGGGAGCGAAACCCGAGTCGCTGAGCGCGGAGGAGATCACAAGCCGGGGACTGGACCTGGCGGACCCGGTCTGCCACACCACGGTGGAGACTTGGGCCGGCCTGCTCGCGACGGCGGCCGGCGGTCTGGCGGTGACGTCGCTGTCGACGGGAGGCGTCTACGTGGGCGGTTCGATTCCGCTGGTGGTCGCCGAGCTACTCCGAGGACATTTGTTCCGGCGCCGCTTCGAGGACGCGGCGTGGGCGGCGGACTACCTGAAGGAGGTTCCGATCCATCTGATCGCGGACCCCCTCGCCGGGCTCGACGGCGCCCACCTGATCGCGGCCGGGCCATAGACGTTTAAGAGGAGGCTACTGTGAAGGTCAGCATTGGCATCGGCGGCGCCGCTTCGGGGGGTCGCCGGGACGACTTCCAGGAGAACGTCGAGTTCGTCGTCGAGGCAGAGAAGCTCGGCGTCGACACGGTGTGGTCCGCCGAGGCGTGGGGCCAGGACGCCATCGCGCCGCTGGCCTACCTGGCGGCCCGCACCGAACGAATTCGCCTCGGTACCGGCATCATGCAGATCAGCGCGCGCACGCCCAGCATGACGGCGATGACGGCGCTCACCATGGCGTCGATCTCGGGCGACCGGTTCATCCTCGGCCTCGGCGCAAGCGGCCCGCAGGTGGTCGAGGGCTTGCAGGGGCGACCGTTCAAGGCACCGTTGACCCGCATGCGCGAGACCGTCGACATCGTCAAGCTCGCCTTCGCCGGTGAGCGCATCGCCTACCAAGGCCAGCACCACCAACTGCCACTGCCCGGCGGCGAAGGCAAGGCGCTGCGCCTCGCCCAACCCGGCAACGACCGGATTCCCATCTACCTCGCGACTCTGGGGCCCAACGCGCTGAAGTACACCGGCGAAGCCGCCGACGGCTGGCTCGGCACATCTTTCACACCGAAACACGCCGACGCCCATCTGGACCCAATCCGCGCCGGTGCGGAATCGGCGGGTCGCAGCCTCGCCGACATCGACATCCAGGTGGGTGGCACGGTGGCCTTCGGCGATGCCGAGGCACTGGCCGAACCCATGAAGGCGGGCCTTGCGTTCACGCTGGGCGCAATGGGCTCGGCGCGCACGAACTTCTACAACGATGCGTTCAAACGCGGCGGCTGGGACGCCGTCGCCCGCGAATCCCAGGCGTTGTGGGTTGCGGGCAAGCGCGAGCTGGCCGCCGCGGTCATTCCTACCGAGATGGTCCTGCAGGCGAACCTCTTGGGGAACGAGTCGGAAGTCCGTTCCCGGCTCGTAGCGTTCCGTGACGCCGGCGTCACGCCCCAGCGGCTGGCCCCCGCCCGACCCGCCCACCGGTCTCGACAGGACACCCAAGGCCGGTCGCTTATAAAAAACTGGCGCAGCCGACCAACGTAA
>VXPO01000174.1:83633-110923 GCA_009839505.1 Gammaproteobacteria bacterium
GTGCTTGTGTCCTTCGTTGTTTTCTTGGCGCGGTGGGGGGGGGGGGCTGGGCGGCGCGGGCGGGCGGGGGGTGGGGGCGGGCGGGCCCCCCGCCCCCCCGACCCTGCGGCTGGCCCCGGCCGGACGCGACCTGCGGTCTCGACTGGACACCCTGGGCCGTGCGATGGAGTTGCTCGGCTAGCTTTGAAGCAAGAGCTTTGAAGCAAGGGACATCCACCCTAAGCTGATTTTGGGACACCCACCTCCGGAATTCTGGGGACACTCACCGCTCGATTGCCCGCAGGGCGAATGTTGCTTGTCGCCCGCAAAGCGCTGAAGCAAAGGGACATCCACCCTTAGGCGATTTTGGGACACCCACCCCCGCAATTCTGGGGAAACTCACCGCTGGATGGCCACAGGACGAGTGTCGGTTGTCGACCGCACCGGGGGATGTCCCTTTCGCCCCTTTCGCAACAAGAGCGACTCGAAGAGCGGCAGATTGCGGGCTACCGGCGGGATCCGGCACGACCCGGCGAGTTCGACGTGAAGCAAAGGGACATCCACCCTTAGCTGATTTTGGGACACCCACCCCCGGAATTGTGGGGACACTCACCGCTCGATGGCCCGCAGGGCGAATGTCGCTTGTCGCCCGCACAGGGTGGATGTCCCCTTCGCAATACCGCAAGGACGAGAATAGTGTCCACATTAGCTATAGGTATAGCGAAGCTCATAGTGGTAAAGTCTATGGATGAAGACCATACAGATGACGATGGAAAGCGAGCTTGTCGAACGTATCGATGAACGCGTAAAGCTCCTCGGCACCACGCGCTCGGCGTTCGCGCGGAAGGCCCTGCGGCAAGCTCTCAGGCGTCTCGACGAGAGGGATCTCGAAGAGCGGCAGATCGCGGGCTACAGGCGGAATCCGGCACGACCCGGCGAGTTCGATGTTCCAGAGTCCGACCACGCGTGGGGCGACGAGGCGTGGAGTGTTGACTGATGGTTCGCGGTGAGGTCCGCTGGTACCAGTTCTCCGAGCCGGACAAACGCCGCCCCGTCGTCATCCTGACCCGGGACTCGATCATTCCGAGTTTGGGGGAGCTGACGGTGGCGCCGGTCACCACGCGCATCCGCGAGATTCCGAGCGAAGTCGTTCTGAGCCGGGACGACGGGCTCCCACGCGAATGCGCGGTCAATTGCGACCATCTGCAAACGGTGCCGCGCGGACGCCTAGGTGCGACCATTTCGCGGCTCTCGGAAGAGAAAATGCAGAGCGTTGCCACGGCGGTACGCTTCGCGCTCGATCTAGGCTGACCGGCGCGGGTCCAAACGCGATGGCCTTCAATTTGACTGGCACACGTGCACGGACCAATAGGGCCGGTTAAAGGGCGAAGTCGCACAAGGCGTCGGGTCGATGTCCGTAACGGGCCGGACGGCTCCCGGCGGAGAATCTCGGGGTCGAATCGTCCGAGACCCGGATCGTGGTACTTTCCAATGATGCAACCGAGATCGCCGAGTGCCGAAGCAGCCGTCCCAGGCGGCGTCGAGCCCGTGTCAGCGGAAGCCGGGGATCTGCCGCTGTCCGTCGTCCATGCGGAAGCGCTCTATCGACCGGTGCCGCCTGTCGAGTATGACGACGAAGGCTATCCCGGACCGGACAGCAACGTGCCCGAGAGCACCAAGCACGCCGAGACGTCGGCGTACACGTTCAACTCGCTCCGGGCGGCGTTTCGTGACCGACCCGCCGACCTGATCGCACACGACCTGATGCTGCTGTTCGAGGAGGGCAACCCCAGGGCCACGCTGGCACCGGATCTGATGGTCGTCCTTGGCGTTGGCAACGAGTACCGGGCCTCCTACAAGACGTGGAAAGAGGGCAAGTTGCCCGACCTTGTCGTGGAGGTCGTATCGAGAAGCACTTGGCGCAAGGACGTCCGGGTCAAGCCGCCCCTTTACGCGGCATTGGGCGTTGCCGAGTTCTGGCTATTCGATCCGCTCCGTTCGCGCCTGGGCGGGTTCGAGCTTGCCGGGGCGGAGTACCGCGCGATGGATGAACTTCCCGAAGGGGGATTTCGTAGCCGAGTGTTGGCGTTGGATCTGCTAGTGGAGGCAGGCGAATTGAGATGCCGGGATCCGCGCAGCGGAAGGGTGATCCCCGATCACGTTGAAACCGTCCGCATGCTTGAAGACGCCGAGGGCCGAATCGCCGAGTTGGAGGAAGCATTGCGGCGCATACGGTCAGGCAGTTAGTGCGTCGCCCCTCGCTCTGCGGCGACCGACACGGGCGAGTGGCGATGCGTGCAATTTGACTGACAGCATCCGCATCGACTAAAAAGGCGGGTCAAGGATTCGACTGCGATCCTGGAAAGAGCCGTCGAGGGGGCGGCTTTTAGAGGAAAAGACTCCGGAGAACCCAATGGCACATGACATCGTGATCCGTGGCGGCGAACTCGTCGACGGCACCGGCTCGGAGCCGGTCCCCGGCGACTTGGCGATCGACGACGGTTTGATCACCGCCGTCGGCAAGGTCGACGGCAAGGGCAAGCAGGAGATCGACGCCAAGGGTCTGGCGGTGACCCCGGGGTTCGTCGACCTGCATACCCATCTTGACGCCCAGATCGGTTGGGATCCGTCGCTCACGCCGGTGAGCTGGCACGGCGTGACCACCGCGCTGCTCGGCAACTGCGGCGTGACCTTCGCTCCCTGCAAGCCCGACGATGTCGAGCTTCTCGCCGGCATGATGGAGACTGTCGAGGACATTCCGAAGAACGCGATTCTCACCGGCCTGCCCTGGGACTGGGAGGACTACGGCGGATATCTCGACGCCATCGACCGGCTGCAACCCGCCATCAACGTCGCCGGCATGGTCGGCCACTGCGCGGTGCGCTTCTACGTCATGGGCGAACGCGCCGTGGAGGAGCAGGCCTCCGACGAGGAACGCAAGCAGATGGCCGACGTCGTCGCCCACTCCATCGACCGCGGCGCCGTCGGCTTCTCCACCAACCGCTACCCGCCGCACAAGCTGCCGGACGGCCGTTCGATCCCCGGCACCTTCGCGGATGTGGGCGAACTGGTTGAGATCGCCAAGGCGGTCGGGCCCCGCAACGGCCTGATGCAGGCGGTCGGCGCGAACTTCGAAGTTCTGCGGGCCATGGCGGAGACCACCAAGGGACGCATCCTGTTCAGCTACGGCACCGGGCCGCAGGAGGGCATGGGCGCCAAGAGCGCGGCCGGACTGGAGCAGCTTTCCCAGTACGGCGACCTGACGGCGATCACCCAGGTGCGCGGTTCAGGCTTCATGTTCGGACTGCAGTCGAACCTGCCGGTCCAGGGCGAGACGTGGGGCAAGCTGCGCGAGCAGAACCTCGAACAGCGCCTGGCGGCGATCCGGGATCCACTGACGCGTGAGAAGCTCGTCGACGAGGGCCTGGCCATGCAGCGCCGCTTCCCCATGACCAACGTGTTCTACCTGGGCGACGGCGAGTCTCCCGACTACACGGCGCCGCCGGAGGACAACCTGGAAGCGCTGGCCAAGGCCAACGACGAGCACTGGGTGGAGACCTTCCTGCGTCTTTCCGACGAGACCGACGGACGGGCGCTGTTCAACCTGCGCATGTTCAACCAGAGCCTCAAGGAGCTGGGCGATCTGTTCAAGAGCGAGCACATCTTCCCGAGCCTGGGCGATGCGGGCGCACACGTCTCGCAGATCATGGACGCCGGCTGGTCGACCTTCACTCTGTCGTACTGGATCCGGGAAGCCGGGATCTACAGCCTGGGCGAAGGCATTCGGCGCATGACCTCGGGTCCGGCCCGGGTTCTCGGACTCAACGACCGCGGTGCCCTCAAGCCGGGTCTCAAGGCGGACGTCAACGTCTTCGACCCCGACAAGGTCGCCGAGCGGCAGCCGGTGCTCGTGCACGACTTCCCGGGTGGCGCGCCGCGCTACATCCAGAAGTCCATGGGCTACAAGACGACGATCGTCAACGGCCAGGTCACGCTGGTGGACGGCGAGCACACCGGTGCGCGGGCCGGCCGGGTGCTCCGCCACGCGGGCTAGCAACCGTACGGGCGACCCTAGCGCCACCCACGGGTGGCGCGGTTGCCCCCGCGGCTATTGAATATCGGACAGGGCGACCGCGCCCCCTGCGGGGGCGTTAGGGTCGCCCCTACGATATAGTCGACCGGTGAACGCAACCGCCGGTCCCGACCGTGATCGTTGAACTCGGGCATTTCGCCACCGTCCTCGGCCTGGCGACGGCGTTCGGCCTCGCGGCGGTCGGCTATCTCAGCGCCACCAACGCCGCGTGGCGCGGTACCGTCACGTCTCTCGCCTCGGCCCAGCTCGTCCTCGTGGCGCTGGGTTTCGCCGCACTCCTCAACGCCTTTCTCACGAGCGACTTCTCCGTCCTCTACGTCGTCGAGAACTCGAACACGGCATTGCCTTGGTACTACAAGCTGAGTGCCGCCTGGGGCGGACATGAGGGCTCTTTCCTGCTGTGGACGCTGATGCTCGCGGTCTGGACCTGGGCGGTGGCCGTGCTGGGCCGCCGTCTGCCCGGCGAGATCCACGGCCGGGTGCTGGGCACGCTGGGCCTGCTGAATGCCGGCTTCCTGCTTTTCCTGCTGAGCGTCAGCAGTCCGTTCGAACGCCTGGTCGGCGGACCCGTCGAGGGTGCCGACCTCAATCCGCTGCTCCAGGACTTCGGGCAGATTGTCCATCCCCCCATGCTCTACCTGGGCTACGTGGGTTTCGCGGTGGCGTTCGCGTTCGCCGTCGCGGCGCTGCTCGCAGGTCGGCTGGACGCCGCCTGGGCGCGCTGGACGCGGCCTTGGGCCAACGTCGCCTGGGCGTTCCTCACGGTCGGCATCGCCTTGGGAAGCTGGTGGGCCTACTACGAACTGGGCTGGGGCGGGTGGTGGTTCTGGGATCCCGTCGAGAACGCGTCGTTCATGCCCTGGCTCGCCGGTACAGCATTGGTCCACTCCCTCGCCGTCACCGAGAAGCGGGGCGCGTTCAAGAGCTGGACCGTGTTTCTCGCCATTGCCGCGTTCTCGTTGTCCCTGCTCGGCGCGTTCATCGTCCGCTCGGGCGTGCTGACCTCGGTGCACGCCTTCGCCGTCGATCCCGAGCGCGGGTTGTTCATTTTCTGGCTGCTGGTGCTCGCCATCGGCGGCGCGCTGACGCTTTACGCCTTGAGGGCACCGGTGATCCGTGCCCGCACGCAGTACTGGGGCCTGTCGCGGGAACTCCTTCTCCTGGTCAACAACGTCGTACTGGTGCTGGCGCTGGCCGTGGTGCTGCTCTACACCCTCTACCCGCTGGCCTACGAGGCCGCCACCGGCGGCGAGAAGACGTCCTACGGCCCGCCGTACTACAACCGCATGTTCGTGCCGCTGACGCTCGTGCTTGCGGCGTTCCTCTGCCTAGCGCCCGTTGCCCGCTGGCGGCGTACGCCCATGACGCTGTTCCGCAACACGGGCATCATGTTCGGTGCCGCGGGAGCGCTCGGCGTGCTCCTGCCGCTCATGATCGGCGGCGCGGTGGACATCGGGGCGATGCTGGCGGTGGGTCTGGGATTGTGGATTGCCATGACCCATGCAGCGGACGTGGCCCGGAGACGGCGTGCGCTCACCCGCAGCTACCTGGGCATGGTGTTCGCACACGTGGGTTTCGCCGTGGCGTTGGTGGGTGTGGGCGTTACCACCGCGTTCTCGCACGAACTGGACGTCCGGGTGAACGTCGGAGAGTCGGTGGAACTGAACGACGTGGTCTACGTATTCAACGGCGTGGAGCAGGTCCAGGGCCCGAACTACACGGCGGAGCGGCTGAAGT
The DNA here is from genome assembly GCA_009839505.1 of Gammaproteobacteria bacterium. Lineage (GTDB taxonomy): Bacteria > Pseudomonadota > Gammaproteobacteria > Pseudomonadales > Azotimanducaceae > VXYL01. Next base: position 89,443 of record VXPO01000174.1, read on the forward strand.
TCGTGACGGACACGGGAGCGACGCTCCACCCGGAGAAGCGTCTGTATCCCGCCCGCAACCAGGTCATGACCGAGGCAGGAATTGCGCCGGGACTGTTGGGCGATTTGTACATCACACCTGGTGAGCGACTGCCGGACGGGTCGTGGGGCGTACGCATCAACGACAAGCCGTTCGTGCGCTGGGTCTGGCTCGGCGCCCTGCTGATGGCGCTCGGCGGTGTACTGGCCATCACCGACCGGCGCTACCGGCGGCTCGCAGATCGCGATGCGGTGTCCGCGCCTTCGCACCGGGGCGACCGCCGCCAGCCCCAAGCGGCGACCGCATGACCCGTATCAAGCTCTATCTACCGGTGGGCGTGTTCGGCGTGCTGGCGGTGGTGCTATTCCTCGGGTTTACGCTGCGGGATCCGAATCTCCTGCCGTCGGCGCTGATCGGCAAGCCGTTCCCGGCCTTCGACCTGCCCGTGCTGGGCGCGGCCGGCGAACGAGCCGGGCGCGAAGGTCTGCTTGGCGAAGTCCGCTTGGTGAACGTTTGGGCAACCTGGTGCCCAACGTGCCTTGCCGAACACGGGGAGCTGATGCGTATCGGTGCCGAGACCGGGCTGTCCATCATCGGCATCAACTACAAGGACGATCCGCAACTCGCCGTCGAGTGGCTTCGGCAACACGGCGATCCCTACGACTTCAACGTGGTGGATGACGCGGGCGACCTAGGCGTCGATCTAGGCGTCTACGGAGCGCCGGAAACGTTCCTCGTCGATGCCGGCGGCGTGATCCGCTACAAGCGGGTGGGTGACGTGAACCCCGTGGTCTGGCGGGATGAGATTGCCCCCACTCTCGCCGGGCTCGCAGGCTGGCAGAAGGTCGAGGCGGTGCTCGGTGACGAGCGATGAATGGGGTTCTCAGGTCTTCTGTTCTTGTGCTCGTGGTGGGATGCCTCGGCGCATCGGCCATCGACGGCTTCGACTTTCCGGATGCCGAGACGGCGGCGCGCTACCAACGCCTGATCACGGAGTTCCGTTGCCCCAAGTGTCTGAACGAGTCCATCGCCAGCTCCGGTGCGCCCATCGCCGTGGATCTGCGCCGCACCGTCCGGCGACTGATGGAGGAGGGTGCTGCGGACGAGGCGATCCGTGACCACCTGCAGACACGCTACGGGGACTTCGTGCTCTACGACCCGCCGTTCAAGCCTTCCACCTGGTTCTTGTGGTTCTCGCCAGTGCTGCTCGCCCTGGTGGCGGTATATGTCGTCGTCCGCGTGGCGCGGCGCCGAACGGTATCCGCACCGTCGGACGCCGAGCGCGAGCGGGCGAGACGGCTGATCGAGGCGTCGTGATGGAGATCTTTCTCGCCGCGGGCGCGGTTGGCGTCCTTGCGATCCTCGCCGTCGTGGCGGTTGCCCGTCGATCAGGTCGCGCCGATGCCGAGAGTCTGAAAGCCGTGTTCGCGGACAGGCGTCGGGAGCTGAAGCGGGAGGCCGCCGTCCAAGGGATCGGGGAGGAGGAAGCGGCGATTCTCGAGGAGGAACTCGCGCTCAATCACCTCGACGAGTCGACTCGGGCCGAGCTGCCCGAGCAGCCTTCCCGGACACGGCCTCCGGCGTTGGCACTTTGGATCGGCGGTGCGTGCGCGGTGGTGTTGTCGCTGGGCCTGTACGCCGTCTGGGGTGAGCCGAACGCGCCGTTGCTCGGTCGCGCGGCCGAGATCATACGCGGCGACGACGCGGCGGAACTGGAGCGGCTGGAGAACGTCCTCAGCGCGCGCGTCCAACGCGCCACCCACGACGTGAACGCACGCTTCCTCCTCGCCCACGTAAGGATGCAGTTATCCGACTACCGGGGCGCATCGAGCGTCTTTGCCGAGCTCCACGAACTAACGGGTTCCAACCTCGAGGTGGACCTTCTCTGGGCCCACGCGCAGTACGCCGCAGACGGGCGAACCATGACTGCCGAGACCCGGGCGATCGTTGATCGCGTGCTGGCCGAACGTCCCGACCATCCCTCCATGCTTGAACTGCTCGCCATGGACGCCATCCGGCGTCGCGACTTCGCCGAGGCGGAGCCCATACTGGCACGCGCGGTTCGACAGTCGGCGCCGTCTGAGCGGCGAACACTGCTCGCCGAGACCTTGGCGGTCGTCCGCCAGAGGCTGCCCCAGGGCACCGCGCCGTCCACCTCCGAGGAGGCGGTTGCGGTCGAACGGGGCGGCATCGTGGTCCGGGTTGCCCTTGACACGGCGTTCGAGGTCGATGCCGACGTTCCGGTGTTCGTGATCGCGCGAGATCCCTTCCAGCCTAGGCCTCCCGTCGCGGTACGCCGGTTGACGGTCGGCGTTCTTCCGGCACGGATTGAATTGACCGATGCCGACGCCATGATGCCGGGCCGAGGTGTGACCGACTTCGAAGGTCTGCAGGTCTTGGCGCGTGTCAGTCTCGGCGGTACGCCATCGGCCCAGAGCGGCGACCTGGAGAGCGCGGCCGTCACCACCGGTCTGGATGCCGAAGCCGTGACGCTCTCCATCGACCGCCGGGTTCCGTAGACTCACGCCGTTATGGACGACTTGAAACCAGGCACCGCGATCCTGTCCTCGGATGGGCGCGAGTTCACCGTCGATGACGACCTGGCCAAAGCCTACAGGCCGGGAGATCGGTTGGTGGCGAACGGGCTTGCCGGCTTGTTGCACATCCCGGCGGTGGAACTCGACAAGGCGCGGCACGCGGTCGACGCGGCGGTGGACGCTTTCGCTACGCTGGCGACGGTGGCCGACGACGCGATCGTCGATTTCTACGGTCACGCGGCCGCGGCACTCTCGGACGACGCGGTCTGGTCGCGTGTCGCCGAAGTGAACGCCGGGGACGTCGCCAGCGCCCGGCAGCGCGGTCGTTCCGCGACCCGACTGCAGGTGTCCGAAGAGATGCGCGCCAAGATGGTGGAAGGCCTGCGCGGTTGGGCGACGGCACCTAGCCGCCGGGGTGCGGTGATGGACACGGTGCCGCACGACGGCTTCCAGGTGGAGCTGGTGGGTGCGGCACTTGGCGTGGTCGCCTTCGTGTTCGAGGGGCGCCCCAACGTGCTCGCCGATGCCTGCGGCGTTCTGCGAGGAGGCAACGCCGTCGTGTTCCGCATCGGCAGCGATGCACTGGCCACCGCGCGTGCGATCATGGAGCTCGCCATCGAACCGGCGCTGGTCAAGGCGGGATTGCCCGGGGGTTGCGTATCGTTAGTGGACAGCACCGCCCATGCCGCCGGCTGGGCGTTGTTCCTCGATCAGCGCCTGGCTCTTGCCGTTGCCCGAGGCTCGGGGCCGGCCGTCGCTGCCCTCGGATCCCTCGCCCGCAGCGCGGGCACGCCGGTCAGCCTGCACGGTACCGGTGGCGCCTGGATCGTGGTGTCCGACAAGGTCGACGCCAACGAGGTCGGCGAAGCCGTCGTCCGATCATTGGACCGCAAGGTCTGCAACACCCTGAACACCTGTTGCCTTGTCCGGGGATCGAACGTCGCTCAACGTGCCGCCGGGGCGCTGGACGCGATTCGCCGGGCGGGCGAAGCGCGAAGCGGTTCGTTCAAGCTGCACGTCGCCGAAGGCAGCGAAGACTTGGTGCCGTCGGCGCTGTTCTCGACCTCCGCGGAGGTCGTGCGGGCAGAAGGACCGGTGTTCGAAACGCAGGCGGAGACCATCGCCCGGAGTGATCTCGGCATCGAGTGGGAGTGGGAGGAGACGCCGGAGGTGAGCCTCGTGGCGGTGGACTCAATCGACGAGGCCGTTGCGCTTTTCAACGACTTGAGCCCCCGACTCGTCGGCTCGCTCCTGTCGAACGACCCGGAGGAACACGAGCAGTTCTTCAATACGTTGGACGCGCCTTTCGTCGGTGACGCCCACACCCGCTGGGTCGACGGCCAGTTCGCCCTCGACAAGCCCGAACTCGGTCTCTCCAACTGGCAGCACGGCCGTCTCTTCGGGCGCGGCGGCGTCCTCACCGGCGACGACGTCTACACCGTCCGCCTGCGCTACCGCACGGAAGACTGAGACCTCGGATCCTGGCCGTCGCTCCCGAAGTAGATGGTGTGCCCGTCCGGATCCTCGATCACGAACTCGGTCGTGCCCCAGGGACGCTCGGAGATTCCTTCCACGACCGTGACGCCGGCTTCTTGGACTTGGCGGAAAGCGGCATGGATGTCGCGCACCGAAATGTAGACGTGCAGGTGCTGCCCGTGTCGCACGAAGTCGATGCCCGGGTCCGGATCGTCCACCCGCTTGAGGTGGATCATGCGCGTGCCGGTGCTGACGCCCGCGTAGAAGCCTTGGTATTTGAATGCGAGCGCGAAGCCGAGCTTCTTCGTAAAGAAGTGGATCGCGCGATCGAGGTCGGTGGTGCGCAGTTGCGGTACGAGTTGCTCGATATCCATCGCGTCACGCACCGTCCTTCAGGATGGACGTCCCGTGTCGGGTTTAGTCGTGCCGTAGCGCCTCGATCGGATCGAGTTGTGCGGCGCGCCGTGCGGGCCAGACTCCGAACACGAGGCCGATGCCGCCGCTCACGCCGAATGCGAGCAGCACGGCTTCGACGGAGACCACGGTGTTGAACCCGGCGAGTTGGGCCATGGCCCACGCGACTCCCCAGCCGAGACCGATGCCGATGAGTCCGCCCAGGGTGCCGATGGTCAAGGCCTCGGTGAGGAACTGCGTGAGGATGTTGAAACGCGTGCCGCCGAGCGCCTTGCGCACGCCGATCTCCCGGATCCGCTCGGTCACCGAGACCAGCATGATGTTCATGACCCCGATGCCGCCGACGACCAGGCTGACGCTGGCCACCCCGCCGAGCAGGAAGGCGAAGATCGCCATGGACTGCTGTTGCGCCTCGACGAACTGCTGGGGATTCATGATCATGAAGTCGTTCGCCGCGCCGGGACGTATTTTGTGTTCGCGACGCATTACCCGTTCTATGTCGACCATCCCGGTTTCGAGCGGGATGCCCTCGGCGACCTTGGCGGACAGCCGGTCGAGCCGGTCACTCCCGAACACGCGCAATTCGGCGGTCGACAACGGGATGAACACGTCGTCGTCGGGATTCTGCCAGGGAAGGCCGACCTCTTCGAACACGCCGATGACCTGGAAGGCGACGCGGTCGATGGAGATCATCCGGCCGATGATGTTTTCGGGTTCGATGTCGAGGTTCACCGGAATCTCCTGGCCGAGCACCGCGACGCGACGTCGAGCGGCCAGATCGCCCTCGCTGAACATGCGACCGTGGGCCACCTCGATGCCGTGTACGCCGGGGTAGTTGGGCGTCGTGCCGTTGATCCGGTGCCTGAGGTTCTGGTTGCCGTATTGGATCTGCCGGTACAAAGACATCTCGGGGACGACTTCGGCAAGATAGTGCGCGTCCCGCCGTAGGGCGTGGTAGTCGTCGATGGTCATCGACACCCGGTCCGCGGAGGCTACACCTCGGAAATAAGACTGGCCGGGTGCCACGGACACCACGCCTGCGCCGAGACTGCTGATCTGTTCGTCCACCGCACGTTGCGCGCCGGTGATCAGGGCGACGATCGCGATCACGGCGGCGACGCCGATGATGATCCCGAGCATCGTCAGGGTCGAGCGCAGCATGTTGTGGATGATCGACTCCAGCGCAACCCGGATGGTCTCGAACGCCGTCATGGGGATCCTCCGTTTGTCGCCTGGCCGTCAGCGCCGCCTCGCTGGCGCGCCCCGGCGGTTGTCTTGGAGAATTCGCGCAGCGAATTCTCGGGGCGATCACGTAGTGATCGCGTCGTCATCTGCTCATCAGCGGGTTCTGGTTCCAGCGGCGCATCCGCTGCTGGAAGTATGCCTGCGCCTCGATCAGGGACGCGCTCGGCAGTATCAGCACCTCGTCGCCCTCTTGCAGTCCCAACACGACCTCGGTGCGGTCGAGGTCGGTAACGCCGGCTCGGATCCGTACCGCCACGGGTTGGTCATCGCGTAGCACGTAGGCGATGTAGTCGCCACCGAACTGGGAGGCGACCGACGAACTTCGAGGGCGCTCGGCTCCAGGACCGCCGAATCCGCCGCCTCGACCGGGTCCACCGCCTCGCGGCCCTCCACGCCCAGGGCCACCGCGACCGCCGCCGCGGGCAAACTGCTGCATCATGCGGCGCGAGAAGGCCTCCTCCTCCTCGGTCAGTTCTTCGCCGTTGCGGCGCTTGGTCATGATCGAGCGGAGCATCGCCTGGTCCTCTTCGGACATCCCGGGCGGACCTCCCGGCCGCGATCCCTCGCTCTCGGGCCGGGGCGGCAGGGTGGATGCGGCGAGCATCTCCCGCACCCGATCCTCGCTCAAGCCGACGACGCCACCGGCGACATAGACGTCTCCCTCGGTGCGCAAGGCCGCGTTGGTAACAGTCAGGACATCCGAACGGTCGGCCACGACCAGTTCGACGTCGGCGTTCATGCCGGGCTTCAGGAGCCCCTCGCTGTTGTCGAGATCGATCAGCACGGGGAACATCGTGACGTTCTGCTGCGCCATGGCCTGGGGCTCGATCTTCAGCACGGCGCCCTCGAACGGTCGGTTCGGATAGGCGGCGACGCTTACCTTGGCCATCGTCCCGGGCTGCACCTTGCCGATGTCGATCTCGTCCACCAGCATGCGCACGCGCACTCTCGCAAGATCTGCCATCTGCAGCAGCAGGGTGCCGCCGCCGACGTCGCCCATGGGCGACGAGATCACCTGCCCCTGCTCGACCAGCCTCTCGATAACGGTGCCGGTGATGGGAGCGATGACGTCCGTGTCGCCGAGCGCGATGGTGGCGTTCTCGACCTGAATTTCGCCCCGCACCACGTCTGCCCTGGCATTGGCATGTTCGAGCAGCGAAGCTTCGTAGTCGGCCTTGGAGAGCGAGTCCTGCTCGTAGAGTTTGCTGATGCGGTCGAGTTGCGACTCGGTGTTGGCGAGCCGTGCCTTCGAAACCTCGAGACTCGCCTTGGCCTGGTCGAGGGAATTCTTCAGGATGCGTTGGTCGATGCGCGCGAGCAGGGTGCCTTCGTCGACCGTGTCGCCGGTGTCGACCATGAGTTCGAGGATCTCTCCGGAAGCCTTCGACTTCACCTCGACGGTGGTGACGGGCTCGATGCCGCCGGCGGCTTCGACGGCGACCCGGATATCGCCGCGAATGACTTCTGCGGCTTCGAAGAACGCTTCTTCCTCTGCCGCTTCGTCGTCGCCGAGGAATGCTTCGATCCAGTCGCAACCGGTTGTTGCCAAGGCCGCGACGAGCAGCCAAGTAGTGCCGTGTCTAGGCATTGGTTTCGCTCCATTGGTGGTCCTGCGTGACGACGCCGTCGTGCAGGTGCACATGACGCTGGGCGCGCTGCGCGATATGGGATTCGTGGGTCACGAGGATGATGGTCTGCCCTGCGTCGTGCAGGGTTCCGAACAGGTCCATGATGTCCTCGCCGGTGCGGCTGTCGAGATTGCCGGTTGGTTCGTCGGCCAGCAGGATGTCCGGTTGGTTGACCAGTGCGCGAGCCACGGCAACCCGCTGCCGCTGGCCGCCGGATAGCTCGCTCGGCTTGTGCTTCATGCGGTCCTCGAGACCCACCTGTTCCAGCACGGCCCGAGCCCGTGCGCGGCGCTGCCGACGACCGATGCCGCCGTACATCAGCGGAATCTCGACGTTCTGCAGCGCGTTCGCCCTGGGCAGCAGGTTGAAGGTCTGGAACACGAAGCCGATGCGGGCGTTGCGTACTCGGGCCAGCGCGCGGTCGCCGAACTTCGAGACGTTCTGTCCCGACAGCCAGTACTCGCCGGAAGAAGGCCGGTCGAGGCAGCCGATGATGTTCATCAACGTCGACTTGCCCGATCCCGACGGCCCCATCACAGCGACGTACTCGTTCTCGCGGATCGCGCAATCGACGCCGTTCAGTGCATGGATCGTGTCCGATCCCATGCGGTAGTTCTTGTGGATGTCCTGAACCCGGATGACGGGTTCGGAGCCATCCGTTCGTGTTGTGACGGCCATGGCCAGCCCGGAGTGTTCAACACCCTTATTACGGACCAAACATGATAGTCCGTCGCTCGACCGAGTGTTAGTGTGTCGTATCGTCAAGGATCCCCCGTCTATCGCTCCCATGGACCTGGTGTCACGTCAACCCTCGAACGTCGCGTCAGTGGTCGCCGGAGCGCTCCTCGCCCCGTCGCTAGCGACGGACAGGCGCAGGCGGGAAGTCGTACCGGGGTACGTCGAGCGGCTGCAACGCGGCGAGGGGCGTTCCGGCGACCACCCGAAGGGCGCGCCCGCAAGCGCCCATCCGCGTTGTTGGCGCCTCTCGACGTATGCCCGATAGGCCATCGAGGCGCCGCCTAGCGGGCTGGACGCTTGCGGACGCGCTGACGCGACGTTCGAGGGTTGACGTGACACTAGGCAGAACAGATCGCGTGCTGCTTGCCGTGGTGTGGGCGGGAACGGCGCTGCTCCTGTTGACGCCACTCGTCATCACCAAGGAGACGATCTTCCCGCTGGTGGTCGGCAAGGCGCTGTATTCACGAACGCTGATCGAGATCGTATTCCTCGCGTGGGCCGTGCTCGCGTACCGGCGGGCGGAGTATCGCCCGCCGCGTTCCTGGATCCTGATCCTCCTTGGTGCCGGCCTCGTCGTGGCGGCCGTGTCGGCGTGCTTCGGCATCAGCGTGCAGCGGAGCTTCTGGTCGACCTATGAACGAATGCAGGGCGTAGTCGACCAGGCGCACTGGTTCGCGATGGCACTGGTACTGGTATCGGTCATCCGGCCCGCACACTGGCGCATCCTGCTCGGTGCGCAGGTCATCATCGGTTCGGGGATCGCCCTGGTCGCCGTCGGCCAGTACTACGGCCTCGAAGCGCTGCTCTGGGATGAGACGGTAAAAAGTCACCTGCGGATCACCACAACCCTCGGCAACCCGATCTACGTCGGCGGCTACGCCCTGGTGAACTGCCTGCTGGCGGCGGGGTTGTCCGTGCACGGGCTTTTCATCGTCGGCAAGGAACGAGCCGGCGTGGGCGAGACGAAGTGGCGCAGATGGGGTTGGGCCATCGCCGCGGGCGGCACAGGTTTGGCACTGCTCAATGGGTGGGTGGTCACCCTGGCTGGTGCCCGGGGACCCTTCCTGGGTCTGCTTGCCGGAATCGTCGCGGTGGGCTTGCTGTACGTCGTGGTGACGCGGTCGAAGCGCGTCCGCATGGTCGGCCTTGGTGTTGCCGGACTGTTCGCGGTTGTTGCGGTGCTCATGGTGGCGTCGGTCACGATCGAACGTTCGGGTCCCGCGAAGCGCTTGGACAATCCCCTGTTCGACCGTCTCGCCTCGTTCAGCCGGTCGACCGTGGACACGCGGATCGCGGCCTGGGAAGCGGGTTGGGAAGGGTTCGCCAACGCCCCGGTTCTCGGCTGGGGACCTGAGAACTTCATCGTCGTATTCGGTCGGTACGTCGACGACGGCGTCGGCGCAAGGATGCTCGTGCACGACCACGCCCACAGCAAGCCTATCGAGGAGATGGCGACCAAGGGGGCACTCGGGCTCGTAACCTACCTGGCGCTGTGGGTGTCGATCCTGGTCGTGCTTCTGCGTACCGGCAGACGTCTGCAACCTACCGACCGGGTGCTGTTCCTGTTCGCCGGCGGTGCCCTGGCGGGACAGTTCGTGCATCGCCTGTCTTCGCCCGAATCCGTGGATGCGTCGCTGTTGTTCACCTTGGTGCTGGCGTTCGTTGCCAGCGTCGCCGCGGCGCTGGGGGATGGCTCGAAGTCCGACCGGTGGACCCCGTGGAGAGCGTGGCCATCGATTCTGTCCGAGCAGGGTGCGCGAGTCGCGCGATCTTGCGGTCGACCGGTCCTGCTGCTCGCCGCCGTGGCGCTTGCCGGCACCGGTGCGTACACCCACGCGTCGATCTATTCGTCGGCCCGCGCGACCTCCGTCGCGGTGGCGGCTGGAGCGCGCGAACTAGGGATCGATCCACGCTGGGTGCGGCAAAACTACGTCCAGGCGATCAACGGATTCGGCCCGCTCGCGAACAAGCCGAGAATGTTCATGTTCGAGTTCGTGACCTATCACTGGCAGTCGCTGCGCGTGTACGCCCCGGGCGAGGCCGACGTCTTCATGCGCATGGTCGAGGCCGAAGCAAGGGAAGTCATGCGCACCGAACCGGGGAACTGGGAGCTGATCGCGCTGCTCGCGCGCCTGCACTATCGGGCGGGGACGACCGATCCCGAGTATCGCGAAACGGCGCAGCGCTACGCCGATGCCGCGCGCCGCCTGGCGCCGAACCGGCGTGAGGTCCAACTATTGCCGTAGAAAGGGGCGATGCTCGTCGTCGCCGTCTTCGTTCAGCGCCGCTCGGCGTGGTCGTCGGTGCCCGCGGCAGTGTCCCTCGGGCGCTATAGGCCGCCTACCGTTGGTCGTCCTCGACGATGCTGACCACTCCGGCGTCGCCGTCCACTTCGATCCATTGGCCGTCCTCGAGCATGCTTGTCAGGCCGACGATCCCGGCGATGCACGGCTTGCCGTATTCGCGGGCGACAAGGGCGCCGTGCTGCAGCTCGCCGCCTACTTCCAGCAGCACGGCGGCGGCGTTGATGAACAGCGGTGTCCAACCCGGATCGGCGGTGTGCGCGACCAGCACGTCACCCGGCAGCAGAGCCTTGTCGAATGGCGTGTCCAGCACCTTGACGCGTCCCCGGGCAATGCCTGGGGACACCGGAACGCCGGTCAGTTCGCCGGGTCGGTAGTTGCGCTCGGGGCGCAGAATCCGCCCCCGCGAGTCGATGAGATGGGGAAAGTGGCGCACGCGTTTCTTGGCGTCGCGGTAGAAAGCACCACGCTCGGCCACCAAGGCCTGGACGTCGACGCCATCGTCGGCCTCGGCACGGCTCACGTCGTCGAGGGTCAACTCGAAGATCTGCTCGCGCCGGTGGAGACGGCCAGCCGCCACCCAACGGTCTGCGGTGGCCAGCAGGCGCTGCCGGATGACCCTGTTCGCCAGGGTCATGTGGTGCTTCGGCAGCTCCCTCACACCCTCGAAGTCGCACAGGATCCGGTAGGCCCGGGCGAGCTTGCGGCGTTTGCGGCGGGACAGCAGCGCTGACAGCTCGGCGAACGCTTCCCCACGGCCGCCGACCCGGTCGGCATGCACGGCGAGGGGATCGGAACCACCGTCAGCCGCCAAAGTTGCGAGTTGACCGAGAAGCAGACGCGCGTCGTCGCCGTATTTGGGATTGGCGAGATCCATTTCCATGGGACCCCGGCAGCCGAACCGGTCGATGAAGTCGTCCCAGGCGGCGAGGAAGTCCTCGGGCATCCGTCGAGATTCGACGCGGCTGTGCAGCGCGTCCAGGTCGTCGTACTCCGCCGCGGGCAGCAGCCTTGCCAGGCGGAACATCGCCAGACCCATCTGCAGCACGAGTTCGTCTCCACCGCCCAGGATGGCCGCCACCAGCCGTTGTTGCCGCTCGGAGTCGGCGTTGATCGTGCGCGGCACCGCATCGCTACCGCCGTAGATGAACATGAGCATGGCTGGCGCGGTGGCGGTGAGCGCGGTCCGGCCGACCGCGGCGTAGAGTTCCCGGGCAAGGTCGACGATGGGTGCCTCCGGATCCGCACCGGCAACGGCCTGGTCGAAGGCCGCAAGGTCTTGGCGATAGCGGTCCTGGAACACCTTCGGACGAACCATGGCCTGGAGCATGGCGAAAAAGAACGGACGCATTCGCACGCAAGCCTTGAGCACCGCCCACGCGAGACGGACCTTGGTGAGGTTGCGCGGCGGTTCGATCCGGTAGGGCTCGAAATCGGCGGTGGCGTAGAGTTCCGCCAAGGTGGCGTCGACGTAGTCCTTCCCCGAAGCGATCTTGCGCGGGTCCACCAGGTGCAGCAGGTTGGACAGATTGCCGTACAGGCGCGCGCCGCCGGCATAGGCGATGTCGCGCACGAAGGACTCGCCGTGGAACGCGTAGTCGCCGAACCACTCGAGCCACTTGGCGACCAGGTCGCTGGTGACGGGCGAGACCGCGCCGCTGATCGTGATGCCTTCCCCGAGACTGGGATCCACGTATAGCAGTCGCTGTTGGCCGGGTTCGGTCTGCATGTCCCGGGGGAGCGGTACGTAGGTCGTGATGGGACGCGCCTGCAGCAGGTGGAGTTCACCCTGCGCATAGGCCCACTCGATGTCCACCGGGACCTCAAACAGCGTCTCGATGCGACAGATGGCGGCCCTGATCGCGTCGCGTTGGCCGTCGTCGAGGCACGGGTCGCTGCCGTCGAACCGGCTCTCCAGGGTCTCGCCGCCGACCTTGTCGATCACCCATTGGTGCGGGTCGACTTCTCCCGAGACCAGCGCTTCGCCGAGCCCCGGCGTGGCGTTGATCACGGCCTCGTCGAAGTCGTTGGTGACGGGATTCAGGGAGAACGCCACGCCCGCAACGTCGCTTGCCACCATCGTCTGCACGACCGCCGCGAAACGGGGTTTCGCCTCGATGCCCTGGCGGGTCTTGTACGTCAGCACTCGTGCATCCAGACACGAGGCGAAGCACCGCCGGATCGCGGCTTCGAGCATGGCGACCGGGACATTCAGTTCGGTCTCGTACAACCCCGCGAACGAGGCGCCGGCAAGATCCTCCTCGGGTGCCGACGAGCGTACGGCGACGGGTCCGGGGGTGGCCGCGACGTCGGCGAGCGCCGCGCGTTGCGCATCCGCGAGGGGGAGAGACGGCACGTCCGACTTCAGTTCGTCGCCGAGCCGGGCGACGCGGGTTTCATCGGGATTGCCGTCGCCGAGGATCGTCTCCAGCTCGCGCCAGCGTGAACCTGCGGTGAGGGCGTCCACCCAGGGCGCGAAGAAGTGCGTCGTCAGGCAGGCTGCTTGGGGCACGACGAAGCCCGCCCGACGCAGCCGGACCAGCGACGATGCCTTCGCACCGATCAGGACTGGATCGGGTTCGGTAGCGTTCGTGAGCCGTACCGAGAGCGGGTGGTCGGACATCGTGCGCGGGTCGCGGTGGTGTCGAGGGATTCTACGATGGGAAGGAACGTTTCAACCGAATGGCCCGCTCACCGCCGTAGGCTGTCGTCCCAAATATTGCTTACCATATCGACGCATACGGGTAGTTTGGCTCCATCATGAAGACGACGGTCGACATTCACGGTGATTTGTGCACGCGGTGACGCACAGGGCGAACTCTGACGCATTGGGAACTTGTGGGACACGACGCTAGACTGCGGAGGCCGACCTGCACCTGTTCACCGGCAAGGCCAGCGACTTCCTGAAGATCGGCGTCGCCGCGGCGGGTCGCGGTGATCTCGCCACCGTGCGCGCGGTACTCGCGGAGAAGCCGCAGTGGCTGCGACGGGTGGGCTCCCATGGTCGGACGATGCTGTGGGAAGCTGCCTACCGGGGGAGGCTCGAGACCGTGGCCTACCTGGTCGAATGCGGGGCCGACATTGACGCCTGCGGTTGCCACTTCACGCCGCTCTTGGTCGATATCTCGCCGTACTGTGCGGCGCGGTACAAGAAGCACCATGCGGTGGCCGGCCTCCTGCTGGAGCGTGGTGCGGCTGTCGACATCCATACCTCGGCCTATCTCGGCGAGACGGATGCCGTGGCCGGCTATCTGGACGCGGAGCCGGAACTCGCGACCACCGAGAAGGTGCAGCACGACCCGAACGTCCGTGCGACCGTGCTTCACTACGCGGTGGCGTCGGGGAACGCCGAAATCGTCTCGTTGCTGCTTGACCGCGGCGCCGACCCCGAACCCTATGGCTACTACTTGATCAGGTTCTGTATTTGGCGGGACCGCGTCGACATTCTCGGGGCACTGATCGACGCTGGCCTCGATCCGGCGAGTTCCGAGCCGCCCCGGTCCGGGATTGCGAACGCTGCCATGGTCGCCCTTCTTGAGGCCCACGGTGTCCTCCGCGATCCGGACCACGCCGAGGGAGGCTGGCCACCCATCGTCTTCCAATCCCGGGGCGACCGCGGCGGAAGTGTCGACCGCGTGCGGGCGCTGATCGATGCGGGTGCGGACGTCAATGTCCGCAACCATAAGGGCCAGGCCGCCCTGCACTGTGCGGCCAAGGCGGGATTCGTGGAGATCGTCAAGCTGCTGCTCGCACAAGGTGCCGAGGTCGACTCCCAGGACCGGCAGGGCGAGACACCGCTGGCGACGGCGCTGCGTTCAACCGTGAAGGACAAGGTCGCGCTCATGGCGGTCGTTCGGCTGCTTGTGGAGGCAGGTGCGGACCCGGACGCGAAGGACGACCGCGGACGCACACCTCGGGGTATCGCCGACCGCAAACGCCCCGCGCGGTGCTGGAGTGAGGCCTTGGGGCTCTCGGTGTAGCATCGCCGGTTTCCCCGCGACGGTTTTCCCGCATGGACACCACGACACCGCGCCGAGTCGGCAAGAGTCGTCTCGAGGTCACCCCCTTGGGCTTCGGCGGCGGCACCATCGGCAGCCCGCAGGTGGACAATGCGACGAGCCTTGGCACCGTGGCGGCCGCCTGGGAGACAGGCGTGCGGTTCTACGACACCGCGCCCTGGTACGGCCTCGGGCGGTCGGAGCGGCGTCTCGGTCTCGCATTGGCCGGCTTGGGTCCTCGAGATGCTTTTCGAGTGAACACCAAGATCGGCAAGACGCTGGTGGCGGAACCCGCTCGCGACGAGGCCAACAAGACGTTGAGTCCGGGTGGCGAGGTGCGCACACCGCGCGATGCCATCAGTGGACTCCGTGTTCGTTTCGAGTACACGCAGGCGGCGATCATCCAACAGCATCGCGACTCGCTGCAGCGATTGGGGCTGGCATCGGTGGACAGCCTCACCATCCACGACATCGACTACGGCTATCACTCGCCGGAGCAGATCGAGATCCACCTGCGGGAGTTGTCGCGGGACGGCGGTGGCGGCGCAAGGGCATTGGAGGATCTGCGCGACGGGGGATTGATCGACGCCATCGGCTGCGGCTGCAACCTGGAATCGCGCAACGCCTGGAGTTGGGACGACGGCGATCACGAGGATCTTTGCCGGCGTATCGCCGACCTGGTGGATCTCGACTTCTTCGTCGTTGCCGGTGCCTATACGCTGCTCGAGACCCGCGCGCTTCGGCGCATCCTGCCGCTATGCGAGGAACGCGGGATCGGCGTGGTCATCGCCGCGCCCTATGCCAGCGGCTGGCTGGCGAACCCATCGGCTTCCACTACGTACATGTACGCCCCGGCGCCACCGGAGATCGTTGCGAAATCGTCTCGACTGGAAGCGATCTGCCGGGACCACGGCGTGGCGTTGTCGGCGGCCGCGTTGCAGTTTCCGCTGGCGCATCCGGCCGTCGCGGCCGTCATCCCCGGGGCGAAGACGCCGGGTGAACCCGTTGCCAATCGCGACAACCTCGATGTGCCTGTGCCGCGCGACGTCTGGGTGCGGTTCAAGGAGGAGGGTCTGCTCGACGAGCGTGCTCCGACGCCATAGCCGACTGCTATACTTCGCGGCACTCTCGCGTCACCCCATTCCGACAGGAGTCAAGTCCCGATGAGCCTCTCCAGCCTCAGCCACATATTGAGTTTCTTTGGCGGCGCAGAGCCTACGGCGGATGACATCCGCGACATGGTGAACGAGACGGTGCTCCTCGTGCTGGCGCGGGCGACCTCGGCCGACACGAACATCAAACACCTGGAGGTGGACGCGGTTCGCGAGATCGTCAAGGAGCACACCGGAGAGGACGTGAGCGCCAAGGATGTCCGCATGGCGGCGCACGCCGGCATCTTCGATGTCGAACCGCTGGAGCGCCATCTTGCGCGCGTAGCGAAGAAGATCGACGTCCACGATCGCGTGATGATCGCCAAGGCCTTGGCCGAGGTGATTCTCGTCGACGAGCGGGTCTCCAGCCGGGAGGTTCGGTTCTTCAACATGGTCGCCGAAGCCCTGGACCTGACCGCAGCCAATATCGCCGGCCTGATGGTGACCCACTGACGACCCTCCGCAGCGGGGAGTTCGCGAAGCGAAACTTCAAACGTGCCCGATAGGGCGCGCGTCAGGCCGTGGGTTCTTCCGGCGCTCCGACCTCGCCCTCGTCGGTTGAGCCGGCCACGGCTTCCTTGAGCATGGCGATGAGATCGTCATCGAGGCTATGGCCCTTGGCGAGGATCCGGCCCGCTCGGTCCACGAGGACGTAGGTCGGGATGCCGCGCACCTGCCAGGTTCGGGCAAGGTCGCTGCCGACGCCCACATGCCACTGCGCCCAAGGCATCGGCTCGTCTAGCTGGAACTCGGTCACGGATTCCAGCTCCTGGTCGATGCTGATGCTGAGGATTTCGAACTCCTCGTCCGGCAACTCGGCAGCCAACTCGCGCAGCTTCGGCAGACCCGCGATGCAGGGACCGCACCAGGTCGCCCAGAAATCCACCAGCACGACCTGGTCGGCGTAGACGTCGAGGGTTTCCTCGACACCGTCCAGCCGCCGTCCGCCAAGCTCGGAAACCGTCCCGCCGACGGTCGCGTAGCGGATGGCCCAGAGCAGATCGCGTTCCACATCCGTGAACGTCTGCGTGACCCGACTACCGTCCGCCCCAGTGACCTTGGCGACGAACTCCTCGTCTTCGATACCCGTGCTCAGGCCCTCGGTCAGGGCGAGCGCGCGTTGACGGTGGGAGTCCCGCTCTTGCGCGGAGGCGGAGTTGATCATGCGGGACAGTCGCGATGCGGCGTAGTAGCGGGCGGTAGCCCGTACCCGAGGGTCTTCCGCGCCGTCGGCAAGGTCATCAAGCAGGGACTCGATTTCGTCGTTGAAGTCGGCGGATCCTGCCCGGTCCAGGTTCATCAGTGTCTGCGGCCAGTTGGCGTAGCCTGCGGTGTTCGCCAGGGTCTCGATGCCCTTGACCACATGCGCGGTGTTGCCGCCTCGGGCGAACCCGGCGTTCGCGATGAGAAACTCGGCGGCGTCCACGGTGTGTTCGTGTTCGCCGAGTTCGACGATGGCGCTGGCGGCCGCAAGGGCCTGGATCGCGGACCTCTCGGTGGAGAAGAACGACACGAGCTGGGACCAGAACCCACCGTCTTGATCCCGGTACTCTTCCACCACCGACCAGTCGGGGCCGACAAGATCCACCAGGGCCGACATGCCGAATTCGATGTCGGCCTGGGCGGTAGGCGACAGGCCCATGGGATGTTCGACCAGGAACTCGGCTGCGTCGATGGCCCGCCCGCCGCCGGACTCCACGATCGAACGGGCCGCGACGACGGCGAGCACGATGTCCGGATGTTCGCCGCGCTCCTGTTCGCGCAGCCGTTCCTTCTCCTCGGCCGAGACGTCGGCGTTCCCGATTTCGCGGTCCTTGGCATGCCAGGCGGTGTCCAAGTCCAGATACGCTTGGACGAGCTTCCAGTCGTCCGCCGCCCCGGCGTTCATGGCGAACGCAATGGCGACCATCACGGGCGGCAGTTGCCGTCCGACAAGACCAAGACGCGTCATGGTGTCCTCCTAGGGCGGCGACCCGCCGGGCACAGCAGCAGCTACTCGCCGGAGAGTAGCGTGTCTCGCGAAGGCCTACCAGAGCGGGGAGGTGCGGGGCCGGCGTGCGGACGTCCAGGGAACAAGCGGTGTGGATGCCCGGATCCATGGGAGGTCGGCGTGGCTGGGCCGGAGGCGGCGCGCCGCAAGCGGCGCAACCCGGCGCACAGCGATAGCGAAGGCGCGTCGTTTCCGACGCGGCCGGGGACGGCTTTGGGGCGCTACGGACCCCCAAGCCCGCGGACGAACTCGATCAACGGCGCGGGATAGACACCGAGTGCAACGACCGTGAGACCCAGAACCACGACTGTGGCAGCACCTTCCCATGGCAGGCGGCGTCCCTCGTCGGCAGCTTCCCCATCGGGCCGTTTGGTCATCGCGAAGACGATCCTGAGGTAGTAGTAGATGCCGATGGCGCTGCCCACGATGAGCGCCCAGACAAGCCCCCAGGCGGCGTTGCCGACGCCGGCGGCAACCAGGTAGAACTTGGCGATGAAGCCGACCGTCAGCGGGATGCCGGCGAGCGACCGCGCGGCGGCCGCCAACATGGCGCCGAGGATCGGGCGTCTCCAGAGGAGCCCCTCGTATCGGCTGAGATCGTCGGCTTCCTCATCTTCCCCCGACAGCACCGTCACCACGCCGAAGGCGACGAGCGTCATCAGAACGTAGCCGACCACGTACACGAGGCCCGTTTCGACGCCGAGGGCGCGACCGTCGGGGGTTCCGGCCACCACCAGGGCAATCATCAGGTAGCCGAGGTGGGCGATGGAGGAATAGGCGAGCAGCCTCTTGAGGCTGGTCTGCAGCAGCGCCAGGACGTTGCCCGCGACCATCGACACCACGGCGAAGACGGCGACCATCATGCCAACGGTCGGGGACGCCAGCAGATCGGCATCGACGGCGTAGCGCAACAGCACGGCGAACATCGCGCCTTTCGAAACCGTGGCGACGAAACCGGTGACCGGTGCCGGCGCGCCCTGGTAGACGTCCGGCGTCCACATGTGGAACGGCACCAGCGACAGCTTGAAGAAAATCCCGGCGAGCAGCATGCCTTGGCCGAGAGTGAGGATTCCTTGCTCGCCTATCGCGACGTTCGCAGCGCCATCGAACGACATCGACCCCGAGGCCAGATAGATGAGGGCCATGCCGAACAGCATGGTGCTCGATGCCGCCCCGGAAAGGACGAGGTACTTGGCAGCGGCCTCGAGGGGCGCATGGCCCTCCTCCGGATAGGCGATCATCGCGTAGAGGGAGATGGACAGCACTTCGATGCCCAGCAGGAACGTCGCGAAGTGCGAAGCGCCGGCGGCTACGGCCGCGCCGAGCGTCGCGGTGGAGAGCAGCAGGTAGAACTCCTGGCGGTGGGTGGCGCGGCTCCCCAGGAAGCGGTCCGAAAGCACGGCCGTGGCAATGGCCGCGAGCGAGAATAGGGCAAAGAAGAACAGGGCGTAGCCGTCGACCTCCAGCACGGTGTCGATGATCTGCGTTCCCCCCTGCAGTGCCGCCGGGAGGAAACCGACGGGCACCGCGATGACGATGATCGAACCGATGAACGCAACGAGCCGCGACTGCAGCCAGGCGACCGCCAGCAGCAGCACGACGATGCCGCCGGAGAGCACGAGATAGGGCATCAGGGCCCAGACCTGTTCCACGCTCACGGCAGAATCCCCAGCGTCTCGATGGTGGCGCGCGACAGTTCCAGCACGTGCTGCGGGTAGACGCCAACCCAGACCAGTCCCGCCATCATGGCGACCATGACGCTCATCTCCCTCGCGCCGAAGTCGCGCATGGACGCGACATCCGGATTGGGCGTGCCCTGGAACGAGCGCTGCATGAGGTATAGGCCGTACACCGCGGCGACCACGATGCCGAGCGTCGCGATCACCGCGAGCACCCAGTTCTGCTGGAAGGCGCCCAGGAGCGCGAGGAATTCACCGACGAAGTTGCCGAGCCCGGGCATGCCCACCGAGGCGATGACGAAGAACAGCGTCATCACCCCCATGCGCGGCGCATGCTTCCACAACCCGCCCATTCGGGACATCTCGCGGGTGTGCAGGCGTTGCTGGAGCGCCCCCGCCATCATGAACAGCGCCGCGGTGGAAAACCCGTGGGCGACCATGGTGACGATTGCGCCCTGCATCCCGAGTTCGTTGAAGGCGTACACGCCGAGCAGGATGAAGCCCATGTGGGCGATGGAACTGTAGGCCACGAGACGCTTGAAATCCGACTGGCTGAACGCCATCGCGCCGCCGTAGAGGACGCTCACCGTGCCGAGCACCATCGCCCACACGGCGAAATCGGCGGAGGCTTCGGGGAACAGCGGCACGGCGAAGCGGATGATTCCGTAGGCACCGGTTTTCAACAGGATGCCGGCGAGGATGACGCTGCCGGCGGTCGGTGCCTGGGTGTGCGCATCGGGCAGCCAGGTGTGCACCGGGACCGAAGGCAGCTTGGTGGCGAAGGCGACGAAGAAGCCGAGCATCAGCCAAGGCGCGAGGCGGGGGTCGATGTCGGCCTCGAGGAGCTTCGCGTAGCTGAAGGTGATCTCGCCGCTCGTATCGTAATGGACGAAGACCAGGGCCAGGATCGCGAACAGCATCAGAAGTCCGCTGATCTGGGTGAACAGGAAGAATTTCATGGACGCGTAGCCCTTCTCTTCGTGCCCCCAGATGGCGATCAGGAAGTACATGGGAATCAGCATGACTTCCCAGAAGAAGAAGAACAGGAACAGGTCCATGGCCGTGAACACGCCGACCACGCCAGCCATCACCCAGAGGATGTTGAACTGGAAGAAACCGTGGCCCGAGTCGATCTCGTCCCAGGAGGAGACCACGGCGACGATGCCGAGGAACATGGTGAGCGCGACCAGGAGCAGGCTGAGCCCATCCAGGGCCAGCGCCACGTGGATGCCGAACCGCGGAATCCACGGCCAGTCCATGGCCGCGTAGAGGCCGTCGGCACCGGGGCCGCCGAGCCACAGCATCACCGTCCACACCAGGCCCGCGCCGAAGGCCAACAAACTGACCACCCGGGGCGCGCCCGGGCCGAGGACGCGTTCGGCGACCCACGCCAGCACCCCGGCGGCGAGCAGGTTGAGGACGATCCACAGGATCATGACGCCACCGCGATGAGGAGCACGACGATCAGACCGATAGCCATGTTGGCCGCATACCAGCGCAGTCGACCTGTCTGGGTCAGGGCGCCGACGTGGTGGAAGCCGCGGGTGACAGCCACGGTGATCCGGTAGACGAGATCGACGACGTCGCTCTTGTTTACCCGCGCCGCCCACATGAACGGCTTAACGAAGACCCGATCATAGATCCAGTCGAACGCCCAGCCGCTGTACCAGAGACGCCGGATGGCATCGCCCAACGCGGACTCCACCAAGGCGGTGACATTGAGCCGGCCGCTGAAGATCAGCCAACCGAGCCCGATGCCGACGAGCGGTACGACCACGGTGGCGATGGCGGCGGGGTGCGAGTGCGGAATGTGGCTGATCTCCCCAAGCAACCCGTCGAGGACGGCGAACGTCGGCCATCCACCGGCGATGGACAGCACGCACAGCACGACGAGCGGTCCCCACATGTTCATGCGCGAGGCATCGTGGGGCTCGGTCTTGGTCTCGCCGAAGAACGCGACCACCATCATGCGTGTGGTGTAGAGTGCGGTCATGAACGCCGCCAATACGCCGCCCGCCCAGAACCAGCGCCCGGCGTCGTGGTCCCAGGCGGTGAGCAGGATGGCGTCCTTGCTGTAGAAGCCCGACGTCAGCGGCAGGGCCACCAGGGCGAGAGAACCGATCAGCATGCTCGCGAACGGCACCGGGAGCTTCCGCCACAGGCCGCCCATCTTTAAGATGTCCTGCTCGTGGTGAAGCGCCAGGATCACCGACCCGGAGGCGAGGAACAGCAGCGCCTTGAAGAACGCGTGGGTCATCAAGTGGAAGATGCCCGCCGACCAGGCGCCGACGCCCAGCGCCATGA
>VXPO01000166.1 GCA_009839505.1 Gammaproteobacteria bacterium
CGACGTTCTTCTACCCGAAGCTGGCAACCGGGATGGTGCTGAACCCGCTCGACGAATAGCCACCGCGGCTCACTCGCCTGCGTCCGGCGGCTCCTCGTACACCTCGGTCTGGCGGTTCCACCAAGCGTACTCCCAAGTATCGTCCGCGGATGGTTCAACTGCTGCAGCTCGGACCCATCGGCGAACCTCGGATCGACCCGGCTGCTGCACCGCCTTCACACGATACATCAGCTCGCCGTCCCTCAGCGTGGGCTCGATGACCTCTACATCACTCCCGATGGTGCCGCGCTCCGCGTAGTGCACCCGGGATCCTTCAGCGAACACTTGTACATATTCGTCCGGTGCACTCTTACGTTGTTCGCCAACAAACGGGCCCTCGCCAGTGAACTCCTCGAACCTGGTGATGACCTTCGGAACGATGGATGCCAAGGGGCCATCCGGCTCAACTGTCGATGCCGCGCGCATGCGCTCGAGGACATGTCTGAACTCGAGGTACAGCTTTTCTGTGAACCGGAGGCTGCCATACGTCTGGTCGAACACCGCGACACAGCCTCCACGCCACGTCTTGGCGTCGAGGTCCCGGACTACGACGTTCGTCGCGGCGCTACCGACATCCCGTGGCAGGATGCTATATTCGTGCACAAATATTTCGCGCATTCTATCTGCGAATTGGCGTTTCACATCTCCCTTCTTGAACCAATCCTCATCGATGCAGAAGACGATCCCGGTCGTCCGGAAGTTGCGAGAGCGCGCCCTTAGGCGAGGATCAATTTCTTGCAAGTCTCGGTATGAATGGAACTGGCCCGTACGTCTGTCGGTGTAGCCTTCCACACGTTCAGTGATCAGCATGTCGCACTCAACGAGAAAGCCGTTCTCGTGTCTCAGGATGTGTCCTGCCTTAACCTCACCTCGACTAATGCTGGCATTGATCCACGTCACGATCCGAGGCTGTGTGGACCGGCCGCGGGCACCGTTCCTTACCTGTACATATGGGGAATTGACGCTCGCATGCCAGGCCGTAACCTCGTACGGCCTCATCCGATGAAGGTACGTCGCACCCGGGTAGCACTCACGGAGTGCCTGAGACTCACTCGCATCACCAAGCCGATCTGCGTTCTCTCGAAACTTGATGTCAAAGCTGACCTCGCCGACGTTACGGAGAGGATAGCCAAGGTGCGGCGTGTCACCGCCGAGCCTCGCCATCGCATCGAACTCCAGCGGGCGATTGCCTCCCGGACGAGCGGCAGCGTACGTGCCCCCGAAACCAGACGGCCAGCCCATGCCCGTCGGCAGCGTAGGTGGCGCCGCCAGTGCTTCAAGCTCGTCGGACAAGCAGCGCCCGTGGGCAAACTGCATGAAACGGTTATCAAGGTACAAGTACGAAGGCTCGACTGGCATCCCGTGGTAATCGACGAACGACGTGCCGTAACGACGGAAGGCATCGGGTGGACCCACCACCACGAAGGCCCCTGGGCCGCGTCGGCCGACACGACCGAGTCGCTGTCGGTACTGCTTACGGGTCGGCGGCACGCCGACATTGAACCCGACGCGCAGGTGTGGAAAGTCGATTCCGAGTTCAAGTGCCGATGTACTCACCACACCTCGCCGGGCACCATCCCGCAGCTGACGCTCGATAGTCCGTCGATCATCCGGATCGAACCCGGCCCGATATGAAACAACTGCGTTATTGTCCACCAAGTCGACCACGTCCTGCTCGGTAGCGATTGCTAGCGTCTCCACACCTTTCCGGGAGTCAACGAACGTGATGAAGCCGCCATCCACGCCCTCAGTCAAAGCATGGCTCTGTAACAATCTGGCGGTCGCTAGTTCGTCGCCCTCAGCAGAGGCAACGTGAGCAACCAGTCGTTCATGATGCGGGGAACCGTCGGACTCCTGGTCCACCACCGTGAAATCGGTCCCTGTCAAGCGCTTCATGTGTTCGCCTGGATTGGCAATGGTGGCGGTGGCGGCAACAAGTTGAAGTCTTGAGGATTCGTCGCCAAGAAGGTGGTTCCGCGCAGCCATTAGCCGACGAATGAGGAATGCGAAGTTGCTGCCAAACACACCCTCCAACGTGTGCGCTTCATCCAAGATCACGATCGAGAGTGATCTCAGGAAGTCGCGAATCGCAGGCATCGCCAAGCGCTGCATGAGCCATGCTTGGCACACGTCCGGAGTCATCACGATAATACGGCAAGTCTGGAGTATCTCCTCGCGGTCCGCTCGCGGCGTCGGACCGTAGATCCTACCCACGACAGCGTCATCCAGCCCCAAGCTACGGGCCATCTCCTGCCAACTCTGGAACTGATCCTCAACGAGTGCTCTGAGTGGGTAGAACACGATCGCACGGCTTGACGGATCCGCGAGCACCTTGTGCAAGGCGAAAGCCTGAAACACCAAACTCTTACCGGACGCCGTCCCAGTGGACACGACGACGTTGGTGCCATCTCCGAGCGCCTCAAGCGCCTCGGCTTGGTGCGTCCACAGCCCTCCACTCCCCACCCGCTGCTGAAGGTGATCCCCCACTGGTGACCCGAGTAAGAACTTAGGGATCGGTCCGAAGCGCGGAGAGCGTGCAGGAATCTGGAACGCCTCAACAACCGGGACTTCGGTACCCTGGAGAAGGCCGCGAATCGCCTCGTACATAAACACCCCCGCCACGAATCCGCCAGCGCTGGGGATCATGCACGTGATAGGTGCGTGCGGCAATGCTGGCGTTACGTCAAGTCGATGAGTCGGGCCGTGAAGATGTCATCGATGGCCGCGAGTTCCTCGCGCTCCTCGGTGCTCAGTGCGCGGCTGATGCCCAGCGCCATCAGCGCCCGGCCCTCGACGCTGCCCGGCACCGAGGACATCGAGTTGACGTTGACGCCCCACTCGCCCAGCAGGCTGCCGACGCGCCCGATCATGCCCGGCCGGTCGACGTTCTCGATTGCCAGCACGAACGGCGCGACGCTCGGCGCGATCTCCACCTCGTAGTCGTCGACGCCGACGATCCGCACGCCCTGCGGCGTGTGCGTCGCGGCGATGCTCGTCTCGCCCGACTCGGAGCGCACATGCACGACGACGAGGTTCGCGTATGGCTCGCGGGCCATGCCGCGCGACTCGTCGACGGGCAGGCCGTGCTCCTCGGCCACCTGGTCGGCGTTCA
>VXPO01000050.1 GCA_009839505.1 Gammaproteobacteria bacterium
GGTCGCTCTTCACCACGCCCTGACGGGCGTTCATCCAGTTCTTGTTGCCGAGCAGGGTGTTGATCTCGCCGTTGTGGCTCATGAAGCGGTTCGGCTGCGCCCGGTCCCACGAGGGAAAAGTGTTGGTGGAGAACCGCGAGTGCACCATGGCGAGGTGCGATTCGTAGTCCTCGTCTTCAAGGTCCGGATAGAACGGGAATAGCTGGTGGGGCGTCAGCATGCCCTTGTAGACCATGACCTTGGCGGACAGGCTGACGAAGAACAGCAGCAGACGCTCGGTCAGGCTGTCGTCGGTGCGCAGACGATGGGTGGCCGCCTTGCGGATGAGATAGAGCTTGCGTTCGAGAGCGTCGCCTTCGAGGTCGCTGCCGATGAACAGCTGCTCCATGGCCGGCATCGACGCCCGCGCCGCGTTGCCGATGTCCGCCTCGTCTGGTCGCGTAGGAACGGGCCGCCAGCCCAGGATCCGCTGGCCTGCGCCGGCAATTTCCTCTTCGATCACCGCCTTGCAACGTGCCCGTTCGTCGGTGCTCCGGGGTAGGAAAACGATGCCCGCCCCGTAGCGACCCGGTTCGGGGAGTTCGATGCCAAGGTCGCGCTTCGCGGCCTTCGCGAGAAACTTGTGCGGCAGGCCCGTCAGAATGCCCGCCCCGTCACCGGTGTTCTTCTCGTAGCCGAGGCCGCCCCGATGCACCATGCAGCAGTTCATGTGGCCCGCGGAGTCGATGATCTCCCGGCTTGCCCGGCCCTTGATGTCGCAAATGAAGCCAACGCCGCAGGAATCCTTCTCCTGCGCCGGGTCGTAGAGCCCTCGCCGCTGTGGCAGGCCGAGCGTCAGTTGTCGGTCGAGTTCGGACATCTTGGTCGTTGCGTCACGCGACCTTGAAGCATAACCGACCGCGTGGACTCCCGTCTGCGCGAACTGTCCGGCGCTATTGGTAGACGTCCTTGCGATGCCCAACCTTCAGCACGATGACGATCAGCGTCGTAGTCGAAACGCTATACAGCACTCGGTAGCTTCCGATCCGGATTCGATGGACGTCGTCGTACCCGGCGAGCTTCCTCGCGCCACGGGGAAAGGGATCGATGGCTAGAGTCAGGATCGCTCGAGCTATGCGCTGCTGGTCGGCGCGCGTGAGTCTCCTCAGTTGCCTCTCGGCCGTTCGACTGATCTCGATCTCATAGCGTGCCATCGAGTTTGAGGTCCCTTAGAACTTCGGACAGCGGCCGAGTCGGTTCGTGGCGGATCTGTTTCAGATCCTCGATGTCCTCGAACTCCTCCAAGCGATCTAGCAGTGCTTCCTGGATGAAGTGGTTCATGACAATGCCGCGCGACCGGCAATACCGCTCCAAGGCGATCTTGAGAGTCTCGTCCACTCTCGCGCTGATCTGGACTGTTGCCATGGCAGTAGATCCTTGAGCTATGAATTGCTAACAAAGCATACCATCTGCCCGCGGTCGACAGACATATACTTCTAGCCCCGATACGGTTGTGTGGACGAGCGTTGAGCTACCGCGTGGAAGCATTGAAGGGAAACTTCGGCGCCGAAGTGCTCGACACGGACGTGCCACGCCTAGGTGACGCCGCCCTGAAACAGATCCTTACAAGCCTCTACAACCAGCGGTTTGTCGTACTTCGAACGCCCGGACTGACCAAGACGCAGTTCGTCGGATTCGCCCGGCGTGTGGGTGATCCCATCCGTTTGAGCGGCGATCCCGACTTCCCCGAGATCGCCAACATCACCAACATCGGCACCGACACCAAGGAACGTCGTCTGGGTGCCGCCCACTGGCACACCGATCAGTCGTTCCGGACTCAGGTGTCCTCGGTCACCATGTTGTACTCGGTACAGGTACCGAAGCAGGGCGGAGAGACCAAGTTCTGCGACATGGCCACCGCGTACGCGGCCCTGCCGGAGTCCACCAAGCGCAGGATCGAAGACTTGACTGTCATCCACCGGCACGGCGTGTCGGTAGCGGCACGGCCCGGTGACCATGTCCCTATACCGCCCAAGGGATGGGACCAGAGCACCACCGTCACCCATCCGCTGGTAAGGCACCACCCGATCACCGGGCAGAAGACCCTGTACGCCATCACCGGCACGAGCCAGGGGATCGTCGGCATGGCGCAAGCGGCAGCGGAGTCGCTGTTGAACGAATTGTGCGACCACGCCTTCCAAGACCGGTTCGTCGCAAGGCACGGATACCGTGCGCACGATCTCATCATGTGGGACAACCCCACGACCATGCACAGTGCGACGCCCATGCCCGCAGCAACGGGTCCCGACGACACGCGTCTGCTGCACCGGATCAGCCTCCGTGGTACGCCATCGGTCTTCGCACGCAAGGAAACCGCAGCATGAAGACGCGACCGCTTCCGGTCGCCCCGAGAATTCGCTCCGCGAATTCTCCAACGCGCCGGCTAGGGCGCGCCAGCGAGGCGCCGCTGACTGCCAGGCAACAAACGGAATCTGTTCCATGAAGGCGCTCTGGAACGGTCGGGTAATCGCGGAGAGCGACGACACTGTCGTCGTCGAAGGCAACCACTACTTTCCACGTTCCGCGCTCGACAACGACCTCTTGACCCCGAGCGAAACGACCACCATGTGCTCGTGGAAAGGCACGGCGCACTACTACCACCTGACCGTGGACGGCGAGACGGGACGCGGTCTGGTACTACCCGTCACCGAAACCCAAAGCCCGTCAGATCGAGTCGCGGGTGGCGTTCTGGCACGGGGTGGAAGTGACGGGCTGAGCCGGCACCGTCACCCGGACGGGGCTACGAACTGGAACACTTCTTCGAGCGGCTTGCCAAACACCCGGGCAATCCGGAACGCGACCTCGAGCGACGGCGAGTACTTGCCGCCTTCAATCGCGTTGACCGTCTGCCGGGTGACACCGATCTGGTCGGCAAGTTGCTGCTGCGTCATCTCGCCGTGGCGAAACCGCAGGGTCCGGATCTGGTTGCGGATGCTCGTCCCCGACTTCGCCACGTTCAGATTCCCCGGCGGTAGTAGACGATCTGCAATACGTCCTTCGCCATCTCGGAACCGAACAGCGAGATGAGGAGAAGGTGCGCCACCCAGACGCCGCCGACCGACAGGATCAGCGCCATGATCGCGCCAA
>VXPO01000078.1 GCA_009839505.1 Gammaproteobacteria bacterium
CCGCGCCTCGGCTGATTCGGGGACCGGCGCCGTGGACAAGGCGTGGACAACCCCGTCAACCGAGTCGCGGTGGGAGCGAAGGCCGCGCTTGTGCGCGGGTGGGCAACCCGACTCCCCGCGCGATCGAAAAGGGCGATGTTCGTGGCGTTGGCCTGTTGGCCGAGGGTGTCGACCTGGGGTTGCCCACCCCTTGTCCACCGCGCCTTCCTGACTACGGGGACCGGCGCCGTGGACAAGGCGTGGACAACCCCGTCAACCGAGTCGGGGTGAAGGGTGGGGATCCCGACACCCGACCAATTGAAAAGGGCGATGTTCCTTCTGTGACGGTTTGGCGTCTCCCCGAGTGACCCGGCCGATTGAAAGGCGCGATGTTTCCATGGTGGCTTGCCCGGTTGGCCCAGGGCGGCCCGCCGATGGCGTGCCGTTTGACAATGGAGTTGCCAGCGGCGCCTACGCGCGTTCCCAGTCGAAGGCCATGGTCTCGGCGATGGAGGACACGCCGAGGCGCATTGCGAGCAAGCGGTCGAACCCCAAGGCCACGCCCGCGCAGTCCGGCAGGCCGTGCCGTTGGGCGGCGATCAGGCGATCATCGGGGGCGACGGCCGGACGGCTGCGCTCGCGCCGCTTGGTCGCGTCGGACGCCAGGCGCCGCTCGAGTTCGTCCGCGTCGCACAGCTCGTGGTAGCCGTTGGCGATCTCTACGCCGTCGACGACCAACTCGAACCGTTCCGCCAACCCGTCGTCGTTCACCCGTGCCAAGGTGGCGAGGCGCCCGGGAAAGCCGGTGACGAACACACGCCTGTCGCGCAGCGCCCCGACCGCGTCGGCGAAGATCAGGTCCAGCGCGTCATCCACGTTGTCGCTTGCCGAACCCAGGCCACGGGCCAACTCCAGGAGTGACTCGTCGCTGGACTGGGAGACGTCTATGCCGAACCGGCGTTCGAGGAGATCCGCGTGGCGGATGCTGTCGTACGAGCCGGAGCCGATCAGGACGTCCACCAGCTCCGCCACTTCGATCATCAGGCGTGGCGCGTCGAAACCCAGGCGGTACCACTCGACCATCGTGAACTCCGGGTTGTGCCAGCGGCCCTGCTCGCCGTCGCGGAACACCGGTCCGACCTGGTAGATGGACGGAGCGCCGGCGGCGAGCAGTCGCTTCATGTGGTATTCGGGCGAGGTCTGCAGGTAACGGCCCGCGGTGAGATGCATGCTGTCGATGGCCGGGTCGGTGACGCCGTGTCGACCAATCACCGGCGTCTGCACTTCGAGCACGTCGCGCTCGGCAAAGAAGCCACGCACGGCACGGAGCATGGCGGCGCGCTCGCGCAGCGCGTCGACACTGCTCGAAGGGCGCCACATGATCGCCGGCCGATCAGGTCTTAACGCGGCTGACGTATTCGCAGGAGCGGGTGTCGATCCTCAACACATCGCCGATCTCGACGAACAGCGGCACCTTGATCGACGCGCCGGTCGCCAGCGTCGCCGGCTTGGTGCCTCCTTGGGCGGTGTCGCCGCGAAGACCAGGGTCGGTTTCGGTGACCGCCAGTTCGACGAAGTTCGGCGGTACGACGGCAATCGGGTCGTCGTTCCACAGCGTCACGCTGCATACTTCCTGACCGTTCAGCCACTGGCTGCCGTCGCCCACCACCGCGGCGGACGCCGCCATCTGCTCGTAGCTGCCGTCGGTCTTCATGAAGTGCCAAAGCTCGCCGTCGCTGTACAGGAACTCCATCTCCGTCTCGAGTACGTCGGCGGCGTCGATGGACTCGCCGCTGCGGAACGTCCTGTCCCACACTCGGCCGGTCTTCAGGTTGCGGAACTTGACGCGGGTGAATGCCTGGCCCTTGCCGGGCTTGACGAACTCGTTGTCGAGGATGGTGCAGGGGTCGCCCTCGAGCAGCACTTTCAGTCCGGGTCGGAATTCGTTGGTAGAATAGGTCGCCACGCTCCTACATCCTCTCTCTTCTTGATCGGTGGTTAGCCGTCGCATGGGCGGGGGAAACGACGGATGATACCGGCCAAATCCCTGCGAACAAACGCCAAGACGGAACGGTGGCGTCGTGAGCTTGCCCGCGCGGTCTCCGATCTGGACGAACTGCTTAACCTCGTGGGTGTCGCCCGCGAAGCCGTGGACGCGCTGCCTTCGGGTGCCGGTTTCCCGCTGCGAGTGCCGCGTCCCTACATTGCCAGGATGCGTCGCGGCGACCCTGACGATCCCCTGCTGCGGCAGGTTCTCCCCATCGGCGCGGAGACCGAAACGACACCCGGCTACCACGCCGATCCGCTGCGCGAAGCCGCATCCGTGTCGGGGACCGGCGTTCTGCAGAAATACCGTGGCCGGGCGCTGATCATCGCCGCTGGCGCGTGTCCGGTGAACTGCCGGTACTGCTTCAGACGGCACTTTCCGTACGCCGAACATCGACTAGCCCCGGACGTTCCCTCCTTGGAAGCCGTTCGCCGCGACCCGTCCATCACCGAGGTCATCCTCTCCGGGGGCGAGCCGCTCATGTTGACGGATGCCCACCTTGGCCGCCTCCTGGACCGCGTCGCGGCTATCGACCACGTGCGGCGAATCCGAATCCACAGCCGCATGCCCGTGGTGATTCCGCAGCGGGTCACGCCGCGCCTCGTGGATGTACTGACTGGCATCCGACCACAGGTTGTCATCGTCACGCACTTCAATCATCCCAACGAGATCGACGACGACTGTGCGCGTGCCATGCAGGCCATGGAACCCTTCACACGGCTCAACCAGAGCGTCCTGCTGCGCGGGGTAAACGACGACGGCGAAGCCCTGGTCGAACTCTCGGAACGCCTGTTCGCCGCTGGCGTGCTGCCGTACTACCTGCACATGCCCGATGCGGTTGCCGGCACGGCGCACTTCGACGTCCCCGGCGAGCGGGCTCTCGCCCTGCATCGGCGCCTCGCCGAGCGCTTGCCCGGCTACCTGGTGCCCCGGCTGGTCCGCGAAGTCCCGGGTGCACCCGCCAAGGAACTCGTCGTCAACGCGCCCAGCCGGCGCGCCGGGCCCCCCCCCCCCCCCCCGGGCGGCCGCGGGGCGCCGCTGGGGGGGGGACTCACCACACCCCCCGGGGTGGGTGGGAGGGGAGGTCGGGCCGTGG
>VXPO01000113.1 GCA_009839505.1 Gammaproteobacteria bacterium
TGGAGGTCCCTTTGCGATCAGGTGTCTCGCAGGTGTGTAGTCAGTACAGCTAGCCGCCGGCGCGAGCCAGCACCCGTGAGCCGCAGCCCGCCGCCTCAGGCAGGCCAGACGAGCAGGATCCACCTCTGTGCGTCAAGCGGGTGTTACCCGTGAGCGCAGCCCTTCGCCTACGGCGCCGCCTGTCCCAGACATAGGCTCGCCTGTGGAATGTTCTCAAATCGCTGCAGACGTCTGACCACCCTTCACGCTCAGGGGGATCAGGCTCGACCTTGATGTCGCGTTCCCCCCATACGAAGCAGATCAGTGTCTGAGCCGTCTCTTGCAGTTACTGATCGAGTAGGTCCGAACGAACGATCAGGAAATGGCAGTTGACAGTCAAGGTCATCCGATTCCGCCTTGTGAGAACGGTCGCGCGCTGACGGAGTGCTCGCTCCCGATACCGCAGCTGTGGTGCGAGCCGGCGGAGCCGTGTGTGGTGGGCGACATCTCATCGACTTCAACGAACGGCAGGTGGTCAGCTAGCTTCAGGCGACAAACATCGGGATTTGTGCTCAGAACGGACAACATCGAGCGCGTCCCGTTGATCGTGACCGCGTCGCTCCCCCGTCCGAGGGGACGGCGCTGCGGGGCTTCGCCCTAACCTGTCCTGTCACGGGGGTCTGCCGACACATCGAGGTGTGCGTCACGACCATAGCCTGGCCTTGCCGATCACGCTCTCGGGGGTGCGTCCACGCGTCCAGCGGCCGGTGTGGGCGCGGTCGGTGTTGTAGTAGCGCAGGTAGCGGGCGAGGTCGCGGCGCAGCCCGTTCTGCTTCGGGATGAGGTGCCGCGCGAAGGCCGGCTTCCAGCACTCCTCGAGGATCGTGCCCTGCACGCGCTCGACGCAGCCGTTGGTCTGGGGCCTGCCAGCGTGGATGAAGCGCTGGCGGGCGCCGAGCTGAGCGACCGTCTCGCCGAAGAGTTGCGAGCGGAACTCCGAGCCGTTGTCGGCCATCACGGTCTCGAGCTCCCAGCCGCGGGCGGCGAGGTCGGCTGCGACGCGGCGCGCGAGCTGCGAGGTCCACTTCGCCTGGGGGCCGTGCGGGGTGACGTGCAGCTCAGCCCACGTGTAGGCGGAGGCGACGTCGATCGCGGTGTACTGCCAGACGACGCCCCTGGAGCCTGCGAGCCGGTCTACGTGGAAACAGTCGAACTGCGTGGCTCGGGCCCCGGAGGTGCGGCGTAGCCGGCGACGAGGCCGAGGCGCTTGCGCCGGGTGTTGAGGCCGTGGCGCTTGAGGATGCGCCAGACGCCGTTGTGCGAGAGCCGGATGCCGCCCCATTTGGGCCTGGCCAGCTCGGCGGCGATGCGCTGTGGTCCGAAGCCGGGGTGGCCCAGGGCGAAGGCGAGGACGCGCTGCTCGACGAGCGGGTTGGTGGCGTTGGGCATGCGCGGCCGGCGGCGCTCGCGGGGACGCAGCAGCTCCAGGCCGTAGCGCTCTGCCTGCGCCTTCCAGCGGTAGAACGTCGAGTGGTGGATGCCCATCACGCGGCAGGCGGCGCGCACGCTGCCGAGTTCCTCGGCGAGCGCGAAGGTGCGCAGCCGCTGGCGGTACAGTACGTCCTCGGGGGTCATGGCGGTGGTGCTTCCTGTGCTGTCACACACAGCAGGATGTACCGCCTGGCCCCTATCTCAGAAGACCAGCACCTGTCGCAGCTACTCGGTGATAGGACACCTTAGCCTCGCCTACAAGTCGTTCGGGCCCGGTCTCAGTCATCGAGTCGAGTGGCTCCGCCACAACCTCGGGTGTCCCGCCCTGTGTGCAGGCTCCTGTAGAAGTCGAGAGCCGCCACTTCACGTTTGGCGATGATCACGAGCAGGTAAGGGCGCTCCGGTCAGGCGGTGCCCGGCCGTCCTTGAAGGGATACTCGAGGGCGCACTTCCACCCGTCGCGGCGCTCCGTCTTGCCGCCGCGCAGGCGGTACATGGGAGCGATCCACTCGCCGGTGTCGTCGGCGCGCACGCCGAAGTAGGCGATCGGCATCTCGCGGTCGAAGACGCGACGGGCGATGAAGCGCCCGTCACCCTTGCGCTCGACGAGGTCCTCGCTGTCCTCGGGCCAAGGTCGGGAAGTCCTGTTGGGTGGAACTTATGGCCACGCGACGACGCACGACCCTCGTGGTCTGTCGTCAGTGCCTTGTCGATACCTACGCGGGACGCACCAACCGCAATCGCAGAACGAACCACTGTAGAGCCGGATGCGCTGAAAGGCGCACGTCTGGTTCGGAGGGGGCCGACGGAAAGGTACTCCACTGACGCGGAGCAACTCGTCGGCGGCCTACCCTACGCACGCGCTACCTCTGCGAGATGGGGCTTGCAGGTGTTCGTGCTTCCGCCGCGGGGGCTCGCGACGCGCGCCCGCTCCCTGGCCCCGCATTACTGGAGCCTGCGCGTCTGGTCCTTCCCGAGCCGGAGCGCGAGGCGTTCGACTAGGTGGTCGTCACCGGCATCCGCTAGGCGGACCCGCAGTGCGACCAGTACGCGGCCGTCAAGCTGTAGGAGGCGATCAAGGGCACCCCGATGTGTGCAGGCCCTTCTTGTTGCCCGCTGCGTTCCTGGTCGAAGCCTAGCGGGCGGTCCCGAGCTTGCCCACGAAGGCAAGCGCCAGCGTCCGAACATCATGCCCAGACCTGGGCCGTGCCTGCCGTCGCGGCTACTTGATGCCCTCGTACCAGCCCGCCCCGAAGAGCAGGTCGCCGCGACGCACGATCCAGGTGTGCTTGCGAGCGTCCTCACGCGTATCGGGGTGGGTGAACAGGTAGCTGACCCACTGCCCCGCCCCGCCGTCGACCGTGGCGGCGAACGCCTCGCCATAGTTGAAGCCGGTGGCGTCGATGAGCTCGTACGCGGTCCCCACGACGTCGGGCCGGTTGGCGTTGGCGACCGCGTACAGGTCGCCGCGTCGGTCCTCGAGAACGAAGACGTACCAGGAGCCGTCCAGCGCCTCGGGGGAGTTGTAGTGGTCGAGCGTGGCCTGAGCGCCGTCGCGCTCGTAGCGGGCGAGCGCCTGCTCCACGAGCCAGACGGCGTAGGCCGAGGCGTTCGTCTTGGAAGGCGCGGGCGCCACGGAGCCTGAGAAGTCGTACCAGCCCGAGCCGAACAGCAGGTCGCCGCTGCGCACCACCCACGAATGCTTGCGCTGCTGCTCGCCCGTGCCGGGATTGCGGAAGACGTAGGTGATCCAGCGGCCGTGCTCGTCCGCGTCCGCCATCGTCGAGCCGAAGTGATAGCCCGTGACGTCCGTCCCGATCGGGTCGTTCCTCAGCGAGCGGCCGACGAGATCCTGGTCGAAGTGGCCGACGACCGCGCCGCTCGCGGCGTCGATGACAAAGACGTACCAGGGGCCGTCCACGCTCGTGGGCGAGCTGTAGCGAGCGATTGCGGCCTCTCGCCCCTCCGCCTCGTAGTAAGTCACCGCCTCCTCGACGAGCCAGACCGTATACGCCGGACCGTTAGCCCGCCGGGGCGCGCCGCCGTCGCCGATGAGGGCGAGAACCCCCACGATCAGAGCGGCGGCGGCAAGCCCCAGTGCCAACCCGACGAGGCCAACGAGAAGGCTCTGGTTCGGGTACAACGCGGGCTGCTCCAGTGGACCTCAACGAACCGTTTGGTGGATCTGCGGCGCTGCGGAGAACGTCGCCGATTCAGGGTGTGGGTGCCTGCGCCGGGCTCTGGCCGCGAAGCTACGCTATCGGCGAGACGCGGCTGTTGCATAGGTCCGTACCGGAAGGACAGTCCTTCCGATCTGACCGATGCGTTCTACCTGGTTCTCCTTGCACCGCCTCGCTCAATGCGACCTGCACGCCGACGCCCCAAGCTCGTGATCTGAAGATGCGGAGCCTGCTCGCAGTAGCGGTGGAGTTGCTGGGGGATGGCCACGCCCTGCTCCGATCCGGCGGTGGTCGCGGAGTTGCGCGCCCCACGCGCCGCTGGCGGCGCCCCGCCGATCAGATCCCGCAGTGCGACAACTACCTCCCTCTGCGTTATGCCCGCAGGGGCGCCCGGGAGGGAAAGCGCTGGTGACCACGAACTGGAGTCAACGGTCCGGCGAGATGGCGAGCCGCGGCAAGTACCACCGCCTTTACGCGCACCTCAAGAGCCTGGCGGCGAGTGAGTGGCGGGCCTCCTTCTCTGATATTGAGACGGTGCTCGGCTTTGCACTGCCACCCTCTGCGCGTCTCCACCGGCCATGGTGGGCGAATCAGTCTGCGAACGGCGGTCACAGCCAGGCACTCGCGTGGGGCGCGGCGGGCTGGGAGACGGCCGAGGTCGACCTCGATGCCGAGACCCTGGTGCTCCGGCGGCAGCTACCGGAACCGGCCCGCGCGCTGGCACTTGATGACCTCTGGCCCGTGCACCGTGCTGGGGCATGGCCTGAGGCGCAGAGCGTCACCCGCGCCGACATCTACGACGACCGCGCGTAGGTTCCCGATGTTCGTCGACACGAACGTCCTTGTGTACGCGCGCGTCCTGGAGGCACCGAACCACGATCTGGCGAGGGAGCTGCTCGGCCGCGCGATGGCCGGCGGCGAGCCGGTCCAGCTCAGCCGGCACGTACTGCGCGAGTACCTCGCTGTGATGACTCGCCCCCAGACGTGGCCGGTGCCCGTCACGCGCGAGGAGGTCCTACAGGATGTGGAACGGCTCGCTGCGAACGTCCGGATCCTCGAGGACGGACCAGTGGTCACAGAGGCGCTCGTCGCGTTGTGCCGGGACGTGCCGGCCGCAGGCAAGCAGATCCACGACGCCAACATCGTCGCAACCATGCTCGTGCACGGCGTGCGCCAGCTCCTCACGTTCAACGCTGCAGACTTCCAGCGTTACGGCGGACGGGTGGAGGTGTTGACGGGCGACTTGGGGAGCGAGACACAGTGCCCGCTTCGTGCCGCGACGTAGCGGGCTCAAGTCAAGCAGGTCTCAACTACCTTGATGCCCGCACGATCGCTCTTGCCGCGAGGGCGCTCAAGCCCGAGTCTCGCTCCCGCTCCGGCATCCCCGGCGGCCTGAGCACTATGCGGCGCCGGACAGTGAGCACCACTCGCCCCTCGTTCTGCACGAGTCGTGCGCCGGCCCCGGCGAGTTTATTTCGTAGACGGCCGGTTGTATGACATTGCCGCAACTGCGATCGCGGCGCTCATCAGCGTGACAATGAGTGTCACATTGATGCTTGGTGGCCAACCGCCGGAAGTTGCCCCCGGTCGTGCCGGAGATTGAAAGTGCGGGGGAGTCCATGAAGCGTTGGCATCCATCCTCCGCTTGGCGAAGGCGCTCAACCCGGTCAACACCAGATACGCTGTCATTAGGGCGGCTAGCCCTCCCCAACCCGACCATTGGGTCGCAGCCGTATGCCGCAGTACGTGGCAGACCGGCAGCGTCTGGGGGGTGCCTTCGAGGTACACAACGGATTCCAATACCGGCGTGGTCGCGTACGTGCTGCTCGGTACTGTGAAGGGCTGCGGGTTCGCCGATGCCGAGGCGGAGCGTGGTAGCCGCGTCTACATCAAGACCCGGGACCTGGGCCGACTCACGAAGTTCACATCCGAACTGATCTGCCAGAAACGTATCTCATCGTGGGCCTCGTGGGGCGGCCGGCAAATCACGCACCTTCGCTTCTTCGACGAGTCCGAGCCGACACTTGTCGGCGAGTACGTGTACAAACACTGCGCACGGTCGGTACGAGCGAGCCGGCGGGACTGCCCGCGCCCAACCGGAGACGCCGAGCGGCTCCCCACCCGAACCGCCAGCCAATCAGCGCTACGAGTACGACGGCCTGGCAATCGTCCTCAGCGGGACGCCTCCGCCGACGCCGCGGCCTACACCGTCTACTACGACGACTTCTTCGACTCGAGCTGCCGAAGCTGATTCGGCAGCCCCCGCTTCTGCGAGGAGCTAGCCAGCGGCCTCACGGAGACCAGCTACACACATGCCGACCCTGCGCGACGGCCCTCGGCAGCGACCCGTGCGCTCGCCCCGTCATGCTCGGCCATGCTCGCCGGGCGGGTCGTCACGCCGCGCGTCCCCGTTCGGATTCATGAGCAGCGTGGCTGGGGCGGTGCCTCCACCCGAGACCGTGGGCCGCCGCGAGGTGGCCGCGTCCAATGTCGAGCAGCGTGCGGCCGGGGGCCGCGCTCTCGAGGTCCGGGAGTGCGGGCGTCCGGGTGGTCATGAAGCCCTCCGCCCTCCACAACTCCCGCCAGTACTCCGCGGCGAGCACCTTGGTGTCGAGCTGCCCGGGGTCGACCGAGATGACCGGGGAGTCCGCGAGGAAGGCGTCCAGCCGGGGCCGCACTTGCTCGAACGTCTCGCAGTACGGGATGCGTCTCGGGTGAACGCGGTGGACGGCGGTCGCGTCCGGCGGCACGGCCGTCTTGGTACGGATCAGCGCGCCGAAACGTGATGGGTTCCCGCACTCGTCGATCCTGAGCGCCCGTAGTGACCATATGTGGGCGGCCCGGGGGCTGCGCCCCGTCGTAAGTACGTACAGGAAGGCAGGCGCCGCTCCCATATCGAGCCAGGGCGCCAGCTCCCATGCGAACGCCCGAAGCCGCTCATCCAGCCTCACGCTCGCGGCCCCCCACCCGCCGCGGTGCACGGCCGGCAAGCGGCCGCGGGGAGACCGAAGGCGCTGGCTGCCGGAGCCCCGCCGCGCAGTCGGACTGTGCCCCGAGCGAGCACGCAGCCCAGCTGCAGGCCTCCGGCTGTGGGCTGTGTCCACGCAGTCGCCGATGCCGGGCCGATGTCCGGTGGCCCTGAGCTGGGTATTGATGTGACCAAAGTACGAGGGCTGATCCGCCTGTCACACCCGGTGGGGGTCGCCATATCGCCGCAGTGAGCCGCCGGCTCCCGGAGCCTCCCTAACCTATCCATGCACGCGCCGTCGCTGCACCGTTCTTCGTGTGTGAGCCATACAGGGGTCCTCCCGTGTCCTGCGCCGGCCCGGCGGCCGCGCCCGGCGGGCGCGGGCCGAGGCGTTGCCCCAGATGCGGACGTGGGCCCGGGCGTCACCTCAGGAGCGGGCTCGGGGCTGGCTGCGGCGGTCCGGCGTCGGGCAGCGTTTCTGCGGCTCCGGTTCCGTGATCATCCAGGTCGCGGCGGCCCACCCGGCGGGCACCGTCGCCGCGGTCGCGAACGCGAGATACATCACCCAACGCCCGCCAGCGCTCATCTCACCTCCTCAAGGTGTTATCAGAGTAGGATTCGGCCTCCGCCCTCGCAGGCCGAGGTGGCGCGCCGCGGCCGACGCCCCGTTCCGGCATGTCCTGCTGATCGACGAGTTTGGCGGCACGGTCGGGATCCGTGCTGAGGGTGCCCTCGCGGCTGCGGTGATGTGGCCGCAACTCGGGTACTACGCGACCCTGACCGAGGAGGCGGCGGCACTCATGGAGAGCCTCGCCGTGAACCACCCCTTCGTCGACGGGAACAGGCGAGAGGCGTTCTTCGTCACGGACGTCTTCCTGCGCGCGAATGGCCACTTCCTCGACTGCTACGACCGTGAGGCCCCGGAGTCCTTCATGCCGCTGTTCGACGCGAACGCGTTCCGGTTCGCCGAACTACTGAGCTGGCTCGAGGACCGAGTGAAGCCGCTACAGCACAGTTGGACGGAGGGCAGATGACAGCCGGCGCCCGGCAGTCTGGGCCGGACGCCTCGTCGGCGCGGCCCCGCGCCCGGGTCGCCATCGTGTTCACCTCGACGCATCGGGGGAGGCCACGTGAATGCAATGGCCGCCCCCGGATCGAGCGGGCTGGTGCACGTCATGCGGAACGGTGGGTACGGCTCCCACTCTACGTCGTCAATCCGCCCGTCCGGATGTCGGCCCGCACGACTGCTCCCTCGATGCCCGCCTGGGGCGCTGAGCCTGGGACCGGCGGATCGGTGCGCGCGCTGTAGTGACGCCGCTGGTGACCCGGGCGAAGCGCGCCGCGGTGATGTCGACAGCACAATGGGGGCGGGCCGCTTCATGCTCCTCGTGGAGGATCACGCGGAGGGCGCTTGGAGCGCGCCTCAATCGTGAGGGCGCATCCGCTGCGTCACGCCGATTGCCTGGAGCCTGGAGCGTGGGGAGGCGCGGTCACGCATCCTCCTCTTCCTTCGGATGACCGTAGAGGTAGTGCTTGTAGTTCTTGGCGAAGTCCGCAGGGAGGTCGTCCGACTCGTCAGGAGGCATCGACTCGAGGAGCGCCTCGACCCTCCGGACGATGCCGATCAGACCTCCCCCAGAGGCAGTCGTCTCGTCGACCGAATCCGCAGCCTCATCGCCCTCGTCGGGGTCGAGTGGCTCTGGCCGCCGAGAGCATGTCATTGGTGTGTTCTCCCTGATCTCGCAGCCCGCTATCGACGAGCCTCCTCAACGTTCCCCAGGTGGAACGCGGCAGGCCCTGCTGTTCGATCGACCACCGTTGCGGGACGCATGCGCGGTACGTCGCCGGAGAGTTGGAGGGTTGCCCGGTTCGGGCGGAATTCCGCGGCTCAACGGACGATGCCCAGACCAGTATGCGCAGTACGAGGCTGTCGAGCGAGCCAGCACGCCTGGCACACCTTCGATCCCGAGAGAAGCTTCGCTCACTGCCACCACGCTTCTGGAGTCGTGGGTGGCTGGGGAGCTGGCGCAACTAGGGTCGCCGGATCTTCGCGTCCGCGCTGGCACCTGCCGTCAGGTTCCGATGAGTGTACTTATCGGCGCCCTTCCAACTGGGGCCATGGCTGCCGAATGGTTCCCGCGTACGGGAACTTCCTCGCACTCGTGCCGGCTGATCGATCGCATCGCTCTGATGGCGTGGAGCGGCGGAACTCCACCGAAGCTAGCTCGACCTCGAGTTCGCTCCCTACAATTTCCATCGTGGCGCCATCCCGAACCCCAGGGCGTGTAGAATCCCCGGTCGGCCGGCAAGGACGATTAGCCGAGGCTGAAGGCAGCGCACATGACAACAGGCAGAAGAGTCAGGGGGCCCGCCAGCCCCACACGCTCTGGGGGCTCGCGCAAGCTGCGCATGCAGTACGCCGGCGGAATGATCCGCCACCTCGGGTTGCAGATGTACGGCGGCGCCGTTCCGGCCATTGCCGAGCTGGTAGCGAACTCGTGGGACGCCGACGCCACGCGCGTCGACATCGCTGTTCCGTTTGGCCTCTCGATCTCTCGAAGAATGCAGATAGAGGTCTTGGACGACGGAGTCGGGATGTCGTTTGACGAGGTTAACGAGGCGTACCTCGTCCTCGGACTCGATCGCCGCGAGAAAGGGCGGGGCAGGACGACGCTGGGTAGGCTCGTCATGGGACGCAAGGGGATCGGCAAGCTTGCTGGATTCGGAATCGCCAAAGTCGTCCGGGTCGAGACGAAGAAGGATGGGCATCTCACAATCTTCGAGATGGACTTTGGCGACATGACGCAAACGGACGCATTTGCCGAACCGTACGAACCTACGCTACTGCATGACAGTCCTGACGACGACGATGTCATCCCGTACAGCAACGGAACGCGCGTAACGCTCAAGGAACTCCAAATCCGGAACGCGATCAACGAAGAACGTTTTTGCCTCAGCATGTCGCGGCGGTTCTCCGCCCTAGGTGCGCAGTTCGCTGTGGCAGTCAACGACGAGGAACTCGAGCGCGGGGAGATGGATCTCGAGTTCCGCTTCCCGGACTTAGACCTCACTACAGAGTATGTCCCTGGCTTCGGTCGAGTTGAGTGGTGGATGGGCTTCACGGAAAAGCCGATTCCGCAAGAGGAGGCCCGAGGCATCGTAGTGCTTGTCCGCGGCAAGCTCGCGCAGGCGCCCTTCTTCTTCGACCAGACTCGCGGAACCGTCGGGCAGTTGGGGCTTCAGTACCTGACTGGGGAGGTCCACGCGGACGACATAGACGATGCCGAAGACTTGATCTCGACTGACCGAGCGTCCATCCGCTGGGAACACGAACGAGCTCAAGTGTTACTGGCGTGGGGACAGACGAAGGTCCGCGAGTCGCTACGGCGGTGGGCAAGCGCGCGCCGTGACCGAAACAAGGAGCGCGCAGAGAGGCGCTTGCAGGAGCGTATTCCTCAACTTGACCGAATTCGCCAATTCCCCGACGCACAGCAGCGCGAGCTGCTCGCAGCGGTCGAGCAGCTCGCGTCCATCGAGACGATAGAGCGAGACCGACTCGAGATGCTCGTAGACTTTCTCTTGCGCGCTTACGAGAACGATCATCTGCTCGAACTGATTAGGCAGATAAGCGAAGCAGATCAGGAATCGCTGGCCAGGCTCGAGGATGTCGTGGCGGAATGGGACATTCTTGAGGCCGTAGCGGTGGCCCAAGTCGTCCGCGGTCGTATCGCGATGATCGACAAGTTCCGGGAGCTGATCGATGAGGGCGCGCGCGAAGTCCCCGAGATGCACAATTTCGTTGAGAACCATCCTTGGGCGCTTCGCCCGGAGTGGGCTCCACTGACGCGTGAACGCTCTCTAGAGCGCGCCCTCGAAGACTACGTCAATCCGAAAGCCAAGCGATCGCGCCGGCGGAGGCGCGACCAACGACGAGTGGACGCCCTCTGTCTTGCGAGCCCCGGAATGGTGGTCGTGGTTGAACTCAAGAGGCCTGGTGAGTTGGTCGGGCGGGACGAACTTCGCCAACTGGAGGACTACGTAGACTTCTTCCGAAACGAGCAGAGTGGCGTGACGGGCCCTGGCGAAAGGCGCCAAGTCATCGGCTTCTTGGTCTACGGGCGCATGAGACCTGACAACGACGAGCTCATAGCCAGGATGATGAACTCAGGGATGTTCATCGAGCCATGGGACAAGCTATGGCAGGATGCAGAGCGTCTGCATCGTGACTACTTGGAGGTGATGCGGTCCAGGGCGAACGCTGAAGACAGCAGAATCGCGCGTCTAGACGAGTTCGATGCCTGAGGGCGCAACAACGAACCCCTGATGGAAACCGATTCTCCGCGATCTCCCGCACTCACGGTGGTCGACCTCTTCGCTGGCGCGGGTGGTTCCGCGCAGGGTCTATCGCAGGCAGGGTTCCGCGTGCTGGCCGCAGTCGAAAACGACTCCGATGCGGCTGCCACGCTGAGGGCCAATCACCCTGAGACGAAGGTGGTAGAGCGCGACATTAGATTCGTCTCACCGAGAACGCTGCGCGAGGGTCTTGGACTTGCGCGCGGAGATCTTGGATTGCTTACTGCCTGTCCTCCTTGCCAAGGGTTTTCAACACTCGGGACGTTGGATCCGCTCGATGAGCGGAATGACCTTGTTGGGCAGGTCTGGAGCTACGCGAGGGAGTTCCAGCCAGCGGCGATCCTCCTTGAGAATGTCCCTGGGCTTGCTCGAGATCCCCGGTGTCAACGCCTGTTTCGCCAGCTCCGAGCCGTAGGCTACGGACTGCGGACTTGGGTGGTTGACGCCGCGGGTCTCGGCGTCCCACAAAGACGACGGAGGCTAATCGTACTCGCTGCCCGTGGGATTCGCCGATGCGACCTTCCTGTCGATCCACGCGAGATCCTGCCCCTGGACTTCCTGCTCGAGGCACCTCCGGCCGAGGAGGTCATTTCACTTGCGGGGCCATTAGAGCGGACTGCTGACCCGGTGCACCGGGCGCGCAGGGTATCCCCCAAGGTGATGGAACGGCTCTCTGCCATCCCGGTCGGTGGGAGTCATCGCGACCTGCCCGACGACCTGCGCCTAGGGTGCCATGTCCGACTGGAGCAGCAAGGCAAGAAGGGTGCTACAGCTCCGTATGGACGCATCCGGATCGGAGAACCCGCTCCGACGATGACGACGAGGTGCACGACGGTGTCCTGTGGGCGGTTTGTACACCCAACCGAACATCGCGGGATTAGCCTGCGCGAGGCTGCGCTTCTACAGACGTTCCCACCCGACTACTCGTTCGCTGGGACCTATGGTGCCGTGGAGCGCCAAATTGGCAATGCGGTCCCCGTGCGGCTCGCTGAGGCTCTCGGGTTGGCGGTGCGCGAGGTTCTCCAGCGAGTCTCGGATACGGAGGCTCGACTGGCCCGGCAACGCTCAGACTGAGGTCCAGTGGCGCTGAGGTCAGCGCCACCTCGATCGACTGAGCTAAGACCCCCGGGCTCGAACGGCGTTCTCGATGCGATCGGCGACTCGATCCACATCAGCGAGCACGTCGTGCTCCCACACCCGAACGACCAGCCAGCCTTGTCGCCGTAGGCGAGCGAAGTTCCTGCGATCGCGGCGTCGATTTCGCTCGATCTTCGCATCCCAGTACGTAGAGAGCTTGTGACGCCAAGTCGGAAAACGCCAGCCGTGCCAGAAGTCGCCGTCTACGAAGACGGCTACCCGTGCACGGCTGAATACGATGTCGGGCGTACCGGGAAGGTGCCTCACGTGCTTGCGAAAGCGGAGACCCCGCGCGTGCAGGGCACTGCGCACGGCGACTTCGATACCCGTGTCCTTGCTGCGAACGTTGGTCATCGCGCGTCGCCGCTGCTCGGGCGTGAGGCGATCAATTGTTCGCATCACGAGGCCACCCCCACGGATGAACTCGAGTACCTAGTCTGTCCCATTTCCGAGTAGATGCGACAGGTTCTGGTCTTCTGAGATTGGGGCCAAGCGGTACATCCTGCTGTGTGACGAAGCACAGGTGGGAGTGCCGCCATGACCCCCGACGACCAACCGTACCGCTTCCGCCAGCGCACGCTCGCCCTCGCCGAGGAGGTGGGGAGCGTCCGCGCCGCCTGCCGGATCATGAACATCCACCACTCGACCTTCTACCGCTGGAAGGCACAGGCTGAGCGCTCTGGACTGGAGATGCTGCGCCCCAGCGAGCGCCGCCGGCCCCGCCTGCCCAACGCTACCACCCCGTTCGTTGAGCAGCGCGTCGTCGCCTTCGCGCTCGGCCACCCCGGCTTCGGACCTGCGCGCATCGCCGCCGAGCTGGCCCGGCCTAGTGGTCGTCTCCGAGTGCTGGGACGAGTTCCAAGGCACCCTCCTCGATCAGCAGTTCCAGATGACGGCTAAGCCTGTCGGGCAGCGGCCCCGCCTCGATGAGCACTCCGAGTTCAATGTTGTCGTTGATGCCCGCGCTCGTGAGATTCGCGCTGGTGACGAGTAGAGACGAGCGATCCGCGATCACGCACTTCGCGTGCAGGCGAGCGGTTGCGGCGAAGAACGCCTCACGAGCTTCGAGGGGCCATCGGTAGAACCTGGCAGCCTCCTTGAGCGGCTCGAACGGGTGGGTGGGGTCGAAGTCGAGCGAGGCCCCCGGGTCGTCGGGGGTCTCGAGTACGAGCACAACTTCGACGCCCCTTGTTATTGCTGCGGCGAGGCTGCTCGTGAGTTCCGCGACGCCATAGCTCGCGAATGACACAAGAACCAGACTCTCGCGCGCATTGGCAACCAGCGTTGAGAGCACCGCGCGCGTAGAGCGCAGACCCGTGACCTCGGTTCCAGGGCCCGTCCACACCAGGCTCGTTGCGTGCTCGGATCGGGTGGCCACGGCAGTTGCCGCCGCCGCACGCATGGCTGCTGCAACGCTAGCCCCGGCGACGTGCGGAGTGCGTGACCACTCGCGCGAGACGTTGCTCGCCTGCTCACGGTAGTGAGCGGCAGGTATGGCGTTGAGCAGAGCCGACTGCGTATGGGCGGACCATTGGGGCGCGCCTTCGATCGCCATGGCCCCTCTCAGGAGCAGGTCTTCGGGAACGCGGATCGCT
This sequence comes from Gammaproteobacteria bacterium, assembly GCA_009839505.1. Taxonomy (GTDB): domain Bacteria; phylum Pseudomonadota; class Gammaproteobacteria; order Pseudomonadales; family Azotimanducaceae; genus VXYL01. Next base: position 13,704 of record VXPO01000113.1, read on the forward strand.
GCTTCGACGATCGCGCCCGTCAAGCGGTCACTCACTGGAAGTAGGAATCGTGCTGCCGGCCGAGGATAGGCACTGCGGTCCCTCGATCGAGTTGGCGGTTGCCGGCTTCGCACGAAGTCTCAGGCGCGAAGAGGCATGCATGGCAAGCGGCATTGTGGAGGCTGTCGCCAGGGTCGACGGCGCGGTGACTGGCGCACATCGGATCGGTGGAGCAGAGCCGGGCTCGATCCAGAGCATCGCGAAGCACGGCACCGAGACGCGCCGGCTCGGCCAGTGCCACGAGTCCCCCGAGGGTGCCCTCCGAATCCGGAGCGGCGGTATACAGCAGGATGCCGGCCATCGACGGGCCCTCAGGATCGTCCGCCTCGCGACAGTAGAGGCGCTCGCGGATGGAGGCTGCGGAGTATCCGCACTCCAGAGCGACTTGCCGCATCAGGAGATGCGAGATGGTGTGGAGGAGTACGAAGCGGGCGATGGGCGCTCCCTCGCTGGGATCGAGACCCCGCCGGGCGCGCCATGTGCGAGTGCCCTGCCTCAGATCCCTGAAGTGGTCGCTGTCGCGGTAGGCCGTCTCCCACTTCTCGATTAGAGCCTCGGGGAGCGTGATGAGGATGCCCTCGCCTCGAACCTCGGCAGCCGGCAGCCACCTCTGCGGCGTCTCCCAGATGGGGGCGATTCGCGCCGCCTCGCCCGCGTTGGGGCCATCGATGCGCGTAAACCCGCACAGCGCCTGCACCTCTCTCAGGCGATCGACCGCGACGTAGTGCCCGAGGGTCCCCTCAAACCCGTCCGGGACCCCGAGTCCTCGAACGCTGAAATCGGGGGACTTGGGAGGAATCGCGGCCGTGAACGCCTCCCACTCCGGCCCTCGCAAGTCGGCAGTACTGGCTTCTTCGTCACTCCCAGATCGGCGCCCGGCGATTGTCGCCCAGACGTCCTCCGGGTCGAAGTTCAGCATCCATTGCAGCCGCTTCTCGCCCGCGCCAATCGCGATGAACCTGATGAGGGCAAAGAGACTCGCAGAGTCCTCGATGTTCTTGAGAACGTCCCAGTGGTCGGCGACCGCTTGCTCGATCTCACCCGTGACGGTCGGGATGGTCAGCGCGGAGCGGTAGACCGGGAACCATGCATTGGATGCGCCGAGAAGGAGCGGCCGAGTCGGTTGGTCGCACTCCCCATCGAACCGCTGAAGGTGGGGGTGTCGCCCGCGACAGAGCGGGAGGCTGTTGCTGGTGCCGACGTTGAACGCCTCCTGGAGGTGCCGCTGAGCGCCACACCCCTTGCATGTGACGCGGACATCGGTAGCGCGGCTGGCCTTGCCAGCTTCCTCCAATTCCAGGATTGGTACGCCCGAGCAAGGCTCACCTGCGTGGACATAAACCTCCCATGGGAAGTCGTCGAGGTGGCCCGCTGGGCAGGCAACGAGGAACCGCGCAGGTACCGCGCTCGGGCGACGATTGTGGCATTTGTCGTGGAAGTATCGAGCCCGGTCCGGACGATACACCGGAACCTCGATCTGGAAACGTTGACGGTCGACCGGGGCGAGCAGGTTGCAGCGCGTGCACCGCAGCCAGCGCGGGAACGGATACACCGGTAAGCCGGTCCTGGCCCAGGAATCGAACGGACTCGTCGTCTCCTCCTCCCAAGGCGGCGTTCGGAACTCGGCGACGCCGTGACATCCCGGCAACTCGCGCACGGCCCCGATCAACCTGGGTTCAATCAAGCGCTCGGTGTGGTTGATGTCCCAGCCGTCGACGCCCGAGAGGATGACCGACAGTTGCGGGAGATCCACTAGCGCCCCGGGGCCGTACGCGTGGATCATCTGAGACGGGCGGATGCCTCCCACGCGGGTCGACTTGTACCGCGTCCTACCGGAGGGAGGGCTGGTCATGGTCGCGTTCCGCCGGCTGCGCGGCCTTCAGCCTCGTCCACTTCGATGGCCTCTCCCACCTCTTCATCGCTCGCGATGACGGTGCGGTCGTCGTTGCCTGCCCCGGCCAGCCTGAACTCGGGTTGGCTACTGGACTCGTACGTGGGATCCGTCTCCACGATTTGGAGGTTGGCCTGTACTTCGGTATCGCGTAGCGAGTTCGGGCAGGTCCACATGTTCCAGTCCCCTGCCTCGGGCCGCGCGAGCAGCGCGACATCATTCGACGTCCGCACGGTGTACGACAACTCAGGTCTCAGCGCCGCTTCTCGCTCCCAAGCATCGAGGCGCTGCGCGGCCATGTTGCTCGTCAACTCTGCGGCGGCCACGTTGCCGGTGACGCCCTCCGCGCGCTCTGCAATCGCTTGGACGTGAGCAGCGATCCGCTCGTTCGGCCTGTCCAGGTTCCGCGCCGACGGGTTGGCGTTCCACTCGCGATCACCATGACGAACCGCGGCAACGAGCACCCCGGTGAGCCCCTTGTCGAGCGCACGTTCGGAGAAGGGGGTGACAGACAGCGGCTCAACATGGCGGTAGAACGTCGCGTGATAGTGACCGAACGTCTCGTAATGGGAGAGGTCCCTGGGCCGTGCCCAGTTGTACAGCGTGATCACCAACCCCGGCCCTCTGGCATCACGGCCGACTCTGGATGTCGCTTGGATGTACTCCGCCGTGGATTTCGGTTGACCGACGACGACCATCGACGCGAGGCGGGGCACGTCAACGCCGACCGAGATCATGTTGGTCGCCAGCAGCAGGTCGACGGGCCGATCGCTGTCCTCGGGAGGATCGTTCTCGTGGACGACGAACAGTTGGCGAAGGATCGTCTTGATGTCGTCCGAGGACACGCGCGAGGTGAGCTCCTTCATCTCGACGATTGGGCGGTTCGCGAGGCCCGGTGTGAACCGAGCTCGGCGGAGCTTGGTGCGTAGCTCGTCCTCGGCCATGCGGCGCATGCCGGCGAGCTCTCGCACGGCGCTGAAGTAGCCGACGGTCGTCATCCAGGGGTCCGCCGCTTCTGCGCCCTCACCGAGCTCATCCCAGATCGCCTTGGCTGCGGCCATGACGGATGAGAACACCCTCAATTCCACCTGCTTGAGGCGTTCGCCATGCGCGCAGATCCCGAGATACCGACGTCCCGGGGTTTCAGGGGTCGGCGGGACCTGCTCCGCGAAGAACGAGCGACCAACATCGAGGGCGGGCGGCGGGAAGATGCGAAGGTCGCGCCAGAACACCGACCACGCGTGCTCTCGCGCCCTCCGGGTCGTGGCGGTCGACGCGACGACCTTGGGACGCACCTCCTCCCCGTTGAACGTCCAAGTAGCCAGCCGGTCGATCGCCGTCTCGTACAGGCCTGCCATCGTCCCGAGGGGGCCGGTCACGAGGTGCATCTCGTCCTGGATGATGAGGTCAGGCGGACGAAGCGGCAGAGATGGGACGGTCTGGGCTGCGGGATGCTCGCCTGATGCGCGGTGCGAGTCGTTCTCTTGCCACTGCGAGCGGTGGTTTCGGTCGAGGTCGGGATTCCGGTACCCGTGCCGCTCGCAGCGCGCATCGACTCGCCCGAACAGGGTCGCGGTCGCTCCATTCCAGGGGAGCTGCGCGAACTTGTCGATGGTGCCGATGATGAACGAGGGGACGAGACGGTAGATCTCCTCGTCGACAGTGACGACGGGGATGCCTTCGCCCGCGCTGGTCGCCGCGGTGAAGCTGCACTCCTTGGCGTTCTCGCAGTAGATGAAGAACCTCTGGAGCACACTGTCGAACCGGCCTGCGGTCGCGGCCTCGATGGGGTCCCCGCACCACGGGCAGTCGGTGAGTTGTACAGGCGTCGCCCGTCCTCCGCCGTAGCCTCCTTGCTTGGCGTCCTCGGCCGCCTTCGCCGCGTCGGCGGCTGTGTTTGGCGACACCGCTCCTCCGACCCACATGCCGAGGCGGAACGGGACGCCAGCGTACCGAGGGTCGCTTTGGGCGCGGTTCTGACGGAGAAGTTCGGCGGCGCAGATCAAGGTTGCCGCACGTTGGAACTGCTGCGTGGTGAGCAAGCGGAGCGTGTACCGCATCAGAACGGCGACTCCGTCGCGTCCATCCACCTGCGCGCCACCATCCCCGACGATGCCCTGGAGACGCCGCGTGGCCAGGGTGTAGGCCACCAGCCCGAGGTACGCCTCGGTCTTACCGCCACCGGTCGGGAAGAAGAGCAGATCGGCCAGCGCACGGTGCCTGCTGCGCTCGGGATGAGCTGGATCGGTCAGGGATGGGATGCACAGCAGGATGAACGCGAGCTGGAACGGGCGCCACGACCGTTGTTCGGGTACGTCGGCGGTCGCCACTGCCTGGGCAAGGCTGAGGTTGGGATCGGCGCGCCTGTCCTGAATGGCGACGCTGTGCACCCGCTGGCGCCACATCGCCTGATTCGCAAACCGGAAGGCGTCGAGAGCGTCCGGGTCGGTGCACACGAGATCGATACCGGCAGCGATAGCATCGGCTACTCGATGCGCTTCGGCGATGACATCACGGGCAGTCTGCTCGTTTCCTTCGAGGCGGGCGTCGGGATCGTCGATGCGGCTCAACTCCTCGTCGAGCCATGCCCGGTAGCCATCCGCGAGGGGAAGCAACGCCCCCCGTAGCTGTGCGGGCTCCAACTCCGACAGCACGCGCATGTCGGTGATTAGCCGTTCAAGCTGCGGCACCGCTGAGGGCGCGTCTGTGCGCCAGACCTCGTAGCTTGGAATCACCGCCGTGCTGACATGCACCGCGCGGCGAGGCGTCGCTGCGGAAACCTCGACCTCCGAGCCAACCCCGTGGCCGACCGCGAACTCGACCATGTCGCGGTACTGCAGGTCGAGCTGCGCAAGCTCGACCTGCTCGGATTCCGAAGCGCCGGCCCCCGCGGCGAGTGCCGCGTCGCGGCCGAGGAACACGTCCCCGCCATCGGGTGCGAACAACTCGAAGGCGGCCTGGAACAGCCAGCGGCTGTCCTTGTTGCGTTCCACCTGCGCCTGCTCGTTGGAGAGGAACACCGTGACCAGCCACGAATCCCCGTCAGGGGCGCGGGCGCATCGGCCTCGCAGCACGACGCCCTCACCGTTGACGGGCACGGGAGTGAACTCGCCCTCCTCGAGGGCAAGTACCACGTCAAAATGCTGGGGGGAGCGCACCCAGACACCCGCGCGCGAGCCGTCGTCGTGCTCCTCGAACGCGCGCTTGTACTGCCCCCAACTACAGCGGGCGGTCAGACGGTCGACCGATCCGTCGACCACGACTGACAGACCCATCGAGGACTGTGCCAGCACCGGGCGCGGGCTGCGACCATCCTGGATGCCCCCGCTGGCGGGGTCGTCGTCTTCCTCGGGCCCGACATCGTCGTCGCGTTCGGGGTCCACGGCGACGGTGCCTTGCGGGGCAAGCATCCCCACGAGATAGCGGTCACGCACCCGGCCCGGCGACGACCACGAGGTGTCCCGCCGCTGGTAGCCGCGGATGACCTCATGTTCGCCATCCAGCGGCCCGAGCAAGTCCGCTGTGATACGCGCGATGAGGTCCTCCCGCAGCTCCCAGGGTGTCGGCGCAGGAGGTGGAGCGCCCGGGTGGTTGGGCATCATTCGACTCCGAGCAGCTCCGGCTGGTCCTCGAGGTTCGACGTGCGCGACTTGGTCTTCGTTTGGACCTTCTTGTGGAGTCCGGCCGCCACCTCGGCCTGATACCGCTCTTTGTTCAACTCCAAGAGTAGCTCCAGCACGCGGTTGGTCGCCTCGGGCGAGATCGTGAATCGGACGCCCTGGCCCCGTACATCGTTGAATCCGTGCCCAAGTTCCATGTCACCCCAGCCGTACGCGTCGCGCACCGCGATATCGAGGGCTATGTGGAGATCGCGAAGGCGCTGGATGCCTTCGTCGGACTGGATATCCGGGCCATGCACGAGGTTGTAGATACCTGTGAGTCCCAAATCGCGGTCCGTCATCAAGCGCGAACGGTGAACGTCCAGTTCCTCCGCGACTGACGCGACGTTGTCGTCATGGGAGGGCTGAGGGAACGTCTCGAACACGTCCGACGGAGTGTATCGCGCGCGGGTCTCCAGAGACGATGCGTAGCGGATAGCCCAACGGTAGTGGAAGCCGGATGTAAGAACGCCGAAGTGGAAGTAGTCGTCATACGTGAACACAACGGTCGAATCGGCGAGCACCGGGCCTGTAGCCACGAAGACAGGTTGCACGGTCTTACCGACTCTCGATATTGCTAGCACTCGCTTCAGCGGGTCGATCGTCCGATACAGCTTCAGCGTCGGTCTTTTGAATCGCCACCAAGAAGTCTTGGCCGCGACATCGTTCACCCTCGATCGCTCAGGCTTGACCATCTCTTCAACGATCTCGAAACAGTCGGCGTACTGCCGAGCCTGTTCCTCAGGCCAGTCGAAGAAGTTGATGACCCATCTTGGAGGGGTCTGCGCTGGCGATTGGGTGAGGTCTTCCCCGCCCAGGTAGGGGAACAGAACGTCTCGATTACGGGGATCGCGCGCGATGAGCGCCTCCGCTTGACCAGGGCTCATGGTGAAACCCATGCCGAGCACGATCGAGCCCTGGAATGACTGTTCAGCGTTCGCGACCAAGCGCTGTTTGCGCCAACCCGATCGCGACTTGGGGTAGAGCATCTCGTCGATCCCGGCCACGAGCAGACCATCTAGTCGATACTCGCTTTTCCACGGAAGGAAGGTGGCCCAGACCTTGGCAATTTCGAGGGTCGCGTCGCCGGGCCACGCCGTCGACGAGGCGGCGCGATGGATTCTCCATCCGGCACCGAGTATCTGGGCGAGGCCGACCTCGCTCGTGGTGCCCTGCGCAATGGTGTTGGTGGCCAGGAATCCGATGGCCTGAGCGACCTTGGCGGCATTCAAGAAGAAGTACGCCACGAGGTCTGCCGACCCCCTCCTACCGTCAGCGATCCACGTGATGAGGTAGTTGCGGTAGTCCGTCCCTGCGGTACCCGTGATCTTCTGTCCACCCATGAAGGGTGGGTTCCCCACGATGGCGTCGAACCCGGGTGTCTTCGTCCCACTAAAGACCTCGGGGAACGCTATCGGCCAGTGGAGTGGATCGCGTAGCGGAGCTCCGTCGGGCCGTCCAGCGCCAAGTCGTTGTTGCGCGCGGTCGCGCGCCCTGCTTAGTGCTTCGGCCTCCCCAGGAGTGTCCAGCGCGTCGATGAGTTGCTTGATTACTGACGAGTCGGACGCGAGGAGCGTCGAGAACGCGGTTACGGGGTCTGTGTCTCCCGCTGTTCGGAGCGCATCGCCGGTGAGGATGTCGGCTACCGTCGCGAGCGTCTCCAGCGACATCTCACTCTCGCTGTGCAGGCCCTGCTTGCGTTCGATGTCCATCGGACCGATCGTCTCGATGGACCGCATCTCTTGCCTCAGCGCCAGCGCTCGTTCGACGAGCCGGTCGACCGCCTGGACTGCCTCGCCACGCGCGAATCCCGGCCCAGCCGGCTGCGTTCGCCCGATCGCAGGGTCGTAGTACAGCGTGCGGAGCTGATCGAGATTGGTGATCCCCAACAGGCTGTCGCCCGACTTGATGGAGTGGTCGAGGAACGTGAAGGGACGGTCCTTGGCCACGGTTGTGAGCCACATCGAGAGCTTGGTCATCTCCACGGCCATGGGGTTGCGGTCCACGCCGTAGCAGCAGTGCTCGGCGACGAGACGTCGCGCTTGGACCACGATGTCGAGGCGGTTCGGGTCGTCAGCGGCGGTGACCGTATCAATCGCATCGGGGCGACCTTCCGCTCGCCACGCCTCGATGAGCCGATCCGCCAGGTAGCGGCACGCGGCGACGAGGATGGCACCAGAGCCTACGGCGGGGTCGCAGACCTTGAGGTCGAGGATCTCGCTGGACGAGCGGATCTGCCACTGGCTCGTGTCGGGAGTGTCCTGCGGGCCCGGCGAGTAGCAGAGGGGCGCGAGTGCGTGCTCGACGACCTCTTCGGCGAGTTCGCGCGTGGTGTAGGCGGTGCCGCTATCGCGCCGCGAACCGGTTTCGGTGACGTAGACCGAGCCTTCGAGGAATACGAGCGGCCGATCCCGCAGGTCGAGCCGGAGCAGATTCGCGAAGGGTTCGATGCGTGCGGCGAGTGCCTGATTGCCTTGGCATGCCTGGAGCAAGCCAGCGAGACGCTGCGGATCGACCGGGTCGGCGAGGAGCTTCTCGACCTGCTTCTTGGTGCCCGCCTGCCGCCCTGCCTTCTTGGCGTCCTTGTCCGTGAGCCAGGCTACGAGCGACGCCACGCCGTCGAGCTTCTGCGCCTCGAGGTCGGGGAGACTGACCTCCGGCTCTTCGCCCGACCTACCCCGGAGGCCCAGGACAACGTTCTCGGCGGTGACTGCGTCGTGGTCGAGCAGGCGCTCGTAGATGTGCCCGATCTGTTCCACGTCGACGTTGCGATACGAGAGACGGCGGGTGTCAGTCCCACTGCGAGCATCGCGGAAGCGGAGCACCAGTAGCGCGTCGAGGATGGCGAGCACGTCGAAGTCGGTCACGGCGATAGGCGCTCCGACAGTGGCTTGCCAGGTTGTGCCTGTACCCCGGCCCTCCAGAATGGGGAAGCGGTCGGGGTCGAAGAGGCTGCCGCCGTAGGCAGGAATCGACAGTTCGTCGTGTTGAACGCCGCTCTGTAGCGCTCGGCTGGTAGCGAGCAGCCGATGCCACGCGGTCGTTCGCGTCTCGAGCGACTCGGGGTTCGTGAAGCGCTCCTCTTCGAGCGACTCCCGCAATCTGCGGATCGAATAGAGAGCCTGGTAGTGCGGGTTGTCGACTGGTAGCAAGTCGTTCTCCTCGGCAACGAGGAGGAACACGGATCGCATCATCACCGTCACGGCCGCTTCGTACACTTCGTGCGGTGTAACCCCGGCCAGGAGTGCGCCGTTTCGATCCTGGTTGGCGCGCGAGATGGCGTTCACGAGCAGCTCAGTGGCGCGCCGAACCTGGGTGCCGAGCTGGTCGGTCACTTCGGCCTGAGAGCTGGCCGACTCCTTGAGCAGCGCTTCGGGGGTGTCTTGCTGCTGAGCCACGGTGAATCGGCGTGAACCCAGCATCGATCGGAACGAATCGAGCAGTCCCGGCTCCGTGGCGAACTCCGAAGCGCGCCAGGTCCCCCACCCCGTGACGCCCTGCTCCGGCGCATGCACGAGGGTGAGGTAGTCGCCATCGGTCAGGAGCGCGAGCGGGACTTGGTGGTAACGACAGAGCAGCGCCGCCCGCTGCACCCATGTTGCAGGCGATGAGTCGCCACGAGGCCGCGCGCGCGGATCGGTACCTCTGGGGAGAGCTAGAACGAGTGCGCGAGGATCCTGTGCGTCAGATGCGGCCGGGTCGGCAGGGGTTCCGAACAGCCCTACCGGTGCTGGAGGTGACGGCTGGTAGACACCCGTCGGCGCTACGGTGATGTCGTGACGCGTGACGCTCTCCGCGAGATGTTCAGGGAGCAGCGTGCCGCTCAGGTAGTCATCCCCCCATCCCAGGACGTCTCGCAGGAGCCAGTCGATGTACTCGCTGCGGTCATCCGCGAGCCTCGCCGACTCCAGGCTGTCGTCTCCGTACCAGCGGATCTTGTGCTCGGCGCGAAGCTCAGACGGTGTCGGGTCGAGCCCGTTCTCAAGTGCTCGCTTGAGCACGGGCAACGAGAACCATGGTGCCTCGGCGTCAGTGAGGTTGAGCCAGTCCTCGTGTTGTTCGACGACGCGGCGCGACGCGGGCATTAGCGGGTGTCTTCCGGGATGAGGAACTCGACGCCGACCGGGAACCACCTGACATCGCGAACCTCGTAGCGGCGCTGCAGAATCTCAACTTCCTTGTCGATGTCGTCCCCGATTCGGCCGATCCGGTCCCGGAGTGCCTGGACATCGACGTCGAACTGCTGGCGCTCGCCCGTATCGAAGAGGCGCAACTGCTCCACGTGCTCCGACTGCTCGAGCTCATCGAGGCGGCGCTGGATGCTGGCTTGAAGGTCGGTCAGCGTGCCTCGCAGGCGCGCTTCCTCGTCCGCTCTCTTGGCGTCCATCCTGCGGTTACGCTGGTCGAGCACGTCCTGAGCGCGAGTCTCCAAAGCCTGCTCGAGCGGGCCTCGCACGCGGTCCCATTGGTCGGCGTAGAGGCCCTGGACGTGATCCGGGACGGGGTCCGCCGCCGCGGACGTGACCGCTGCGCGGGTCTCGCCAACGTTGAGGCGTCCCCGGCGCCCGCCCACTCGAACGGCTGCGGGCTCGATCACCTCGTCGAGGGTCGTGCCGTCAGAGCCGTTCACGACGATGCGGGCGTGCCCAACCGCGACGGGCTCCTCGATGTCTGCATACCGAACGGCCACCCGGTCGATCTTGCGATCGACGGCCGCACCCCAGACCTGCGCCCGCAGTGTCCGCAGGCAACGCGCGACCAACGGATGCCCGACGTGCAGATAGGCAACATCGTGATGACCGTTCGCGATCTCCGGGTCGAACGTCACTGGCAGGCGGAAGTCCTCCACCTCGTTCTGTAGCCCAGCGAGCGTCTCTCCCCACGTGCCGGCGAGGTCGTCGATCTGGAACACCTGCACAGGGCCGTCAGGTCGATCGAGTGTCGAGGGGCGCAGCGGTGGCTGATCTTCGATCCGGAGCGCCACCTGGACGGAGCGTTGCACACTCGCAGGGGTGAGTCTGAGTTCCTCGACGCTTGCGCCGTACTGCTCGCGGACGCGGGCGATGTCAGCGGTGAACTCCTGCTTGAGTCGCTCCAGGTCGGTTCGGGCTCGGTCGTGCCAGTCTGTGATGAGGCCGTCCACGTCGAGGCCGGGGTTCCGCTCGCGGAGCATGCGTGCCTCGACGCGTTCAGCGAGCACAGACGATACGGAACCGAGGTCGTCGCGAATGTCGTTGACCTTCGTGGCGAGGCGCGACAGGAACGCGTGGTCCTCGCCGAGGGCATGGTCTTCCCCCGTGGCCGCCGCGAAGTGGAAGATGTCGACCGTCCCGGAGCGCTGGCCGTGCCGATCAATGCGTCCGTTTCGCTGCTCCATCCGGTTTGGATTGAACGGGACCTCCATGTGCACGAGGCGGTGGCACGCCAGGTGGAGGTCGATCCCCTCGGACGCCGCGTCAGTAGCGAGGAGCACGCGTACCTTGGTCTTCAGCGGGTTGTAGTTGAACTCTCGGATGATCCGCTCGCGATCCTCGGCGCCGAGGCTTCCGTGGAACACTTCGACCCGCCCGGTCATGGACGGCCAGCCGGGACGCGGTGCTGCAAGAAGCTCGTCGAGGTAGTCAAGCGTGGCCCGGTACTCCGTGAACACGATGACTCGCTCGTCGTTCCAGTTGCCATCCGGGAAGCAGGTCTCGGCGATCCAGTCCAGGAGTCGGGACGCCCTCGCATCGGCTCGGCGATAGCGTTCGTCAGCCAGCACGCGCATCTGATCGAGCACGGAGGGGGCCGCATCGGATGGTGCTGTCGAGTCGCCGGCACGCGGCGACTTGTCCTCATCGGCAAGCACGCCAGCAACCAGAGCAAGAGCCTCCTGCTCCTGCTCGGAGACCCGCGCGGTGTCGTCTGCCTCGTCATCCAGGGCCGCCGCGGCTTGTTCGACCAATTGCTCCGTGATGGGTCGTCTCGAGGCCGCCTCGAGTGTCTTCATGTGTTCGTCGAGGGTGTGCTTGAACGCAGCGGGTGAAGACAGGAGGCGCTTCTTTAGCAGCAGCGCGATGAATCTTGAGGCCGCGCGCTCCGCCGGGGTGTTCGCGCTGCCCGCTCGTAAGCACGAGTAGCGATCCAGCAGGTCGAACAGCTCTTGTTCCTCGGGCGGGAACGCTACCTCGATCGCGGTGATCCTCCGCTCCGGAAACCGCTGCTCGCCGTCGTCAAGGACCATCCGAAGGTGCGACTTCAGGCGACGCACCATCACTGCGTCGCGTTCGCGCGCGCTCGGTGGCACACCCTTGGTGAAGCGGTTCGGGTCGAGCATCTCGAGTAGCGCCTGGAATGACTCGGGGTAGCCGTTGTGCGGGGTGGCTGTCAGGAACAGGCGGTGCTCGAAGTGCGGCGCCAGTCGGCGCATTACCTTGGTGCGGAGCGAGTCCCGCGCGTACTTGCCTACGGCGGCGGGGGCAATCCGATGAGCCTCGTCCACGATCAGCAGGTCGAACGCTCGCGGGTAGATGTTGGGATCGGGGGGCAGGAATTCATCGAACCAGCGCATCTGCGACTCGAATTTGATCCACTCCATTGACACGATGAGCCGGGGATGAGATCGGAACGGGTTGACGCCGACCCCCCGCTCTCGCCTCAGTCGGTGGACGTGCGCGGTATCGACGATCTCGAATTCGAGCCCGAACTGCTCGCGCATCTCGCGCTGCCATTTCAGGCAGAGGCTCGGTGGGCACACCACGAGGATCTTCTGGGCCTGGTTGCGGAGGACGAGCTCCTGGGCGATGAGGCCGGCTTCTACGGTCTTGCCCAAGCCAACGTCATCGGCGATGAGCAGGTTCACGCGGGGCATCCGCAAGGCCTTCACCAGCGGGAGTAGCTGGTAGTCCTCGATGTCGATGCCCGCCCGGAACGGGGATTGGAACGCGCTTGGATCCGCCGAGGCGATGGCTCCCCACCGCACGGCATCGAGGAATCCCGCGAAGACCTCCGGCTCGTCCACGCCCTCCTTCGGGTCGGGAAGCTCCGATTGAGGGCGAATCTCCGTGCCCGGCTCCGTCTCCCAGAACACGCCAAGAGGATCCGAACTCCCCTTATCGTCGATCGGAACAAGGTGCACCAGGTGGTGCCTTGCGGGCTCATTCGGATTCGCAGGATCAGCAGGACGCGACGATTGGTGAACAGACTCGACCACCCAATAGCGGTCCCGAACACGGACGAGGTTACCTTGCTCAGGGACAGTGCCTGAGCGCGGCGACTCCAGCGTCGTCACTCGGCCCACCTCGCGGTCAGGCTGATATCGAACCACGTACGCGATGGCGACATTGCGGCGATGATATATCACGCTTCACGCTCGTGGTCGCGACAGCACGAGTGTCGTAAGCGCGCCCACCTCGACCTCGGAAGAGCTCCACCCGCAGCAGTCATCAGCACCTGCGCTACTACAACACCGACCGCGCCCACACCGGCCGCTGGACGCGCGGACGCACTCGGAGAGCGTCATCGGGAAGGCCAAGCTATGGTCGTGACACGCAGCCGGATGTGTCGGCAGATCCTCGTGACAGGACACCCTAAGGCACCGACAATGCTCGGCATCGGTCGCGGTCGTGGGAGCGCGACTTGCGAATCCGCGACGACCCTGCAGCGGCTACACCTCAGTGACCCACTGTCACGGCGCACGCTGGCAGGCGCCGCGCTTGAACTGTCGATATTGTATGTACGGGTGTGGCTTGCAGCGGAGGCTGTGTTCCCCGACTGTCTGGCCAAGGCCCTCACCGAGGAACGACGATTGTCACCCGGATCACTCGCATGGCTCGACTATTCCCAGGCCGACCAGCGGCGGGCGCGCGAGATCGTCGCGATGTTCTCGCAGCCCGAGAGTCGCGACGAGCTGGGGCTCGGCGGGATTCGCGACGCGCTCAGCGACACGCTGTTTCCGGGCACCTCGGTGCTGCTCACGCGGGCGCGGTACTTCCTGTTCGTGCCGTGGCTGTTCCGCGAAGGGGAGCGTCGCGGCTACCGCGGCCCGCGGCTGGTGACGTGGGTCGACGGGCGGGAGCGGCGTCTCATCGGGGCGCTGCAGAGTGGCGGTGATACCGCGGGGTTGATCGGCCAACGGGCGGGTCCTGCCGTCCAGATCCTGCCCTCGACCATCTACTGGAACAGCCTGCGCCGATTCGGCATCCTGCGGCACGATGGGACGATCGCTCAGGCGGCCGGACACCGTCAGACCTCGCGGCCCGCCGCAGACGCGACCGAGTACCTCGAGGCTTCCGACGCGGTCTGGGCGCCCTCGATTCCGCCGCCCCCCGACGACTTCTTCCGGCTCGACGAGTGCGACTTCGCCCTCACCCACGACGAGGCGACGTGGCTCGCCGAGCGGATCGTCGACGCCGTGCCCGACACCCTGCTCCAGTTCCTCGGCCTCCG
>VXPO01000009.1 GCA_009839505.1 Gammaproteobacteria bacterium
CACCCACTATTTTTTTTAATTTAACGCCCCACCACCTTTATCTCCACGCTTCTGATGGCAGATTGCGTAATATTTTTATATGCCCCGGCCACGGGCGCGCCCGGGCGACAAACGCCCGGGGCTCCGCCAGCACGTCTGGCAGCGCCAGCACTCCGTCCAAGGAGCACCTTCGTCGTCTACCTGGTGTTCGTTTGGCATCCGGGGGGGTGGCACCCAGATGCAGTCGCTCATGCAAGCAGTCTACGGAGGTCATGCAGGTGCCCTTCGTCCCGCGCGCTGGCCAGCACTTCCATGAAGATCGCGGTCTGTGACGCGATCTCGCCGCCGAGCGATGCTTCGACCCGATCACAGGTCGTGGAGCCGGTATCGGGTAGCAACTCGATCCACGCGGACGTATCGACCAGGATCACGTCGTGCGGTCGGTCCGCAGGTCTTCGAGGTTACCTTCCCAGCCTGTTCCGCGAAGGTTCCGGGCCTCGTCGAGGCCGAGAGGCTCTGCCGCAAGGGTTCGAAGTGCGAAGTTGATCGCTTCGCGCTTGGTCGTCAGGCGATAACGGCCCATGACCGCAGCGCAGGCCTCGTCGTCAATATCAACGTCGGTGCGTGACGTACACTAACCGTACATCATGTTCGGTTCTCTATCGGCAGCCCGATCCCGTCCGTATCGCTGACACCCGAGAGGCAAGGTCATCTCCCCGGATGCCACGTCCTCGGGAACGACGCGCTCCGTCGCTGCAGCACAAGGCGGATCCTCGCCAGCCTCACCGCTCTGGGCCAGGCCCGCGCGGCCGCGCGCCCGGTCCCGTGCGGTAGCACGGGTGCCCGCTGGCGATCGACAGCACCCGGAGACAGGGCGGGTCATCCTCGCTGGCGTCGGGCGCTGCAGCGCGGGGCTCAAGCACGGCGCCACCTGCGGCACGCTGCCCGACGACGAGCACGTGCTCGCTGTCAGCCGCAACCGCGCCGTCGCGCTGGTAGACGCTCGGATCGGCTGAGCGGCAGGGCGGGAGGTACGGGGCTCCGCGGGGGCCGGCGCGGCGAGCGGTGCGACAAACCGCTCCTGACAGGATGCGCGGCAAGCATGGTTCGGTACGAGGATGGCGCGTATTGCGTCACCGCTCGCCAGCGGATCAAGCTTCGCAAAGTCCCCCCGTGCTCGGGCGCGTAGTCGTTGTCGCATAACAGATCACGAACTGCTCCTACCGCTCGGGACGGGAAATCAACGCAAGGTTCGCGTCAGAGCTTCATGAACTGACAGACCGACTGCATCAAACGCCTCCGCGCACCGCCGTTTGCGCTGCAAGGACGGAGGAATGCCACCAGTGGTGATGGGCTGCCCGATAGCGAGTTCAGATCCCGCGCGCGGGCCACGGTGATGTGGGCGTGCGGTTCGGATGAAACGGGGCGACGTTGCGTGTCTCGGCGCCCGTCCGGCGAATCCGCCTACCAATTGCTGTCGTAGCTGCAGTCTGCCACGCTCTCCCGCTTGCCGACGCGACGTCGATTCACGCGATGTCGTAGGGGAGCGCGACGATGTCGTCTCCGAGTAGCACGGGCGCCGGAACGGCCGCCACGACGACACCGATGCCGTGGGACTGCTCGGGATGATTCTCGCGAAACGCACGAATGCCGCGGGTATCGCCGCGCGACACGCGGGCCCCGCTCTTCGCCTCCACCGCAACCAGCACCCCGTCGCGTTCGAGAACGAGGTCGACTTCCGCCCCCGAGTGCTGCCGCCAGTGATGGAGACGGGGGGGATAGCGTAGGGCCTGCGTCTGCCTGAGGATGTCGAGCACCACGTGCGTCTCGAAAAGAGCACCCTGAACGGGGTTGGACATCAAGGCGGCCGGACTGGCGATCCGCTGCGTCCACGCAGCGAATCCGGTGTCGGCGAAGTATCCCTTGGATCGTCTGGACACGCGCTTCGCAGGGTTGTCCGAGAACGGGGGAACCTCCAGCCACTGGAATGTCGCGCGCAGGATCGCGAGCCAGCGCTGTGCCGTGTGGTAGGTGACGCCCAGCTCGCGTCCGAGCTGACTGTGGTTGATCTCCTGCGCGGTGCGGGCGGCACACAAGCCGACGAAGCGGGCGAAGAAGCCCGCGTCGTTCACCGCGGCGACCCGGCGGACGTCGCGTTCGACATAGGTCCGCATGTACGACGAGAACAGATCTGGAAGAAGCTCGTCGTCGTGGTCCAGGTGACCGGGGAAGCCGCCTCGCCAGAGGCGCGCGGAAAGCGTCGTCTCCAGGTCGCGAGGCGGCAGTCGCTCCCGCCGGACCAGGCGTGCCACGGCATCGGTCTCGAACAGGTCGTCGATCCATCCACGGCCCGTGTCCGCCATGCGACAGCGTTCCGCGAGCGAGAGGAAGTGAAGATCGAGTACTGCGGCCCGCCCGGCCATGCTCTCGCTTACCGATTCCAGCAGCATCGGGTTCTGGGAGCCGGTCAGCAAGTACTGTCCGGGGCGGCGATCCTCATCCACACGGCGCTTGATGACCGCGAGCAGGTCGGGAACGTACTGGATCTCGCCGAGAATGACCGGCGGCGGGTACTGGTCCAGGAACAGCTCGGGATCCTGCCGAGCGTTGCCGACGTCGATGACGGGGTCGAACACGACTCGGGCGGCTTCGGGGGCGATGTGGGAAAGCAATGTGCTCTTGCCCGCTTGCCGCGCCCCGAGCAGCAGAACGACCGGTACGACGCGTCGCAGTCGCGCCAGCTTTCCTTCGAGATGTCGTTGGCGATACTCCATCCTAGATTTTTAGCTCCATGACTTCTAATATTCAAGCAAAAGGGTTCTTTTTCGAGGATCGGGGCCTGGAGACGGGCTAGGTGGACGCGTGAGAATCCTCCACGCGATGCCCTACTCGGAGTGGAAGTCCAGGCACCATCGGGAAGCGACGCTCGAGCAGCCGGCAGACTGCAGTTAGCCCTCCCTTCCGGCCTGAAATAACGATCGAACTTCGGGAGACGCAGTCGCGTTTGCAGCTCGTCGAACGTCTCGCCGAAAAATAGC
>VXPO01000096.1 GCA_009839505.1 Gammaproteobacteria bacterium
GTGTGTTTTTTTGTTTACTATCGCGGGGCCCATCGGTGTGCGGGCGAACCTTTCGTCGCCTGTGGGGCGGGGGGCCCGCTGCTAGAGATCCTTGGACAGCGATACCACTACCCGGGCTTCGCAGTCGCGGTCACAGGCCGAGTCGTCGACCGTCGTGCCGACGATGCCGATGCCGAGGTTGATGCCACCGATAGGCATGTTGGCCGTCGCCGAGTAGTCCACGTATTCGTTGTCGTCGCCGAAGAAGTCGTCGCTCTTGGCGATGTTGATGCCGACACCGAAGTCCAAGCCGATATCTCCTGGCAAACTCATGCTGTAGCCAGCGTGCGGATAGAAGAACGTCTCGCCGGAGACCGCGAGGTACGCCGGGGAATAGTTGACTCCCACCGTGAAGTCGCCGACTCCGAGGCCGAGATACACCTCTTGGTAGTTCAGGCTCGTATCCCCCGGATACTGGAAGTGGATGGCCTGTACGTCGAGCTCGATGCCGTCGGCGACTTCGCCGCTCCAGCCCACGTAGAGATCCCATTCCATGGATGCGACATCGCCTTCGTCGCTCGCACCGAAATTCACGTTGGAAGCCCACGTACCCACGTAGATCCCGGTTTCGAAACCAACGTCGAAACCACCTTGAATGGCCGGGTCGCGCGACGTCTGCGACCAACCACGGAATGAGTAGTCGGACGCCAGGGTCACGTTGCCCGAGACTTCCGCGGCAAGGGCCGCGGGGACGGACAGCGCCATCGCCACGAGGGCCGTCAGTACTGTCGAAAGCTTCTTCATTTCAATAGTCCCCTTGTCGAACTGTTTACGAACACGGCGTATCCGGCGGACACGCCGATGCGCATATGATGCTCAAAGAGCACGGACTGTGCCAGAAATTTTCCCCAAGAGTTTCAATAGATTACGAAATGCTGCCTAGGAACGGGCACTTTTGTCGTGCGTGCCCGCCCGTGCAGAGCACCATGTTGGTGCAATACGGCCGTGCCCGATGGACATTGACCTACACCGTCGATGGTCGATGGCCGCTGCTCGGCAACCGGGCCGCCTCCTAAACTGGGCGCACATGTCAATCCCCGTCAGAACCCGTGCCCAGGTCGGCATCGACGCTCCGAGGGTCCTCGTGGAGGCGCATTTCCAGACCGGGTCTCCTTCCTTCACCCTTGTTGGCATGGCGCAGACGGCGGTTCGGGAAGCCCGCGACCGCGTCCGTAGCGCGATCCGAAATGCCGGGCTCAAGTACCCCCAGGGGCGGCTCGTGGTCAACCTTGCGCCGGCCGACCTCGCCAAGCACGGGGGCCGTTTTGACCTCGCCATCGCCGTTGCCGTGCTCACCGCCACCAAACAAGTGAAAGGCCAGCACCTGCACCGTCTCGAGTTCCTTGGCGAACTCTCGCTATACGGCGACATCCGTCCGGTCCGGGGCGCCTTCTGCGCCGCCGCCAAACTGGCCGACGCCGACACCCGACTGGTTGCGCCCGCCAGCCATCGCCTGGAGCTGGCTCCGCTCCGCGATGTCGGCTACTACCCGGTCGCGACACTGCTCGATGTGGTGCGCCTGCTCGAGGCCCCCGATCTGCCCGAGCCCGAGCCGTCGCCACGGCCGAACGTCGCCCGTCCCGCCACGACCTCACTGTCGGACGTACGCGGACAGGCGCACGCGAAACGCGCGCTGGTTGTTGCCGCGGCGGGCGGTCACCACATGCTGATGACCGGGCCACCGGGAACCGGCAAAACCATGCTCGCGCGACGGCTCCCCGGCTTGTTGCCGCCACTGACGCCCACCGAGGCCATCGAAGTGGCCAATGTCTACTCGGTGTCGATCCGGGACGCACCGCCTTTCGGCACTCGCCCGTTCCGCGATCCCCACCACACGGCTTCCATGGCCGCCATCGTCGGCGGCGGCAACCCGATCGTGCCCGGGGAAATCACCCTCGCACACTGCGGCGTGCTGTTCCTCGACGAAATACCGGAGTACCAGCGCACGGTCCTGGAGGCGCTGCGCGAACCTCTGGAGGCGGAGGAGGTCGCCGTCGCACGGGTGAATCAGGCGGTCCGCTATCCCGCCGGGTTCCAGCTCGTCGCCGCCATGAATCCGTGTCCCGCCGGATACGTCTGCGATGAGGCCCGCTGCCGCTGCACGCCACGCCAAGTCCAGCAGTACCGGAGCCGGCTGTCAGGGCCCCTGCTGGACCGCGTCGATATCCGCGTGGAAGTCGGCCCGGTCCCGGAAGAGGATCTGTGGTCGCGCTCCACCGATCAGGACGACGATGTCCTGCGCGCGACGATCGCGACTGCGCACCAACGCCAGATCGGCCGCGCTGGCAAGACCAACGCCTCGCTGAACACGCGGGAGATCGACCGGTACTGCGTGATGAAAGCTAACGCCGGATTGCTGCTGCGGCGCGCGGCGCGGCGTTTCGGACTGTCCGCGCGCGCCGTGCACCGGTTGCGCAAGGTCGCCCGGACCGTGGCCGATCTCGACAGGAAGGACGACATCGACACCCCGCACGTCGCGGAGGCCCTGGGATACCGCGCACTGGATGAACAGCAGCCGGTGCCGTAGCGTCGGCGGCTACGTGCTCAATCCTCCGGGGCGGTGGTCATGAACTCGATGGCGGCACGGAGTTCGTCGTCGGAGCATGTCATGCATGCCCCCATGGGCGGCATCAGGTTGAGTCCTTCGCGGCTCACCCGGACCAGTTCGTCCATGCCTTTGTCCAGGCGCGAAGCCCATGCCTCGAGATCGAAGGACTTGGGAGCCTCTTGGAGCCCGGTTTCGTGGCAGGTCTTGCAGGCACTGGCGTAGACGTCGGCGCCGCTTCGACCGGTCGGCACGACGACCACGACCGCAGCGCTCTCGTCGCCGCCGCAATCCTCACCTTCGAGACAGAGCTCGCCGAACGGCCGCGTCCGCTCCTCGATGTCGGCGACGGTGCCGGCCGGAACGCTCTGCGCCAATGCGGTGGCGGCTACCGTCCCCGTCGCGACGAGGCATAGGATGTTCCTCAGGGTGGGGACCAAGACAGAATCTCCGGCGACGCGAAGGCGCGATTATACGCACGGCGTGGGCCGATGGAACGGCTCAGCGCCGCCAAGACGCCTCGCAGGCTCGGCGTCCGGCCCCAGCCCCCACCTGCCTATCACCCTGTCGGACTTTGCCGCTGAAGCGCCGAAGTCCGACAGGCTGCTAGGCCGCTTCGCCGTTCACAGAGACCGGTTCGAGGGCAGTCGCAGGTCGTGGTAGCGGGGGCGAACTCAACTCGGCCAAGTGGCGTTCCCTCTGCTGCATCGCAGTCCGCGCGGCGGCCTCCTTCACCGGACCGAAGCCTTTGACGGACATCGGCAGTCGCGCCAGCGCCACGGCTGTCTCGAGGTTGGCCTCGTCGAGGTGTTCCACGATGGCCGCGACATCGGCTTCGAAATCCTCCACAAGGCGGCGTTCCAAGCGACGCTCGCGCATGAATCTGAACGGATCGAAGGCAGTTCCGCGCAGCCATCGCAGCTTCGCCAGGCAACCCAGCACCGGCACGATCCACCGTCCGACGGCTACCTTCCTCGGACGTCCGTTCGGCCCGGGCCGTGCCAGGAACGGCGGCGCGAAGTGGTAGGTAGCCTTGAACCCGGGCTCGAAGCTGTCGGCGAGCTTGGCCGCGAAGTCGCCGCCGGTCCGCTCGGTGTAGAGCCGTGCCACCTCGTACTCGTCCTTCACCGCCAGCAGCTTGAAGTAGCTCGCCGCCACGGCATCGGTCAGGACGGTGCTGGACGGTTGTACGCCTTCCTCGACGCTGCGGACCCTGTCGACGACGTTCTCGTATCGCTGCGCCAGATTCCGATTCTGGTAGGCCACCAGGAACGTGCTTCGAGTCGCCACCTTCTGGTCCAGCGTTCGGGAACGGGGTGGATGCATCGCGCCCGCTGCCGCACTGGCATTCGTCGGAGGCGCCCATTCGGACGGCGTTGCGACTTTGGATGCTCGTTCGGCGTCGTACGCGGCGGCGCGACCAAGGTGGAAGGCTGCGAGATTCTTCTCGACAGCGACACCGTTCAGGGCGACCGCCTGCTCAAGGGCCTCGAGGGACACCGGGATGGTTCCCGACTGGAAGGCGTAGCCAAGGAGATGGATGTTGGCGTAGGCCGTCGAACCGAACCGTGTCCGCGTTGCGGTGTTGGCGTCCACCGTAAACACCTGCCTCGCCCGCTGGCGCAGACGTTCAGCCAAGGTTGCGAACCCCGGGTCGCGACGCTGGCCGATCACGAACTCGGCGGTCGGCGCAACGTGGCGATCGAGAATCACGGTGGTCCGCTGGGGCGATGTCAGCCGCAGGACGTCGCGGCTCGCCGCTGTCACCGCATCTGCCCCGATCAGCGTGTCGACGCATGCCGGAGGAATCCGGGTGGGGGCGTGTGAACTGCCGGGCGGCGCGATGCGTACGTGACTCTGGACAGCTCCGCCCTTCTGCGCGAGGCCCGTCATGTCCAGGGTGGAGACAAAGGCTCCGTCCAAATGCGCGGCCATGCCGAGAATCTGCGACACCGTGACGATGCCTGTGCCACCCACACCGGCGATCAGGATGTTGGCCGGACGGATATCCGCCGCCGGCAGTGGCAGTTCGCGCCTCTCGGCAACGTCGACCCGGTTGGTTTCCCGGGGCCTCGCGCCCGAGAGCGTCACGAATGCCGGACAGAACCCATCGAGGCACGACAGATCCTTGTTGCACGCGGTCTGGTTGATGGTTCGCTTGGTGCCGAATTCGGTGTCCAGCGGTTCGACGGCGACACAGTTCGACTGCACCGAACAGTCGCCGCAACCCTCGCACACCGCGTCGTTGATGACCACGCGCACGTCGGGGTCTTCCGCCAGGCCGCGCTTGCGCCGCCGGCGGAGCTCCGCCGCACAGGTCTGGTCGTAGACGAGCACGGTGCACCCGGGGGTTTCGCGAAGTTCGCGTTGCACGGCGTCAAGTCGGTCGCGTGGCTCGGCGCGCAAGTCGGAACGTCGATGGCGTGCCGGGTCGTCGGCGACGACGCACACCGCCGCTACTCCCTCGGCACGAACCTGCGCGACGATGTCGGCGACCGCGAGCGAACCTTCCACCGGTTGGCCGCCGGTCATGGCCACGGCGTCGTTGGCCAGCACCTTGTAGGTGATGTTGACCCCCGCGGCCACCGCCGCGCGAATGGCGAGGATGCCCGAGTGGAAGTAGGTGCCGTCGCCCAGATTGGCGAAGATGTGGCGCTCGTCGGTGAACGGTGCCTGGCCGATCCAGTTGACGCCCTCGGCGCCCATGTGGGTCACCGTCGCGGTGTTGCGATCCATCCATTGGGCCATGTAGTGGCAGCCGATTCCCGCGGCGGCGCGGCTACCGTCGGGCACCCGCGTCGACGTGTTGTGCGGGCATCCCGCGCAGTACAGCGGCTTGCGCGCCAGCTTCGAGTCCGGGAGGTCGTCGGGAACACCCTGGGCGGCCGACGCCACCTCGCCCAGGTAGCCGGTGTCGGGTACGCGTTGGAGCACGGTCGCGAGTGCCGCGGTAATCGCCGGCACGTCGAGTTCGCCGGTGGTCGGGAGAAGGCCGTCCCTCGGAACCGCGGTCCCGTCCGAGGGGGGTTGGAGAGGTGAGGACTTGCCCATGATCTCGATGGGCTGTCCGAACAGAACCGCCTTCATCTGGTCCTCGATGAACGGACGCTTCTCCTCGACCACCAGAACACGCGATGCTCCTCGGCAGAATTCTTTGACCTGGTCTGGATCCAACGGCCAGGTCATTCCCAGTTTGACCAGGCGGATTCCGGCATCGGCAATGGCCGTGTCGGATCGCAGGTCCAGTTTCTCAAGCGACTCGCGCACGTCGGAATAGGCCTTGCCCGCTGTGACGACGACCAGGCGGGTCTTCCGTGGTTCGGTGACGACCCGATCCAGCGCGTTTGCCGTTGCGAATTCCCGCGCCAGCCGCAACCTGACCTCGAGACGGGCTTCCTGCTGCAGCGGCGAGTCCGCGAGTCGGATGTGTACGTCTTCGCGGTGAGGCCCACCGACGTCCCGGGGGGGCGGCAAGACGAAGCGGTGGCGATCCAGATCGCTATCGACCGTGAGTGCACTGTCCATGATGTCGGTCAGGGCGATCAGCCCGACCCAGCACCCCGCGTGGCGCGAGATGGCCCATCCGGCCACACCAAAATCAAGCACGTCCTGAACGTCGGACGGTGCGAGTACCGGCACGCCGAGGTCTCGCAGCGCGTACTCGCTGGCGCATGGCAGTGTCGATGACTTGCAGCCGTGGTCGTCGCCGACGACCAGCAGAACACCCCCGCGGGGACTCGTACCCGCCGCGTTGGCGTGGCGGATCGCATCGGACGAGCGGTCGAGCCCGGGCGCCTTGCCGTACCACATCCCGAACACGCCCTCGTGGCGGGCGCCCGGGAACAGTCCGACCTGCTGGCTGCCCCACACGGCCGTGGCGGCGAGATCCTCGTTGACACCCGGTTGGAAGACGACCCGATGCGCGTCGAGTTCCGCCGACCGGCGCCAGAGTTCCTGGTCCAAGCCGCCCAGCGGCGATCCCCGGTATCCCGAGACGAAGCCCGCGGTGTCGAGTCCCGCGCGGATGTCGAGTCGCCGCTGGTCGAGCGGCAGGCGGACAAGGGCCTGGATGCCCGTCAGATAGGCCGTCCCCCTTTCGGTCCCGTAGCGTAGAGCCGCGAGAGAGTCCCCCGTAACCGCCGCTGCGTGAACCGGCATGTTGTTACCTCGAGGACGTTTCTAGTCGATGATCGTATGCCAACACAGAGAGGAAGGGCGTTGCTATTTCGCACGACTAGCCCTAATAATCAAAAGATGGTTTCCAAAAACGGAAGGTAATTAGGATGAAATCGTTGGATACGACGGACCACCGCATTCTTGTCGAGCTGCAGCAGCGCGCCGACCTCTCGATGCAGGAACTTGGCGACCGCGTCGGTCTCTCCCACACCCCTTGCTGGCGACGCGTCAAGAGGCTCGAGGAACGCGGGCTCATCACGCGGCGGGTAGCCCTGCTGGACGCTGCCAGCCTCGATCTCGCCGTCAACGTCTTCGTCAA
The DNA here is from genome assembly GCA_009839505.1 of Gammaproteobacteria bacterium. Taxonomy (GTDB): domain Bacteria; phylum Pseudomonadota; class Gammaproteobacteria; order Pseudomonadales; family Azotimanducaceae; genus VXYL01. Next base: position 7,080 of record VXPO01000096.1, read on the forward strand.
CGTCAACCTGAAACGCCACCAGGAGAACGCCCTGAACCGGTTCGAGGAAGCGGTGCAGGACGTCCCGGAGATTGTCGAGTGCTACACCGTGTCCGGCGAGACGGATTTCATGCTACGCGTCGTCGTCGCCGACGTCGGCGCCTACGAACGGCTGCTGAAGGCCACCCTGGTGCACCTGCCGGAGGTCGGCAACCTGACCTCGACGTTCGCGCTGCGCCAGGTCAAGTACACGACGGCGCTACCGCTTTGAAACGTTGGGTGGGATCCCATACGCCCGTCCCTACGATGTAGCGACGTTGACGAGTTCCGCCCCCTCGACCACGCGGTCTCCCGAGGCGCACAAGAGCGCCGTGACCTTGCCGGGGGATGGCGCACGCACCTGGTGTTCCATCTTCATCGCCTCCAGCACCACCAGTACCTGGTCCGCCCGCACCTGATCTCCTTCGGCCACGTTGACGGAGACGATCTGGCCGGGCATGGGGGCGACGATCTGTCCGCTGGCCTCAGCCACGCGATCGAACGCGCCCGCATCCGGTTCGACGAGTGTCAGTCGCTCGGTGGCGCCGGCGCGCATGACGAATACCTCGGCGTCGGCGATCGTGATGCGGGCGCGGATGCCCGCGCCTTCGACCCGGGCCTCGAACAAGCCGTCGACCAGGCTCGCCCCGCCAAGGTGAACGTCGCCCTCGGACCCCGTGACATGGTAGTCACCACCCTCACAGACCACTCGCAGTCCTATGCGTTCGCGGGCGCGGCGAAACCGGACTGTCTGCACATGCGGCAGATTGACCTGGTAGCCGTCCGGCGCCCACGGACCACTCTCCCCGGCGGCCCCGGCGGCCTCGGCAGCCTCGGCGGCGAGAATCACGGCGGCCGCGGCGATCGCGGTGTCTAGCGCGTCCACTTCGGGCAGTAGCTCGGCGCCTGCCTCGCCGACGGTTCCCGTGGTGTAGGTTCCGGCGACGAACGCCGGTTGATCGAGCACGCGGAGCAGCCACGGCACGTTGTGTTCCACCCCGGCTAACTCCGTGTCTCGCAATGCGGCGCGAAGCATGGCGATGGCCTGTGGCCGATCATCGCCGTGGGCAATGACCTTGGCCAGCAGGGGATCGTAGTGGGCGGTTACCCGCGATCCGGTCCGAACGCCCGTATCGACGCGCACCCCGCCGGGAAACGAAACCCGGCGCAGTTCGCCGGTGGACGGCAGGAAGTTGACCTCGCCGCGGGTGGTCGTCCGTGGACTCTCCGCGTAGAGCCGCGCCTCGACGGCATGACCGGTCACGGCCAGTTCCTCCTCGCCGAATGCCAGGCGTTCGCCGGCGGCGATGCGCAATTGCCATTCCACGAGGTCCAGGCCAAGGATCGCCTCGGTAACGGGGTGCTCGACCTGCAGGCGCGTGTTCATTTCCAGGAAGTAGAAGGCGCCGTCCTCGACCACGAATTCCACCGTGCCCGCGCCGACGTAGCCCACGGCCCGCGCGGCTGCGACCGCGGCTTCTCCCATCGCTTGCCGGGTGGCGTCGTCGACGGTGGGTGCGGGGGCTTCTTCGATGACCTTCTGGTGACGGCGCTGCACTGAGCAGTCACGCTCGAACAGCGACAGCGTCCGCCCCGTTGCATCGGCGAGGATCTGGATCTCGATGTGCTTCGGCGCAGCGAGATAGCGTTCGAGCAGCAGGGCATCGTCGGCGAAGGCGGCCATGGCCTCGCGCTTGGCGCCTTCCAGGGCGCCCGCTAGGTCCTCGGCTTGGGCAACGACCCGCATGCCCCGTCCGCCGCCGCCCATGGAGGCCTTGACCAGAACGGGGTAGCCGATCCTCGCCGCTTCCCGCGCCAGGGTCTCGGCCGACTGGTCGTCGCCCGCGTAGCCTGGAACAACCGGCGCTCCGGCAGCCGCGGCCAGGCGCTTGGCCTCGATCTTCGACCCCATGGATCGGATGGCCTCGGCGGGTGGACCGACGAAGACCACGCCTTGCTGTACGACGGCCGCCGCGAAATCGGCGTTCTCGGACAGGAAGCCGTAGCCCGGATGCACCGCCTTGACGCCGCTGGCGCGCACGGCCCGCAGCAAGGCCTCCCGGTTGAGATAGCTCTCGGTCGCCGGTGGCGGTCCGATGTCGATCGCCTCGTCGGCAAGTTGCACGTGCAGTGCGTCGGCGTCGGCGTCGGAGTGGACGGCGATGGTGCGGATACCCAAGCGCTTCGCGGTGCGCAGGACCCGCACAGCGATCTCGCCGCGGTTGGCGACCAGCAGGGAGTCGAACATGCGCGCCGCGAACCCTTCGCCTACATTCTGAAGATGCCGAAGCGGCCGTCGTTGGTCTCGGGCTCGCGCGTGGCCACGGTGAGCGCAAGCCCGAGTACGCGCCGCGTGTCCACCGGGTCGAGCACGCCGTCGTCCCACAACCGTGCACTGGCGAAGTACGGATGCCCCTCCGACTCGTACTGGGTACGGATCTCGTCCATGAAGGCGTCCTGCTCGGTCTGCGGCCATTCCTCGCCCCGCGCCGCCATGCCGTCGCGGCGAACGGTGGCGAGTACGTGCGCAGCCTGCTCACCGCCCATTACCGACACCCGTGCGTTGGGCCAGGTCCACAGCATCCGCGCGCCGTACGCCCGGCCGCACATGGCGTAGTTGCCGGCGCCGAAGGAACCGCCGATGACCACGGTGAACTTCGGCACCCGGGCACAGGCGACAGCGGTGACCATCTTCGCGCCGTCCTTGGCGATGCCGGCGTTCTCGACTTTCTGACCCACCATGAAGCCGGTGATGTTCTGGAGGAACAACAGCGGCACTCCGCGGCGGTCGGCGAGTTGCACGAAGTGCGCGCCCTTCAGGGCGGATTCGGAGAACAGGATGCCGTTGTTGGCGAGAATCCCCACGGGAACACCGAAGATGCGCGCGAAGCCGCACACCAGGGTGTCGCCGTAGAGGGCCTTGAACTCGTGCAAATCGGAGTCGTCCACGAGCCGGGCGATCACTTCGCGTACGTCGTAGGGCGTTCGGGTGTCGGTGGGCAGGACACCGTAGAGCTCCTCCGCCGGGTAGCGTGGGTCGACGACATCCGCGGACGACACGGCGGCGCGGTAGCGGATCGGTGCGGCGGCGATGGCTTCCCGCGCTAGGGCGAGTGCGTGCTCGTCGTCCGCGGCCAGGTAGTCCGTCACCCCCGAGCGGCGCGAGTGGACATCGCCGCCACCCAAGGCTTCCGCGTCCACTACCTCGCCCGTCGCGGCCTTCACCAGGGGCGGGCCACCGAGGAAGATGGTTCCCTGATTCTGGACGATGATCGCTTGGTCGCACATCGCCGGAACGTAAGCGCCGCCCGCGGTGCAGGAGCCCATGACCACAGCGATCTGCGGGATGCCCGCGGCAGACAGGTTGGCTTGGTTGTAGAAGATACGGCCGAAGTGCTCCTTGTCGGGAAAGACACCTGCCTGCATCGGCAGGAACGCGCCACCGGAGTCCACCAGGTACACACACGGCAGGCCGTTCTCCAGAGCGATCTCCTGCGCGCGGAGGTGCTTTTTGACCGTGATCGGGTAGTACGTTCCGCCCTTCACGGTGGCGTCGTTGGCGAGGACCACGCATTCAGTGCCCGCCACGCGGCCGATGCCGGCGATCAAGCCGGCGGCGGGAATGACGTCGTCGTAGAGTTCATGGCCGGCGAGCTGGCCGATTTCGAGGAATGGCGAGCCGCGGTCGAGAAGCCCTTGCACCCGGTCCCGCGGCAGCAGCTTGCCGCGGCTGACGTGGCGTTGCCGGGAGCGTTCGTCGCCGCCCAGGGAAACGCGGGCGGCAAGCTCCCGGAGATCGGCGGCGAGCGCGCGATGGTGCCGCCTGTTGTCCTCGAACGCAGGCGAGCGCGGGTCGATACTGGACTCGAGAACGGCCATGTACGGGGAGTATAGAGCCAGTCAGGCCGTTCCCCGCCGATGGGGATCGACAACGAGGGCGATCCGCCGCGCGACGTTCTCGGACGCTTCCTGCAGATCCTGGCCATCGTCGATGATGAGTCCCAGAAACGCCGATTCGATCAGCGACTCGATCACCTGTGCCATGGTTTCGGTATCGAGGTAGGCATCGAGGTCGCCTCGTTGCCGGGCGCCTTCGAGCAGGGCGCGAACGCGCTCGCCGACCGTCGGATCGACATGCCCGGCCACCGACCCGTCGACGCCGCGGACCGTCTCGGCGACGACTTCGCGCCACATCTCCCGGTCGTGCCGGTCTATGAAGGCCAGGCCAGACCGTGCCAGTCCTTCGGTCGCCGCGACTGGATCGTCGACGCCGTGCGGTCCGGGAGCCGGCTGGCCGGCCAGATCCTCGGCGATCAGCGCGAGGCCTAGTCGGGCCTTGGAGGGAAAGTAGTTGTAAAGGGTCTGGTACGCCACTTCGGCCTCGGCGGCGATGTCCCGCATGTTCGCGTTGCGGTAACCTTCGGAGCCGATGCGTCGGGCAGCGACGGCGAGGATGTCGGCTCGCACACGGCGCTTCTTCCTTTCGCGAAGCGAGGCCACGTTGTTTTGCCGTCACAGGAGTCCAGCGGAACTATCGCACGCGTCCCGAAGACCGACAACACGGTACGGCCGACGGCACGACGGGGCGCTCGGGTCGTGGTGAGGTTCGCGCTAGCAGTGGCGACGCTTGTGGGACTCGTCGTGGCGGCCACCGCTCCGGCCGGGGAGGGTCCGGCTGAAGTCACCGGCGAGAGCCTTCTCGAGGGCGCCCTCGACCTCACCCGCGGCATGTCCTCCTACACCGAGCTGACCATGACGATTCACCGCCCCACCTGGGAACGCGAGATGGCCATTTCGGCATGGACCCGCGGGCGGGAGGATGCGCTCATCCGCTTCACCGCACCGCCCAAGAGTGCCGGCGTCGCGACGCTCAAGCGGGGTGACCGCATGTGGACCTATGCACCGAGAATCGGCCGCGAGTTCAGCCTTCCATCGAGCATGATGTCCCAGCAGTGGGAAGGGTCGGACTTCTCCTACAACGACCTGTCACGTACCGACAAGTACCTGCGTCACTACGACGTCAACATCGCCCACACCGAGGAACGCGACGGACACACGATCTACACCCTTGAGCTGATACCGCACGATGACGCTCCCGTGGTGTGGGGCAAGGAGACCCTGGTTCTGCGCGACGACTACGTCATATTGGCGCAGACGTTCTACGACCAGGGCCTCGAACCGCTCAAACGCATGCAGACGTTGGAGATCGGCGAGCTCGGCGGGCGTACCATCCCGGTGGCGATGCGCATGTCGCCGGTCGACGAGGACGACCGCTGGACGGAGATACGTTATCTCCGCGCCGACTTCGACGCCGACGTCGAAGACGGCATGTTCACCACTTTTGCACTGAGGGGCGGACGTTGACCGACCCCCGCCGAGATGCGCGTGCCGGGGATACCGGGGCGATGTTCGTCCGGGTCGCCTGGCGCAACCTGTGGCGCCGGCGGCTGCGCACGTGGATGTCGGCGTCTGGAATGGGATTCGCGATCTTCCTGGTATCCGTCTCGATGTCGTTCCAGGCGGGCTCCTATGACGCCTGGATCGAGACCGCCACCAGCCTGATGGCGGGCCACCTGCAGGCGCAGCACCCGGCCTACTTCGACAACCCGGAGGTGCGCTACGCGCTCACCGAGGGGATTGCGCTGACTCGGCGGTTCGAGAACGAGCCCGGCATTGTCGCCGTATCGCCTCGAACCGAGGCGTTCGCGTTGGTTTCCGCCGGCGAACGCAGCTTCGGTGCGCTCATCGTCGGCGTCGATCGGGAACGCGACATGGCATTGTCGAGCCTGCCGGACCACCTCAGTGCAGGCGAGTACCTGCCCGGCGCGGACAGCGCGTTCCTGGGCACCGCGCTGGCCGCCAATCTCGGCGTCGACATCGGCGACGAGATCGTCGTCCTGGGTGCCACCGGCGAGGGCGGCGTGGCCGCCTTGATGGCGCGGGTGGACGGACTGTTCGACACGGGTCGGCCGGAACTCGACCGCAGCGTGCTTCAGGTCGGCATCGCCTCGATGCAGGCGGGCTTCGATCTCGGCGACGCCGTGCACCGGCTCGTCATCGAGACCCGGGATGCGCGTCACGCGTCGGATCTCAAGGCGATCCTTCAGGCGGCGGCGCCGATGGATGTCCGGCTGCTCGACTGGAACGAGCTCTTGCCCGAACTCGAACAGGCGATTCAGATCGACCGCGCGTCCGCGTCGATGATGTACTGGCTGCTCCTGATCGTCGTCGCCATGTCGGTCATCAACGCCTTCATCATGACCGTGTTCGAGCGGACCCGGGAGTTTGGCATGCTGCTGGCCATAGGTATGCGACCCAACGCGATCGTCGGCATGCTGGGCATCGAAGCGGTGTGCGTCTGGGCCATCGGCGTGGTCATCGGCATCGTGCTCTGCGTGGCGGTGGTGCTGCCGCTGTCCGCCATCGGCATCGACGTCAGCGGCATCGAAGGCATGGAGCAGTTGGCGGCGCAACTGATGATGCCCGACCGCCTGTATCCATCCCTCAACGTCAACGTACTAACCGAATCGCCGCTGTGGATGCTGGCGGGCACCCTCCTCGGCGCCCTGATCCCCGCCCTCCGCGTACGCCGCATGCAGCCCGTAGAAGCGTTGAGGGAGGAAGAGTGACTCGCGAGACGGGACCACCCGGCGGAGATCCCGAGAATTCGCGGAGCGAATTCTCCAACGCGCCCGCCAGGGGCCGCAACCGCATCCCGGTGCGCCTGTTGCTGCAGTTCTCCTGGCGCAATCTGTGGCGCCATCGGCGGCGCAACGGCATCCTGCTGTCCGCCATCGCCGTGGCGGTCGCCGGTGTGCTGCTCCTCAACACGCTGCTGCGGGGCATGCAGTACGACATGATGAACACCGCCATCGACAATCTGACGGGACATGTGAAGGTGCTGGCTCCCGGCTATCTCGACGACCCTGGTATCGAACGGGGCTTCGACACCCCCCCTGACTGGCAACAGGTTCTCGACCCGGATGCGGTGGAGGGTTGGGCGGCCCGGATCCGGGTTCCGGCGGTCATCATGAGCGAACGGGAGACACGCGGCATCCAACTGGTCGGCATCGACCCGGAACAGGAGTCCATCTCCTTCCTCCATACCGCGGCCATCGAGGGCGAGCGCCTGACCGGGCGTGGCGACCGGCGTCTCGTCATTGGTCAGCGGCTCGCCGATGATCTGGCCACCCTGCCTGGACGACGGCTGGTGCTGGTGACGCAGGGGGCCGACGGACGCACGCGCGAGGCGGGATTCCGCATAGCGGGCATCTACCGTGCCGAAATGAGCTTGGTCGAGAGTGCGTTCGTGTTCACCGGCCGGGATGCGCTGCAGGACCTCCTCGGTACGGGTGATGTAACCGAGATCTCCGTCCGCCTTGCCGACGCGCCTCGCGAAGCCGAGACGATGGCTGCGCTTGCCACCGCGTTCGAAGATCTGGATGTCCTGAGCTGGCGCCAGCTAGAACCGCAGGCCGCGACGATGGTGGCGTTCGCCGACACCTCCATCTACATCTATTTCCTCATCGTCATGGGCGCGCTCGTGTTCGGCCTCGTCAACACCCTGGTCACCGCGGTGATGGAGCGCATCCGCGAACTCGGCATGCTGCGCGCCCTGGGGATGCGGCCCCGTTCAGTGGTTGCTCAGGTGGTCACGGAGTCCAGCCTCATCATGGCCACGGGCGTGGCTATCGGCATCGCCGTTGCCGGCGGCGTGTTCTCGCTCGTCGCCGACGGCATCGACCTGACGGCTTTCGACGATAGCCTCGCGTCGTTCGGCATGCGACCGATTTTCGTACCCGTGGTCGAAGCCACGGACGTCGTGTTGGTCGCGGTGATGAGTCTGGCCCTCGGATTGGTCGCCAGTTTCTACCCGGCGCGGCGTGCCGTGAAGATCAAACCGCTGGAGGCGCTACAGCGACGGTAATGGCGGAAGAAGTCGTCACATGCAGGCGTGTCAGCCGGACCTACGCCGAAGAGGCCGTGCCCGTGCACGCCCTCTGCCGGGTCGACTTCGAGCTCGCCGCCGGCGAGTGGGTGAGCCTGGCCGGTCCGTCGGGTTCCGGGAAGTCCACGCTGCTGCACGTCATCGGTGGCCTGGATCAGCCTACCGAGGGTTCGATCGTCGTCGATGGTGTCGAGATCACCGGGTTGGCCGCCGCAGACCTCTCGGATTTGCGTCTGCACAAGATCGGGTTCGTGTTCCAGGCCTACAATCTCATTCCCGTGCTCTCGGCGCTCGAGAACGTCGAGTTCATCCTCCAGTTGCAAGGTGTCGGCAGGGCCGAAAGACGGCAGCGCAGCCTAGAGACCCTCGACTCGCTAGGCATCCCGGAACTGGCAGACCGCCGCCCCGGCGAGATGTCCGGCGGTCAACAGCAGCGGGTGGCCATAGCCCGCGCCATCGTCACCAACCCCGTGCTGCTGCTCGCGGACGAGCCCAGTGCCAACCTCGACACCGCGACCACGGAGGAGCTGCTCGACGTGCTCCGCAACCTCAACCGAAGCAGGGGGGTGACAATCGTCACCGCGACCCACGATCCCATGGTCATGGGCTACACCAGCCGCCAGGTGAATCTCCGCGACGGTCGCGTCGTCACAACCGGCTCCTAACCCGCATATCTCACCAAGTCGCTTTTGGCCATGACCCAACAGATTGGTTCTTCATGTGTTTTCGGGCATTTGGGAGACGATTGCTCATGAACAGGTCGCGCTGGCCACGTCCTCGCCGGTCTTTTGGCCCCCTGCGCGCACATGCGACCTCAACCGTAGTCCCCGCTATGCTTTCCCCTGCGAGGGGCAAGCCCCTCGCGCTCCCCGGCCGAAGGCTCTCGGTCGCGAGCGCGCGCTCCAAGGAGCGCGTTCGCAGGGGGCCAAAATCCTCGAACGCGCCCGTCAGGGCGCGCATCACCGCGGCCCTTGGTGAGATATGCGGGCTAACGGTGAAACCCGCTGGCTACGCGCTCCTCGCCTTGGCGGCTTGGGGAGCTGGCGCGACCGAGTTCGACGCGCGGGTCAAATGGTTCACGACGGCGCAGCATCTGCCCGGGAGCGATGTCCTGCGCGATGCCACGAACAAGGCGACACCCGCGGATCACAGCGCCGATCTGCGGCTGATGTGGCGCCGCGACATCGGCCCGCTGAAAGCCGTGGTCGACCACTCGACGATCGGGTTGTTCGGCGACTCCATTGCGGCCTTCGGTGACGCGGAAGCGAGTCTCGATCAGGCACCTTCCGGCGACCAGAGGCGGCTGTTCGACCTGACCGGTGAATGGGACGATGGCAACCGCCACCGGCTGTTCCATCGACTCGACCGTTTCGCCCTGGAGTACCGCAGCCGTCGATGGGGCGTCACGATGGGGCGTCAGGCGGTGAGCTGGGGCAGCGGACTGGTGTTCCACCCCATGGATCTGTTCAACCCTTTCGCGCCTACCACCGTGGACCGGGACTACAAGGCCGGGGACGACATGATTCTCGTCGAGAGGCTGTTCGAGCGAGGCTCAGACCTGCAGCTACTCGCCGTCGGACGCCGTTCGGACGACGGTGACGCCAGTGCCGACGCGTCGAGCCTGGCGGTCAAATACAAGGGGTTCGTCCGCCAAGGGGAGGTCGAACTCCTGGCCGCCCGGCACTACGGTGGCGGCGCTCTCGGCCTCGGTTTGCGGGTTCCGGTAGGCGCAGCATTGCTCCGCACCGACCTCGTGGGCGTCGAGGACTCGGGCGGCTGGACGATCTCGGGCGTCGTCAACGTCGACGCGAGCGTCCCCGTTCGAGGCAATCCGGTGTACGTCTTCGCCGAGTACTTCCATAACGGTTTCGGAGTCGCGCGGATTCCCGACGACCTGGACGCGCTCCCCGAGGGCCTGGACCAGCGTCTAGGCGGAGGCGAGACGTTCACCCTCATGCACGACTACCTCGCCGCCGGAGTGCAGTTCCGCTGGCACCCGCTGGTGAGCCAGAGCTTCAGCCTGATCGTCAATCTCCACGACACGTCGAGCCTTGCGCAGATGTCGCTTGCCTACGATCCGGGCGACGCCTCGGAACTCCAGGGCGGCTTGATCGCGCTCCTTGGCGGGCACGGGGACGAATTCGGACGGCTACCGGTGGAAGACGGCCTCACCGCCGGTGGCGGACTGAGGGCGTTCGTGCGGTTCGCGTACTACTTCTAGAGTTCCGTGAACCATCAAATGTCGCGTCAGCGCGCCGCGCCGGATGAATTCGCGTGGCAAGGGCGCCACGGGTGCCGCGACCAGGACAGGTGCCGCGCGTGGGGACATCCACCCTCGTCAGTAGGTGGATGTCCCGTCGTCGGCAGGGCGGTTGTCTCTCGTCCGCTAGCTAGCGGCGCTGTCGCTCGGAGCCGCGAAGGCGTGGGTTCTTCGACTTTCGCTCCTCCGACCTGGAGTCCTTCGGCTGTTCGGCCTTGCGTGGCTCGGATTGCCGTGGCCGCGGGGGTGGGGCGGTTCGCTCCGAGCGAGACCGTCGAGGCGTGGTCTGCCGGCGCGGGGACGCCTGCCTGGATGGCGAAGCCTGCCTGGGCGGCGACGCCTGCCTGGGCGGCGACACCTGCCGTGGCGTCTGGCGAACCGTCCGCCTACTGGTCTCCCGCTGGCTTCGCGTCGGTGCGGGTCGCGAGCGCGTTTCGGGCTCGAAGGCGCGCGCGCGGACATTCATGCGTGAGTCCCGGGCGCGGACCTCGGCGTTGGGCCGGGGCGAGGTACGACGCGGTTCCACGGTTCGCCGGGGCTCGACCTTGGCCGGTTGGCGTTCCGTCTGCCGCTGGAATGCCCGCGCGCGGACGTTTGTCCGGGACTCGGTTTGCGGCGGCGGGGTCGCCGACCGTGCTGACCGGGGCCGACGCTCGATCTGCGTCTGGGTGGGCGCCGCCCGATGGCGCTCGTTGGCTAGGCCAAGCTCCGCACGGCGCGGGTCGGAACGCTGGACCCGGGCCTTGAGAGCCTCTGGCCCACGGGTCGTGCGCTGAGTCGTGGTCGGGTTCTCGACCACGCGTGGCTGGTCGTCTCGCTTTTGGAAGGCCCGCGCGCGGACGTTTCGTTCAGTGCGGGACTCGGCTGGCCGTGACCTCGGCACGGCCCGTACCTCCGGCCGCACGCGGTCGGCGTGCCCGGGTCGCTCCCGCGTCGGGGTGACGCGCTGCTCCGGTGTCGCGGCGTTGGAACGCGCAACGCGTCGAAACGGATTCGGGCTCGTCGGCTGGACGATTCGACCGTCGGCCGGACGGCGCGGAGCCGTCTCGGTCCGCTGTTGGCTGGTTCGCAGACGTGGGTTCTTGGGCCGCGCCGTCGTCTCGAGGCCGCGCAGGTCGTCGCGGTCGCGGGGTTCGGCCTGTTGGCGACCGGCCAGACGCTGACGCAGATGAACGGGATCGATGCGCCGTGTCTGTGCGATGCCCACGACGGTCCTTGGCCGCTGGTTCGGGACCACGGTGTCACGGTCATCTCGGCGTCGACGCCCGTCGTCGTCTCGGCGACGGTCCCGGCGCTCTGCATCGCGATCACGACGATGTTTCCGACCGTCATGCCGATCTCGGTCGGACCGGTGGCGGCGATCGGACCGGTGCTTGTGGTCGTCGCGGGAGCGGCCGTGAGAGCGGTGGTGGTGATGATGTGAGTGACGATAGCTCAGGTCGTAGCAGCGCCAATCCCAGGTTCCGGCGAAGTAGCGATAGCTCCATCCGTGGTGGTGGCGAAACACGTAGTAGTGGGTGGGGTCGTAGATCCACACGGGACTGTAGGTTCTGACCACCCGGGGTCGCTGGTCGACGTAGTACACGTTGCGGGTCCGGTAGACGGGGCGTTCGACGGCCTCCACGGCGTCGATCGTTACGTGCACGGCCGGTTCCGCCACGGCCGCGTCCACCACCTCGATGGAGGTGACCACTTCCGATCCTTCGAGGATCTCGCCCGAGACCGTGTCGGCCGGGTCCACCGCGACTTGCCGGACCGTGGCCGACACCGTGGGAACAACGCCGGGGCGCGGCTCGAGGATCGCGACGAGCAGGTTGAGGTCGACGGCCCCGGTGAAGTCGACCACCCACGCGGCATCCTCATCGGAATCTTCGGCAACCGCCGGTATGCGCACTTCGTACCAGGTCTCGTCCGCGCCCGAGGGGATTCCGACGGCGCCGGACTGCCATGCATCCAGGATCAGTTCGACGCTGCCGCCGTCGCCCGAGCGGGCGATCAGCACGACTTCCCGCAGATGGAAGTCAGCGGCGCGGAACGCTGTCCGCTCGTCGAGCAGCTCGCCGACGGCGAGGGTCTCGCCATCGGCGATGCGCAGGTCGTCGACGGGAATCTCGACGCTGATCCGGTACGGGTCGTCCTCGGGCTCCGGCGGTGCATCTGACTCCACGGGAGCTTCTTCCAAGGAATCCGGCGCGGGCGGCGCCTCGGATTGGAGCGCGACTTCGTCCTGCGTTTCGGGTTCGCCGAGCTCCGGCTCCGCGGCTTCCGCCGAGTCTTCGTGAGCCGCGCAGCCTGCCAGCCACGACAACCATGCTAGGGCGAGTGTCCAAGTACCTGCGGAGATCACACGGTTCATTTCGACCCCTCCGATGTCCTATGCGCGGCAGCTTAGGGCGACCAAGGTGAACCGAAGCTGAACGGGATGCGCGCGGTTTGATGCCGAGCGGTCGTTGCCCTAAGGTGCGTCCAAGCCCATGAACAAAACCCTGTCGATCGTCGCAGTCGCGACCGCATGCGCTGCACTCACGTCGTGGGCCGGGGAGGCCCGCGGCAAGGGCGGCGCCGTGGCGTCCCGCTCGCCACTGGCCACGGAGGTCGGGGTGGACGTGTTGCGCCGTGGCGGCAATGCCGTGGATGCCGCCGTGGCAGTGGGTTTCGCCCTGGCGGTCACCCATCCCTCGGCCGGCAATCTCGGCGGCGGCGGCTTCATGGTGATCCGCCTTGCGAACGGCGACATCGTGGCCAACGACCACCGCGAGAAAGCACCGGCCCAGGCCCACCGTGACATGTTCCTGGACGGCGAGGGCAACGTGGTGCCCGGCCGGTCCACCGCTTCGCACCTCGCCGCCGGCGTACCCGGCACGGTCGACGGTCTGCTCACCGTGCTCGCGCGCCACGGCACGCTCTCGCCCCGCGAGGTCATCGAGCCCGCGTTGCGCCTGGCGAAGGAGGGCTTCGCGCTGCCCGCCGACATCGCCGCGCAGTTCGCCGGCTACCGGGATGCCTTTGCGCCGTATCCCGCGAGCCGCGCCAAGTTCGCCCGGCCCGATGGCAGTGCGTACGTGGCCGGCGACCTGTTCCGACAACCGGATCTGGCGGCGACCCTGGAACGCATCGCCGAGCACGGCCGCGACGGTTTCTATACGGGACGCACGGCCGATCTCCTGGTGGCCGAGATGGCCCGCGGCGGTGGACTGATCAGCCACACGGATCTCGAGGACTACCGGTCGGTGTGGCGCGAACCGGTACACGGCACCTACCGGGGCTACGACGTCGTGTCCATGCCGCCTCCCTCGTCAGGCGGCGCCTTGGTCGTGCAGATCCTGAACATGCTGGAACGCCACGACGTCGGTTCAATGGGTCACGGCAGCGCGGCGGTCGCGCATCTCATGATCGAAGCCGAGCGGCGCGCCTACGCCGATCGTGCCGAGCATCTGGGCGACACGGACTTCTACGACGTTCCCCTGGCCATGCTGGTCGCCAAGAACTACGCGCGCCACCGGTTCGCCGACTTCGATCCCCACGTGGCCTCGAAGTCGGCGGACGTCGGCGCGGGTGACTGGCTGGAAGAGAGTCCCGAAACCACGCACGTCTCGGTCATGGATGCCGCCGGCAATGCGGTGGCGTACACCACCACGCTGAACCTTGGCTACGGCGCCAAGATCGTCGTGCCCGGGGCCGGCTTCCTGTTGAACAACGAGATGGACGACTTCTCCAGCAAGCCGAACACGCCCAACTCCTTCGGCCTGATCGGCGGCGAAGCCAACGCCATAGAGCCCGGCAAGCGCATGCTGAGCTCCATGTCGCCGACCCTCGTCCTCCAAGACGGCGAACCGGTGCTGGTCACCGGTTCGCCCGGCGGCAGCACGATCATCACCACGGTGCTCCAGGTGATCGTCAACGTCGTAGATCACGGAATGAACGTGGGGCAGGCGGTCGCCGCGCCGCGCTTCCATCATCAGTGGCTGCCCGATCGCATCCGCTACGAGCCGGGTGCGATGCCGACCCAAACGCTCGCGACCCTGCGTTCGATGGGCCACGTCGGCCTCCAACAGACGGGCAGCATTGGCGACGCCAATTCGGTGATGCGCGTCGGTGGCGTGTTCGTCGCCGTCTCGGATCCGCGCAATGCGGGCGGCGCGGGCGGTTTCTGAAGTCCTCGTCGACACCCAATCGCGAAAGTTCATGTTTTTTCTCGCTGCGTGGGGTGTACGCGGCGGATTTCAAGCCCTTTGAATTCGATTCTTGGGCCTTATTTCGGAGTCATCAGAACGAGACCACCGAAATAAGGAGTGTGGAAATGAACGGATTGAACGTTGTGCGCTGGAACCCCTTGCGCGAACTCGACCAGGTCTTCGACCGCTACCTCATGCCGGCGACGGCTGCGAACGGTCACGACTGGCGACCGCTGGTGGACATCCACGAGACTGACGAGGGCTATCGCGTCGACCTCGAGTTGCCTGCCGTCAAGCCCGAAGACGTGAGCGTCACCCTGCATGATGGCGTATTGCGCGTGTCGGGCGAGCGTCGCGTCGCCAATGACGACTCTGGACGAGTGCATCGTAGCGAACGCTACTTCGGCAAGTTCGAACGCAGCTTTCGCCTGCCGGAGGACGTCGATGCCGAAGCCATCAAGGCCACCGCCAAAGACGGCGTTGTGTCCATCGTCGTCGCCAAGAGCGAGAAGGCTTCGCCCCGGGCCATCGAGGTCCAGTCGGTCTGACCGCGGGGTGTGGCGTGCCCTTCAGGCGCGTTAACCAAACGCCCGGCCCGTCGACCGTGCCGGGCGTTTGACCACTAGCCCGGATATTTCACCAAGGGCCACGATGATGCGCGCCCTTGCGGGCGCGTTGGAGGATCCCGGCCCTGTGCGCGTGCTCGCGACCGAGAGCATAGCGGGGCCTACGCCCGAGGGAGCATGTGCGCGCACAGGGCCGGGAGACCCGCGAGGGCGTGGCCAGCGCAATCTGTGCACCCTCATTCGTCTCCAAGAATGCACTAAAATACATGAAGAATCAGCCAGTTGCGTCATGGCCAAAAGCGACTTGGTGAAATATGCGGGCTAGGACATAAAGCCGGCCAGGCCGCCGAGTATCCCGGCCAATGCCCCGACGCCAACGAAGATCAACGAGATCAGGACCACGACGCCGTTGATGATGAAGTAGGTCTTGAGCTTCTGCAGGGACTCCATGAAAGAGACCGCGCCGCCGCCTTCGTAGGCGTACTCGATTCGGCTGGACGCCTGGAACAACAGGACGCCGAGCCAGATGGGGAGCCAGGCGAACAGCAGTCCGATGATCGTGACGGCGTAGAGGGCGCCGACGATGATCATCATCACGCCGAGGAACCTTATCCATCCCTTCGCCTGGTAGAGCGGAAGGGCGACGTCCTTCATTTCCATGGATACCCCCTGGGCCGAGGCTGGCTGGACTGTTCTAGACATTAGCACGCGCCGACGCGACCGCTTCGCGGGCTGGTGTGGCCAGTCGGCGTTGGCGTGCTTGCGTGTAAGATACGCACCCCCTCGCGACCGCCCCTTGGATTCCTCAATGAGCATCGACTCCCTCGCGGCACGCCAGAGCCTCCAAGTCGACGACGCCCGCTACGACTATTTCAGCCTCGCCCGGGTGGCCGAAGCGGGCGCCGGCGACGTCGCGCGGTTGCCGGTGTCGCTCAAGGTTCTGCTGGAGAACCTGCTGCGGTTCGAGGACGGGATCACGGTGCAACGGGAGGACATCGAGACGCTGGCGAACTGGGCCGACGACGCCGGCGAACCGCGCGAGATCGCCTACCGACCGGCGCGTGTGCTCATGCAGGACTTCACCGGCGTCCCCGGGGTCGCGGACCTCGCCGCCATGCGCAGTGCGGTGGTCGCCGCCGGCAAGGATCCGGCCATCATCAATCCCCTGTCACCCGTCGACCTGGTCATAGACCACTCGGTCATGGTCGACCGCTTCGGCGACGACGACGCCTTCGAGCGCAACGTCGCGATCGAGATGGAGCGCAATCGGGAGCGCTACCGATTCCTTCGCTGGGGCCAGAGCGCCTTCGACAACTTCCGGCTCGTGCCTCCTGGTACCGGCATCTGCCACCAGGTCAACCTCGAGTACCTCGCCCGCACCGTGTGGACCAAGACCGAGAACGGCCGCACGCTGGCCTATCCCGACACCCTGGTGGGCACCGACAGCCACACCACCATGGTCAATGGCCTCGGCGTCCTCGGCTGGGGCGTCGGCGGCATCGAGGCGGAAGCGGCCATGCTTGGCCAACCGATCTCCATGTTGATCCCCGAGGTGGTGGGCTTCCGGCTGACCGGCTCGCTGTCGGAAGGCATTACCGCCACCGACCTGGTGCTGCGCGTGGTGGAGATGCTCCGCCGACACGGCGTAGTCGGCAAGTTCGTCGAGTTCCACGGCGACGGCTTGGACCATTTGCCCCTGGCTGACCGCGCCACCATCGCCAACATGGCCCCGGAGTACGGTGCCACCTGCGGCTTCTTCCCCGTTGACGGCGAGACCATCCGCTACCTCGAACTGTCCGGTCGACCCGCCGAGACGGTCGCCCTGGTCGAGGCGTATGCCAAGGCCCAGGGGTTGTGGCGGGACTCAACCGTGAAAGCGGCCTACAGTTCGTCCCTTGAACTGGACCTCGGCTCGGTTCGTCCCTCCCTCGCGGGACCCAAACGCCCCCAGGACCGGGTCGATGTCGCCGACGTCGGACGGGCCTTCGACGACGCCCTCGAACTCGCCGGAGGCAGCCCCGGCGATCAACGCGTGCCCGTGCGCGGAACCGACTATGGCCTCGGTCACGGGGATGTCGTTATCGCGGCGATCACCTCCTGCACCAACACCTCGAACCCCGCGGTCATGCTGGGCGCGGGTCTCGTCGCCAGGAAAGCCGTCGAACGCGGCTTGAACGTCAAGCCCTGGGTCAAAACCTCGTTGGCGCCCGGCTCCAAGGTGGTGACCGAGTACCTCGAGGCCACCGGATTGCAGGACCACCTGGACCGGATCGGCTTCAACCTCGTCGGCTACGGGTGCACGACCTGCATCGGCAACTCCGGGCCACTGCCCGAACCCGTCTCGGAGGCGATCAGCAACGGCAACCTGGTGGTGTCCTCCGTGCTCTCCGGCAACCGCAACTTCGAAGGCCGGGTTCATCAGGAAGTGCGCACCAACTGGCTCGCCTCGCCGCCGCTGGTGGTGGCCTACGCACTGGCCGGCACGACGCGGATCGACCTCGAGCGCGACCCCATCGGCCGAGACCCCGACGGCCACGACGTGTTCCTGCGCGACCTCTGGCCCAGCAACGCCGAGATCCAGGATGCCGTCGCCCGCGTTTCCCCGGAGATGTTCGACCGCCAGTACGGCGACGTGTTCGCGGGCCCCGAGGCCTGGCGGGCGATCGAGGTGGACAAGGCGGCCACCTACGGCTGGGAGAATTCCACCTACATCAAGGAGCCGCCGTTCTTCTCCGCCGGCGGCGACCTGGACCAGTCGGTCGAAATCCACGGTGCCCGCATTCTTGCGCTCCTTGGCGACTCGGTGACCACCGACCACATCTCTCCCGCCGGCGCCATCCAACCGTCGAGCCCGGCCGGCGAGTATCTGCAGCAACACGGCGTCGACGTCGCCGAGTTCAACTCCTACGGTTCGCGACGCGGCAACCACGAGGTGATGATGCGCGGCACCTTCGCCAACATCCGCATCAGGAACGAGATGACGCCGGAGCGGGAAGGCGGTTTCACGCGGCACATCCCCACCGGCGACGAGTTGGCGATCTACGACGCCGCGGTTCGCTACCAGGGCGTCGGCACACCCCTCGTGGTGTTCGCCGGCAAGGAATACGGCACCGGGTCCAGCCGGGACTGGGCGGCGAAGGGCACGCGTCTGCTGGGCGTCGGTGCGGTCATCGCCGAGAGTTTCGAGCGAATCCATCGCTCGAACCTGATCGGCATGGGCGTGCTGCCCCTGGAGTTCGAGGACGGCGAGAGTCGTTCAACCCTGGGCCTTACGGGCGATGAGACCGTCGATATCGAACTGCCTGCAAACGTCCCCGGCGCCGTGCCCCGCCAGGAGCTTGTGCTCAGAGTTCATCGGCCGGATGGCAGCGTCTCCGAGACGACCGTACGCTCGCGTCTCGACACCGAGACCGAGATCGAGTACTTCCGCTGTGGCGGCATCTTGCAGTTCGTGCTGAACAAGAGATTGGCAGCCGCGTAACGGACTTCCGCCGGGCGTCGTGCCAACGAAGGACCAAACCGTACTGGTCGTGGGTGCGACCTCGGAGATCGGTGCGGCCATCGCCCACCGGTTCGCCGAGGAAGGCTGTGCACTGCAGCTCGCTGGCCGGAACGCCGCCCGGCTCGACGCCGTGGCCGCCGAGCTACATGAACTTGCCGACGGCAGGGTGAGCACACACTTCTGCGATGTCCTGGGCCCCGAGGGGGGCAGCGCCTTCATCGACGACCTTGAACCGCTACCCGACATCGCGGTCTGCGTGGTCGGCCTGTACGGCCGTGCATCGATCGGGGAGGAAGCCCTCCGGGTGATGAGGACCAACTACGTCGGCCCCGCGCTTCTACTCGGTTCAATCGCCGCGCGTTTCGAAAGCCGAGGTCATGGCGTCCTCGTCGGGATCAGCTCGGTCTCCGGTGAACGCGGACGGGCACACAACGCGGTCTACGGATCGGCCAAATCAGGATTCACCGCGCTGTTGTCGGGGCTGCGCAACCGGCTGCACGGGGCCGGCGTCCACGTCGTGACCGTCAAGGCGGGTTACGTCAACACCCGCGCGTCCGAGGGTCTGAGTCGACCCCGGTCTCTGACCGCATCACCCCAGGATGTCGCCGAAGCGGTATTCCGCGCGATCCGCCGCCGCCGGGACGTCGTCTACGTGGCGGGAATCTGGCGGCTCGTCATGTGGGCCGTCCGCGCCGTCCCCGAGCGATGGTTCAAGCGTCTCGAACTCTGACGGTGTCAGCATCAAACCGCACCGGGAAGGGGCGCGGTAACAGGCGGAGCGCAGGGTCGAGGAGTTGGTGGCGCTGCTCGTGGGCTCCGGTTGAGCTGAAAAAGGGGGACGTCCACACGCCGCCATCTCCTGAACCAATGGTAAAATGGCGCGTTTACCCCAGCGAGTATCCACTTTGAGTCCCTTGCCCGGCGCCGCCGGGATCCTGCTTGTCGTTTGCGCACATCTCGCCTGGCCTGCCGCCCAGGCATCAGCAAACCGCCTCGTCTCGGAAGCCGAGTCCGGCGCGGAGGCCGATGAACTCGCTCTGACCGCCAACGGCCACGTCTTCGTGCAACGCCGGCCCGCGTCGGTGGACATGCGCATCGACGGTCGCCTCGACGAGGACGCCTGGCAGGATCTGCAGGTCCACGACGACTTCCGCCTGATCGATCCCGACACCCTCGAGCCCGGCACCTTGCCGACGGAAGTGGTCATCTTCTACACGGACCGCGGGCTTTATCTGGGTGCGCGGATGACGCAGGATCCTGACACGCTCGTCGAGTACTTGAGCGGCCGCGACCAGGGCTACCTGAACCGGGACTATTTCTCCTTCACCCTGGACACCTCCGGCGAGGGCCGTTACGGCTTCTGGTTCCAGCTCAATCTCGGCGACTCCAAGTCCGACGGCACCATTCGGCCGGAACGCCAGTACGACTTCAGTTGGGACGGTGCGTGGTGGGGCGCCACGGCGCGGACGGACGACGGTTGGAGCGCGGAGTTCTTCGTGCCGTGGTCCTTGGTGAGCATGCCGAGGGCGAACGGCACGCGTGTCATGGGCATCTTCGCGCAGCGCAAGGTCGCCCATCTGGACGAAAGGCACGCCTGGCCACCGCTGCCGTGGACCAAGCCGAAGTTCATGACGGAGTTCCAGCAACTCGCGCTCAGGAAGGTGAACCCGCGTCAGCAGTACGGCGTCATCCCCTTCGTGTCGGCGGGCTACGACCGGTTCGGCGACGGGACCGAGCGGCGCAGCGGTGTCGATCTGTTCTGGCGTCCGTCCTCCAACTTCCAGTTGACCAGCACTTTCAACCCCGACTTCGGCAACGTCGAAGCGGACGACGTGATCATCAACCTGACGAACTACGAGACGTTCTTCCCGGAGAAGCGGCCGTTCTTCCAGGAAGGGCAGGAGATCTTCTCCACCAGCAACCGCATGTCCGGCGACGTCACGATCCTTCACACGCGCCGTATCGGGGGGCCCGCCGTTCGTCCGGCGGCACCCGACGGATTCACGCTTGCACCGGCTTCACTCGGTCGTCCAGCGGACCTGCTTGGTGCAGCGAAGGCCACCGGCCAGCACGGTTCGTTGCGCTACGGCTTCTTGGGCGTCATGGAGGACGACGCGCGTTTCGAAGCAGTTCGGGGCACGGAGTCGGTGACCCTGCACGAGGATGGCCGCGACTTCGGCGCAGTGCGCCTTCTGTACGAGCACTCCAACGGCGGCTACCGTTCACTGGGCTTACTGTCCACGGCCGTCAGCCACCCGCAGCGGGAGGCCTACGTGAACGCGGTCGACGGCAAGTTCACGAGTTCGGACGGCCGTTTCCGGGCGAGCGGGCAGGTGATCGGATCGAACGTGTCCGGTGTTGGCGACGCTGGTCTTGGCGGACTACTCGACCTCGGCTACACGCCCCGCCAGGGTGTCACCCACTACGTGTCCGTGGACGCGTTCGACAGGGACATCGAGCTCCACGACATGGGCTATCTACGCCGCAACGACTACCGGCGTGCGGCCTACAGTCTTTGGATCTCCAAGTCCGACCTGCCGCGATTCCGAGAATCCCGGGGCAACTTGCGCATCTACCGGGGTTGGAATACGACCGGCGAGACCGTGTCCGCGAAGCTGTCGTACGAGCATCAGGTGACGCTGCCAAGCCTCAGGCAGTTGCGCCTCGAGGTGGAGTACGAACCCGAGCGCTACGACGACCGGGGAAGTTTCGGCAACGGTACGTTTCGCGTGGCGGATACGGCAAGCATAGAGGGCCGCTACTACTCCGATTCCTCGCAACGGTTCTCGTACTCCATTCGGCATAGAGTCGCCGGCGAAGACATCGGCTCCGGCCTCTACCAGCGAAGCCAGGCGAACATTCGTTGGCGGCCGACCGACCGCATGACCATGGGGCTCACGTTGCGATACGCGGACCGGGAGGCGTGGCTGCTGCATCGGGCGAACGGCGTGTTCGCGACCTTCGAGGCGAAGGACCTGACGCCCTTCGCGACCATGAGCTACTTCGTGAACGCACGCCAGCAGTTGCTTATGGCGTTCCAGTGGGTAGCGATCAAGGCCGAGGCCAAACGCTTCTACAGGATGGCGGACGGACCGGACTTCCTGGTGCCAATAGCGAGAGAGCCGACGGCGCGGGACGATTTCTCGATTTCGCGCATGAGTCTGCAGCTCCGCTACCGCTGGGAAATCGCGCCGTTGTCGGATCTGTTCGTCGTCTACCGTAACAACGCGGCGTTGGCGGGTCGCGACGACCGAGGCTTCGGCGACCTCTTCTCCGACACCTTCGAGGAGACCACGGGCGAGAATCTGGCGATCAAGCTGCGCTATCGATTCGGCAGTTGATGAGCGAGCGAACGGATCTGCACCTCCACGAGCAGTTGATGCTGCTCGCGCTACGCGACGAAAAAGGCACGCTGGAGTCGAAGGCGGCGATGTACAGCTTCGCGCTAGGCGGCGCGATCCTTGCCGAACTCAGCATCGCCGGTCGAATCCGGGTCGCCCCCGGCAAGAAACCGAACGTCGACCTCGTGGACAAGTCGCCCCTGGGCGAGCCCGTACTCGACGAGTGCCTGCAGAAGGTCGCGACCGCGAAACGCCGGGCAAAGGCGGTGACCTGGGTCCAGCGATTCGCCAGCATCAAACGCCTTCGCCACCGGGTCGCGGAAGGGCTGTGCCGCAGGGGCATCCTCCGCGACTCCGAGGACAAGGTGCTGCTGTTCTTCACCCGCAAGCTGTATCCGACCATCGACCCAAGACCTGAACGCCGTCTCGTGGACCGGCTACGAGAGGTCGTATTCACCGACTCGCCGCCCGATCCGCAGACGGCCACCGTGGTGGCACTGGCCAACGCCGCGGGACTGCTCGCGGTTCATTTTGATCGCAAGGACCTGAGGAGACGCAAACGTCACCTCAAGGACATCATGGAGAACACGCCGGCTGGCACGGCCGCCGAGCAAGCAGTCCGCGCGGCGGAACAGGCCGCGGTCGCCGCGATCGTCGCCGCCAGCACCGCCGGCGCGACGGCCGGCTAGCGGCCCGCACGCGCCGTAGGGGCGACCCTTGTGGTCGCCCGTGTTGGCCAACCGACGCCGTGCGGTGACTGGCACGGGCGACCACACGGGTCGCCCGTCGCGAGAACTGTTCAGAGCTTCCCTACTAGCGCAGGAACAACTCCACTGCTGGATTTCCCGTCTCCTCCCAGTACCGGTAGCCGATCCGGTCCAAGTAGGTCGACAGGCGCGCCCGATCCTGAGGTCGGGCCTCGAAACCGGCGAGCACCCGGCCCCAGGCGGCTCCGTGGTTGCGGTAGTGGAACAGGGTGATGTTCCAGCGGCTGCCAAGACCGTTCAGGAACCGCAATAGGGCACCGGGTCGTTCCGGGAACTCGAAGCGGTAGAGCAACTCGTTCTTGTTGCCCACGCCACGGCCGCCGACCATGTGGCGGACGTGCAGTTTCGCCGCCTCGTTGTCGGTCAGGTCCGTCACCCGGTAGCCGTCGCCCCGAAGGCTCTGCGCCACGCTGCTGCGGGTTTCGTCGGTGGTGATCTGCAGCCCGACGTACACGTGGGCTTCGTCGTCGCCCGCATACCGGTAGTTGAACTCGGTGACCGAGCGTTGGCCGAGGGTGCGGCAGAAACGGCGGAAACTGCCGCGGGTCTCCTCGATGGTGACCCCGAAGATCGCTTCGCGGTGTTCGCCGAGTTCCGCGCGCTCCGAGATGTGCCGCAAGCGGTCGAAGTTGACGTTCGCGCCGCTGACCACGGCGACGTACCGCTGGTCGTGCAGACGTGCGTGTCGCTCGGCGTATTTCTTGAGTCCGGCGACGGCGAGCGCGCCGGCGGGCTCCGCGATCGACCGGGTATCGTCGAAGACGTCCTTAACGGCGGCGCAGATCTCGTCGATGGATGCGGTCACCACTTCGTCCACGTGGTCCTTGGCGATCCGGAACGGCGCGCGTCCGATCTGGGCGACGGAAACGCCGTCCGCGAACACGTCCAGCGTGTCGAGGGGAAGGCGCACGCGACGACCGGCCTCCAGGGCGGCCGCGAGGCACGCGGAGCCTTCCGCTTCGACCCCCACCATTCGCGTCTCCGGCCGCAGGTACTTGACGTAGGCCGCGATGCCCGCGATGAGTCCGCCGCCACCGACCGGTACAAAGATGGCGTCCGGTCCCGGGTGCTGGTTCATGATCTCCATGCCCACGGTGCCCTGACCGGCGATGACGTCCGCGTCGTCGTACGGGTGGACTAGAACGTAGCCGCGGCTCTTCGACAGTTTGACGGCGTGATCGGCGGCCTGCTGATAGGTGTCGCCCGCGAACACGATATGGGCGCCGAGGTTGCGCACCGCGTCGACCTTGATGCTCGGCGTATTGCGCCCCATCACGATGTGCGCCCTGATCCCCAGTCTCTGCGCGGCGAGCGCCACTCCCTGCGCGTGGTTGCCGGCGGAGGCGGCGACCACGCCGCGATCACGATCCTTCCCGGCGAGGCGCGCCATCTTGTTGTAGGCGCCGCGCACCTTGAAGGAGAAGACCGGCTGCAGGTCCTCCCGCTTCAGGGCCACGCGGTGACCCAAGCGGGCCGAGATGTTCGGCGCATCCTGCAGCGGCGTCTCCAAGGCGATGTCGTAGACACGCGAGGCGAGGATCTTCTTGACGACGGATTCGAGCATGTCGAGAGGTCGGACTAGGTCGTGCCCGGCACGGTGGAGGCCTCGATCTTGTGGCCGTCCAGGTCGTAGACGAAACAGCCGTAGTAGTCGCCGTATTCGGGGCGCGGCCCGGGAGCGCCGTCGTCCGTGGCACCGGCGGCCAGTGCGGCTTCATGGAACGCATGCACCGCCTCCCGTGTTGGCGCGATGAAGCTGAAGTGAATGCCGTTGCCGGGATTGGCACGTCCGCCGTCAAGGGGTCGCTGCACCCAGAACTCCGGAAAGAACTTGCCGTAGGCGACCGACACCCCCGGCACCTCGTGCTGGCGTTTGGCGTCCACGGTGGCGAGCACCGCGTCGTAGAAGGCGAGGGCGCGCTCTAAGTCGTTCACGCCAATGGATACGTGACTCAGGATGCTCGGTATGTCCATCGTCTTGGCTTGTCCCAGGCCGGCCAATCGAGCCGCGCAGTATGGGGCATAATGGCTGTTCGTACATCGACCAACGGGAAGGAAGACCATGACACCGTTCTTGCGATCCGCGGCCCCCCTCTTCGGGGCGCTCGCGCTCCTCACCCTCGCGGCCTGCGTCATGCAACCCGCTGAGCCACCGCCGCCACCGGAGCCCGAGCCGGGGCCGCCGACCATGGACATCTGGACCGCGGCCGCCGAAGGCAACATCGCCGAACTCAAGGCCAACCAGCATGCCGGCACGGACTTGGACCGTCAGAACCCCGAACTGCAGATCACGCCCCTGACGCTGGCGATCGTCTCGAGCCAGTTGGAAGCCGCGCGATGGCTGCTCGACAATGGCGCGAACGTCAATGGCCTGAACGGCGACGGCAGCACCGCGCTCAACGCGGCCGCGTTCCTCGGTCAGGCGGAAGGCGCAAAGCTCCTGATCGATGCCGGCGTGGACACGTCCATCCGCAGCTACGAAGGAGCGGGGGCGGAGGACCTCGCCCGACTCGACTGGCAGACCACCGAATACATCGCCAGCATGCTGCAACTGCCCGTGGACCGGGCGACCGTCGAAGCCGGGCGCGCCGAGATCATCGCCATGATCACCGGATCGCCTTCCGCCAGTGCTTCCGGTGGCGGTTGGGAGGTGCTTGCGGCCGCCATCATCAACGGCGATGACGCCGGGGCGAAGGCCGCCTTAGGGGCGGGTGCGAACCCGGACGCGCCGGACCCGAACACCGGTGGCACGCCGTTGATCCTCGCCGCCTTCATGGGCGAGATCGAAATCGCCAAGATGCTGCTCGCGGCCGGCGCGAACATCAACGCAACGAACAACGACGGCGCCAACGCACTCACGGTGGCGGAACTGGATTGGGAAACCACCGAATACATCGCATCCCTCTTCCAGCTCCCGCTGACCGACCCGGAAGGCATGAAGAAGGGCAAGGCCGCCATCGCCAAGATGCTGCGCGCCAAGATGTAAAAGCGACCCCTTCGCAGGAAGGGGACATCCACCCTTGAGGGAAAACGCAGGAAGGGGACATCCACCCTTGAGGGAAAAGGGGACACCCACCCTTGAGGGAAAAGGGGACACCCACCCTTGAACAACCTGAACAAAAGGTGGATGTCCCTGACACCGGTTGGGTTGACCCAACCGCCGTCAAGAAGGCTGGCGGCGGAAGGTTCACTTGGAAGAAGCAGGAGGGGATTTGTCTGACGCACTGCAAAATGCATACGAGACGTTGACCGCACGGATCGGGGAGTCCGGTACGCCGAGCGACTGGTTCGAGGTCACCCAGGAGCGGATCAACGACTTCGCCGACGTGACCATGGACCACCAGTGGATCCACGTCGACGGGCAACGGGCCTCGGCCGGACCGTTCGGAACGACCATCGCCCACGGTCACTTGACGCTGTCGCTGATGGGGCACCTGCCGCGGACGGCCGCCGAGAACGCGCCCCGCCTCGAAGGTCAGAAGATGGGCATCAACTATGGCTTCGACCGGGTGCGGTTTCCCTCACCGGTGCCTGTGGGTGCCCGCATCCGCACCACCAGCACGTTGAGGCGCGTCGAGATCAAGGGCGGCATGATCGAGACCATGAACGAGGTCGTCATGGAGGCGGAGGGACAGGACAAACCCTGCTGCGTCGCCGAGAGCCTCACGCGGTTGGTTTTCTAGCATGCGCCACGTGGAGGCCATGACCCTCCAGCAGAAGCGGGACTTCTTCCGCGACGGCTACGTGATCCTGAAGAATGTCGTGCCGCAGGCCATGGTCGACGCGGCCCACGCGCGCATCGAGTCCCGCCGCGAGGGTGAGAACCTCGCCAAGGCGCAAGAGATGACCGACCTGGTAAACGCGACCGCGGTGACGCCGATCCTCAACGACGCCATGGGACGGTTCGACCCGCCGATCGCCTCCCAAGTGGCCGTCATCCCCAAGAGCAAACCAGGAGACCGCTTCAACAACGTGGGGTACGTGGACAGGGACATGCCCTACTACGGCGCCCAGACCCACGTCGACGGCAGCATCACCATGCCTGCGCCGCAGGAGGTCCAGCAAGGCCCGCCGGAGGAGATCTACAAGCGCTACTTCGCCACCGGCCCCAAGGGCGACCTCGGTCGCAGTCCGGATGTCATCGGCATCAACATGGTGCCCCTGTTCGAAGACCCGGGCATGACCCTCGGCCTCGGCAGTTTCACGGCCTTCGTCATCGTCTGTCTCAACGATCAGACCGTCGAGGGTTGCGGTCAGACGGCGCTGTTGAAGGGCGCCCATCACTCGGTGGAACGCTTCTTCCGCTGGCAGTACGAAACCAACGGCCACCTCGGCCCCGAAGGACCCGGCTGGCCGAGACTCAACCACGACGCGCCGAACCGCTGCGGTCTGGTCTACATCCCGCCCGCCGTGGCGGAGGAGTTCGTCGACGAGACCTCCGAATCAACGCCCGACGGCAGGCGCTGGCCGAGACCCACCCAGGTGCTCATGGAACCCGGGGACGTGTGCATCACGATCTACCAGATTCCCCACTCGGGAACCCGCAACGAAAACGGCACCGAGTCGCGCAAGAACATCATCTTCCGCATCCGCAACAAGAGCCGCCAGCCGGACAAACTGGTCAACGGCATCACCGACCACCCGGACCGCGGACAGTACGGCGAGTGGCTCGACTACGAAGACGGCAACGATCCCTGGGAGCGGTCGAAGTACGCCATGTGCCACATGTGGCATGAGTGGGAGGGGATGGGATCGGTGGTCGTCGAAGCCCAGTCTTCGCGTTGACTACTGCGCCGGTGCCATCGAATTTGGCGGCACATCCCTGTGCCGCGCTAGGGAAGCTCTTAATCAGAGCTTCCCTAGTGCCCGGACGCATGGTTCTGGTCAGAACCGGCCCGCGGCTCTTAGGGAGATTTCGTTTCCTATCCCTAGGCGCCGACCTATGCGCCACTGGACCTCGAGACCCCGCACATGGTCGCCGAATTGGTGAAGGACACCGAATCGTGTGCCGACGTCGGAACGTCCGACGTCGAATTCCATGAACGGCGTCGCCATGCCGCGCCGCAAGGCGATCCCGTAGCCGAGCCGGCTTGCCGAGATCCCGTTCGGCTTCGCCTCCGACGACCTCCCCGACCACAAAGTTCGCGTTGCAGAGCGGTTCACTAGAGCGTCAACGCCGCTCGTCGCCCCCCGCCGCCATGTCAATGCGCCCTGCCATCCCGTCCCGTCCGTGCGGGGCAGGAGCGACAAGCCCGCGTTCGCGCTCAGCTCCGCGGCATGTTCTGCGGAATGCGCCACAAGTGTGCGGATCTCGGCATCGATGGCCAAGCGGCGCGGTAGGTTTCTGAAGCGTAGGCCTGCAGCCAGTTCCAGGCCCGCTCCGGTCGCCCCGTCGCCCCAATCTCCGCGTGCGAACCCCCGCACGAAGCTCGACAGCGAGCACTCGCAGCCCTGCGGGACGATGCCGGCCGCCTCCAACCCGAGCCTGGCCTGACCCACGGTGACCGATCGGTCACCGAGCGGCCCCAGAACATCGCCGGTCGTTGCCGCCAGCACGCCAACCTCTTCCACGACCGACACCTCGACCACCCGCCCGCCAGCGAACGGGTGTCGGCCGCCCGCGGCCGCCAGGCGCATGGACAGATCCGTGTCGCGTCGGAGTCCGGTCGCGCAGCGTTCCACGGAAACGTCGCCGTGGCCGGCACCGAGGGCCGCCCAGGCCCAGCCGTTGCCGACCTGCCGTCCCGCGTACGGATGTACGCTCGTGAACTGGGCATCGACCATGCCCTCGCCCATACCGGTCCCGCCACAGGCCTCTGCGGAGCGCATGAAGCGGTAGTCCGCCTCGGCCCTGCTGCGCGCCACCGAGACGCCGGCCAACCAGTCGCCCACGCGGACGTCGGCACCCAGTTGCACCGTTTCGAGACCGCCGTCGTGGGAACTTCGGCCACTGCCCGAGTCGAAACTCTGCCGGTCGCCCCGTCCCCAGACGGACCACGACGGACCGGTCGAGCCGGACTGCCCGGAGTCCAGTGAGAACGAGACGGGAACGCTGCTTCCACGGGGGATCTGGTTCTGCGCGTTGAACCTGTGGGTCCCGGCGATCCGGGACCCGATGAGTGGATTCCACTCAAGGGATCGGCTGCGATGCGTTGGCGGTCCGGACCGCCGGATTCCAGTGACTCTGCCGAGGTCCGCCACCTCCGATGCTCGGCCGTGCGGAGCAGCCGGGGCGTCGCCTTGCGTTTGCGGGGCGGGCCGCTCGGTGAAGCGGGCCTGCACCGTTCCGGTCACGCTGCTCAGGAATCCCCGCGCGATGGACGCGAGCACCCAGTCCACCGCTTCAAGCTCCGCGGCGTCCGTGACGACGCGCACCCCCAGGGAGCTCTCGACCGACCCCGAGTCGTTGGCCGTAGTCACCGTCACGGATGCCTCGCCCTCGGCCACCGCGACTACGGTAAGCCGACTTCCGTGAACCGCGACCGTCGCGACCTCCGGTGCCGACGAGACCGCGGAATACCGTAGTTCGTCTCCGCGGAAGTGGCCCGCAAGGTCCACTTCGTACGCTGCTCCCCCGACGCAGAGCATCGCCGGTGGCAACTGTCCCACGATGCTCGGCGGCGCGAGATCGTCATCGCGGATGGTGCCCGTGGCGGACGCTTGCGCCGCCGTGGCGTTGACGAGCGCCGATAGCGACAGTTCGAAAGTCTCCTGGTCTGCCTCGTGCACTTCGTCGTCCAGGATCGCCACGCGGATCGTCTGCGACACCTCGCCGGGGAGGAACACCACGGTGCCTGCCGCCGCCGTGTAGTCGCTGCCCGCCGTCGCGGAGTCGTCGGCCGTTGCGTAGGCGGCCGACACTTCGACTCCGCTCGGCGCGCTCAGCGTAACTGCGAACTCCAGCGCCCCCACGTCCTCGTTCCCCGCCGCATCCTCCACCGTCAGCGCCGGCGGTTCGTCGTCGTCCCGGATCGTACCGACGGCCGAGACGGTGCCGAGGGTCGCTGCCCCTTGCACGTCGGAAAGAACCACCGCGAACACTTCGTCCGGCTCGTCCAGGTCGTCGTCGACAACGGCTACTTGGATCGTCCCTGTCACATCACCCGGTGTGAACGTCAACGTCCCCGCCGAGATCTCGTAGTCGCCGCCCGCCGCGGCCACCGCGTCAACGGACATAGCCGGGTCCGCCGTCGCGTAACCCACCGTCACTTCCGAGCGACTTGGGCCGTCCAATGTCACCTCGAACCGTACTTCGCCCGCGCTCTCGTCCGCCTCCGCGTCGGCGATGGAGAGGACGCGTATCGCCATCTCGTCGTCATCGGCCAGAACCATTGAGGTCGGCGAGACCGGCAGGTCCGATTCGCCCGTCAGCGTTAGCGTCTCGTTCGCTTCGTCCTCGTCATCGTCCTCGGGAGTTATCACGAACGTGCCTGTGCCGTTCGGGGCGTTGGCCTCGATGGTGATTCGGAAGTCCGGGATGGAGGCGAAATCCACCACGTCCGGGTCGCCGCTACCCTCCACCGACACGGCTACGGTCGTTGCCTCCTGCCGCAGACCCCGGTCCAGCGACGCCGTCACCGCCACCGTCACCGGGCCCTCGCCCTCGGAGACCCACGCCGGATCGACCGACAGCAGGACACGCTCCGGCATTTCGTCGTCGTCCAGCAGTTCCATGGTCGCCGGCGTCACCGGCAGGTCGGACTCGCCCGACACCGTCAGCAACTCGTCCGCCTCCACGACCAGGTCGTCTACCGGCGTGATGGTGAACGTCGCTGTGCCGTCCGACGCGCCTCCCGGAATCACGATCTCAAAGTCCGGCACAGGGAGGAAGTCAACCGCGTCCGGGTCGCCGCGACCGGCCACCGACACGGTGATCCGGGTGTTCTCCGCCCGCCCGCCCTTGTCGAGGGCGGCGGTCACGGTCACGCGGATCTCGCCGTCGCCTTCGGAGGCCCGGGGCGGATCGACTGCTAGGAACAGCAGGATGCGCGTAGACACCTCGTCATCGTCCGCCAGCGTGACCGTCGCCGGAGTCACCGACAGATCGGACATGCCTGCTATCGTCAACTCCTCGTCCGTCTCCACGGTCGTGTCGTCCTCCGGCTCGAGCGTGAACGTCCCCATGCCGCTCGCCTCGTAGGCGGCAATGGTGATCGCAAAGTCCGGAACCGCAGCGAAGTCCGCCGCGCCTCCATCCCCGCTCCCCGATACCGACACCGCGATCGAAGTCGCCTGTTGCCTCAGTGCCCGGTCCAGGGTCGCCGTCACCGTCACCGGGGTCGGGCCGTCGCCCTCGGAGACCCGGTCAGGATGGGCGGACAACAGAATCCGGGTCGACGGCTCGTCGTCGTCGGCCAGGCGCACTGTCGTCGACTCGACGGGCAGGTCGGACTGCCCCGTCACCGTCAGCGTCTCGTCCATCTCAACCGTCGCGTCGTCCAACGGCTCCAGCGTGAACGTCCCGGTTCCGCTTGTCGCACCGGCGGCGACCGCGACCGTAAAGTCGGCAACCGGTCGAAAGTCAACCGCCAGCGGGTCGCCGCTGCCAGCTACGGACACGGTTACCACCGATTGCACTTCCCGCACCGCACCGTTCAGAGACGAGGTCACCCTCACCGTTACGGCACCGGCCCCCTCGGAAACCACCGGTGGCGACACGGAAAGAACAATGCTGTCCGATGCGACGTCGTTGTCCGTGATCGTGACCGAAGTGGCCGACACCGGGAGATCGGCACTGCCCGACACCGACAGCGTCTCGGCCACCTCCTGCACATCGTCGTCGACCGGAACAAGGTTGAACGACCCCCGGCCGCTGGTGGCCCCCGCCGCGATCGACATCACGAAGTCGGGCACGGCCCTGAAGTCCACCGTGTCAGGGTCGCCGCTGCCCGCCACCGAAACCGTAACCGTGGTCTCCTCCACGCGTGCACCTGCGTCCAATGTCGCGGTCACTTCCACCGGCGTCGTCCCCGCACCTTCCGTCACCGTCGCCGGCACGGCCGACAGGACGATCTCCGTCGACGTCTGATCGTCGTCCGTCAGCGTCACCGATGTCGGCGTCACCGACAGGTCCGAGGTGCCGTCGATGTGGAGACGCTCGTCCCGCTCGTCGACATCGTCGTCCTCCGGGGTCACGGTGAACGCTCGCGTTCCCGCAGTCGCGCCGGCCGCGATGGTGATCTCGAAGCCCGTCTCCGTCGCAACATAGTCCACGGCATCCCGCCTACCGCTGTCCGTCACCGACACGCTGACCGTCGTATCCGCTGTGCGGGCGCTGGCGTCCAGCGTCGCCGTAACGGCTATGGTCCTGGCGCCATCGCGCTCCGAGATCCTGCCCGGACTCGCCGAGAGGATGACCGCCTCGGAACTGTCGTCGTCGTCCACCAGCTCGATCATGTCGGCCGTCACGGGGAGGTCGGCGTTTCCGCTGACGGTGACCGTCTCGTCCAACTCATCCACGCGGTCATCGACCGGTTCTAGTGTGAAGGTTCCCACGCCACTCGTGTCACCCGCCGCGATCGTGATGGTGAAGTTCCCCACCTCGACGAAGTCCACGGCGCCGGCGTTGCCGCTCGCTGACACCGAAACCGTCACCGTCGTGTCTCGTGTCCGGGCGCTCGCGTCGAGCGTCGCCGTGACCTTCACATCGGTCCCGCCGTCGCCTTCCGACACCCGCGGCGGTTCGGCGGTGAGCAGGATGTTTGTCGAGGTCGGGTCGTTGTCGATGATGGTCATCGTGCCCTCGCGGGTGGCGCGTCTAACGCCTGCGAGACCCGTTATCCTCAGTGTGTACGTCTCGTCCGGCTCGTCGACCGCGTCGTCGACGATGGGGTGCATTCGGTAGACACCGGTCAGTATTTCGCCCGGTTCCAGGTCGGGAACGTGCGTTCCGCTACGGTCGCGCGGCGAATAGTCCTCGGGCGCGGTCGCCGTTCCGTCCACCGTCTTCGCGCGGAACCTGATCGGCCACGTCACGCCCTCGCTGAGGTCTATGAAATGCAGTATTTCTCGTTTCGACTCGTTGGCCCTCGCGTTGCGAACCGTCATCGTGACCCCATCCTCGTCGAGGATCGTGACGTGGATGTAGTCGAGCGGGAGCCGTTGCTCGTCGCTCTTGTCGTGAAGTTCGATCGTGAAGGTCTCGCGGTCTTCGTCCATCAGGTCGTTGA
Source organism: Gammaproteobacteria bacterium (assembly GCA_009839505.1). GTDB lineage: Bacteria > Pseudomonadota > Gammaproteobacteria > Pseudomonadales > Azotimanducaceae > VXYL01. Next base: position 39,826 of record VXPO01000096.1, read on the forward strand.
TGAGCGGGATGTCGATCCGTTGTTCGGTGGTGTTGGGTGCGAAGGAGACCAGCCGGTTGATGGCGTGGTAGTCCGCGCCCGCTAGCGCCGAAATGTCGCTGGAGCGAAGGCGCGCCGTCACTTGGGTGGAGGTCGCGCTGCCGAGCGATAGGGTGGCTTCGAGCGCCAAGTGCTCCGGCCCCGACACGCAAAGTACCTCGGCACCGGCCGGAGCGTCCGGCCAGCACGTGTTGGCCGCTGCCACTGCTTGTGGCTGGAGTTGATACACGGGTACGAAGACGACTTCCGAATCACCCCTGGCCGTTGCCGTAGCCGCGAGCGCGATGGCGAACAGCACAGCGCAAGCATGCCTGGGAGATGCGAACATGGCCTTGGATTGTGGCAAGGGGTGCCGCGACGGCGCGTCCCCAACATTGGGGTGACTTGAGCGCGCCTCGTGCCGCGCAACCCGACGAGGCGCTGTCCGGCGGAGACGGGCTGACCGGCGCGCTCGGCGATGGCGCCGGCAACGCCCCACGGTTTGGAAGAACGCGCGACACCGGCGGGTGACGACTGATTGTTGGGTTAGTTTCCTTCCCCCTGCCGGACAATCCCCTCCGCAAGCATCCCCCCGACCTCGGCGTCGGTGAAACCGATCTCGATCCTCGTGTCTCTGTGGTCGAGTGGTACCTAGGACGAGAGCCCCGACGATTGGTCAGCGACGCTGCTTCCCATGCGTATAGCCGAGTCCGAGCAGTAGTTGGAATTCATCGGAAACACGTCCGGAACAGCCGCGAACTGAGGTCGCAGCGCCGGTTCGATCACCTCCCCATGCCGGCTGACGAACACGAAGCCATCGTCCTCGACCGTGATGTGGAAGGCACCGTGGTGCAGCAGCCGGTGATGCGCGCTGCACAGCAGCACCAGGTTGTCCAACCGCGTCTCGCCGCCGTCAATCCAGTGCTCGACGTGGTGCGCTTCGACGTACCTCTGATGCGGACAGCCGGGGAAGCGGCAGCGGTTGTGGTCGCGCAACTTCAGCGCTCGAAGCAGCCGCGCGGGGACGATGCGCTGCCGGCGTTCGTAGTTCAGCAGGTTGCCCTGCGCATCCTGGATAAACTCCGAGACGTCGGCGTCGCAGGCGACTTGGCGCGCGTCCTCTTCGTCGATGCCCCAGTCCGGGTCGACATGGTAGCGGGCACCGCCTACTGACGCCCGTTTGGCGAGTTCGTTGCGCCCGATGGTGAGCACCACCTCGTAGCGCTGACCGGTGCGCCGTTCCCGGCGGCTTGGGCCCTTCGCCAGGTAGTGCTCGGCCATGTCCACCAGCGCATCGGCGTAGCGTTGGCCGGTGGTCGAGAGTTCGAACACCAACGAGGCCGGTAGGTCATCCGCCCCTGCGGACAGGTCGCCGGCAACATTCCCGGTTGCACACTCGGTTTCAGCGGAAACGTCGCCGAGACCGTCGGCGAGCATGGTGGGCCGGGTGATCGCGGCGTCGTCGCGGTTCTGCCCATCCCCCGCAGACGCGACCTCTCCCGAAGCGTTCGCCCTGTCGTTCGCGACCGGTTCCGGCGCCGTCGGCTCGGCAACGGTTTCGGCATCCGCCGCCACGGCAACGGCACCGTAGTCCTCCGCCAGCAGCGACTGGTAGTGTGCCTCCCGTTCGTCCGTCCGGGCATCGACAACCTTCTGCAGCGCCTCGATCAGGAGCGCGCCCCGCTCCGCCGGCACCGCTGCGGTGACCACCAACATGCCGTCCTCGTAGCGCCAACTCAAACCGCGCCGCTCCTCGCTGCGGATCCGTTCCCCGTCGTCCCCGTCGTCCCCGTCAACACGTTCGTAGGTTCTGACCAGGCTCTCCAGTTGCGCCGCGCTGCTGCGCCCGGCGATCGCTAGCAACGTCGTCTCGGTCTCCCGCGTGGCCACCCGGGTGATGGCGCGCACCTTCGAGTAGCTCAGAATCCCGTCGCGGAACGCCGCGTCGATGCGCGGCAACCGTTCGAGCGCCCGACCGATGCGGATGCGCTCCCGGGCGGCGCAGGGCCCGAGCCCGCAGCGATGGTCGAGCCAGTTGCCGAGATTGCAGTAGCCCCGTTCGGCCCAGCCGCGTCTGCGGTCCATGGCGGCGATGAGTTTGATGAACCGCCAGTCGGCGAGGTTGATGTGGGCGGCCATTTCCACAACGGTACAACGCAGTTCGGCGGGACCGTCGGGGATGAAGTCGAGTTCGGGGGCTTCTTCCAGGCCGGAATCGTCGGGGTCTTCGGGAATGAGCCCGGCGTATCGCCCGGTTTCTGCGGAGGCTAGCAACATCGTTGTGACCACCCATGCAAGTGACGCGATAGATACTGTATATAATATCAGTATATTTGGTGTTTGTCTTTGTTTTTATTTCAAAATGTAGTCCCAACAACGACGAGTATCGGGTTCGCGCGACAGCGTATTCCAATAAGAAGGTGAGCCTATACGGGCCGGACGCATAGGCGGGGAGGTTGGTGGACGTTTGGCGTGGCGACGAGGCTCTGGCGGGGCCGGGGACCCTGGCCGAACCGTACGGCGTTCGTTTGCCGAGGAGCGTTTTCCACGGGCTTTCCACGGCCGCGATCCCCTCAGACAGTAAAGCGGCGGTGGGCAGGCGGTGGAAAACGCGGTGCCGGATCATGGATCGAGCATTCACGCGACATCGGGCCAGGCGCCGATGGTGCGGAACAGCCGCGCGCGTTCGGCGTTGAGCGCCCGGGCGGCCTGCAGGTCGCTCAGGGCATGGGCCTCGGCGTCGAGTGCCGCGAAGGAGACGTCGGGCCGCAGGCATGCGTCGGCGCCGGGCAGGGAGCGCAGCTTGTCGTAGGGCGTGCGGACGTCCCGGGCCCGGTAGACGCGCTTGACGCGGTCGTTGGCACCGGTGCGCTCGGTGGCGAACAGGCACGGGCGGTGGCGGTTGAGGTACGGCGACAGCTGCTCCTGGACGAAGGCGCCGGTGCGTCTCTACGCGACGCGTTGTCGGCGTGGAAGCCGATCGCCATCACGGGAGAGAGGGCCATCAGAAGCCAATCGATGTGGTCGACAGTTCACCTGGAGACGCGGGGTCGTTCAGTATCCTCCGGCCAGACCAACATACCAATCGTCCTGAAGTCGGATGTATCTAGTTCATCAGTCTCGTTGATCCAGTGGTAGTGCTCGCGATTGCGTTGCGCTTTCTCGAACCGCCAGAAATCCACCAGGAGATACACGGCGGCCTCTCTACGGCTCGCCTGGCGACGTGGCACGTACCCCACCGGCAACCAGTTCCACTCCTCCCAGTTGTCGTCGTATGAGCGTATCCAGAGCATCCAATAGTGCCTTCCCTTGTGGAGGTAGTAGGCATCAACGCGCACGTTCGCGGGGGACCAGGCCCATTCGACCTGTCCTAGGTACCTTGGTCTTGGCGGGCCGTTGGGCAGTTCCACTGAAGGCGGTTGCTCGCCATATCCAACCACGCTATCGAATGGCTCCGGACGCTCGCCAAGGTCGGTAACGGCGAAGACCCGCTGCTGGGGAAGCAGCGACGCCGACATTGGGATTTGCGGCTTCGTCACCGCACTTGGTCTCCGTGTGCTGTGTCGACCGTCATTCTGACACACCGGAAGTTGGTGCAAGCCTGGCGGAGTCGATGGTGGTGAAAGAACAAGATGGGGAGGAGCGGGTTGGCGTGGCAGGTGACCGATTCTCATGGCGACTGGTTTTCCGGGGGGCCTAGGGACGTGCCGACCTACTGCACGACGCGGAGGAATACCGGTGACTTCCAGCCGGACGACGCCTGATCGGTAATCAGTCCCCTTCCCGCTGCCGGGCAATCCCCTCCGCTAGCATCCCCTCGACCTCGGCGTCGGTGAAACCAATCTCGAGAAGCACTTCGGTGGTGTGTTCGCCGATGTCCGGGGCGAGCCGGGGTGTGCGTTTCTCCGCGCCGCTCATCCAGAACGGGCTGTTAACGGTGTAGGCGTAGAAGTGGTCGCCGGGTTCGACCTCCGTCAGCACGTCGTTGACGTACATTTGTTCGTCGTTGACGACCTCGGACATGGTCTGCGCGACGGAGTAGGTGACGCCGGCCGCGTCGAGTCTCACTCGCCAGTTATCCGCGGTGTCCGCTGCGAACGCGGCGACCAGCAAGTCGTAGAGCGCTTCCCGGTGCTCGTATCGCGTGGCACGGTCTACGAAACGGGGATCGTCGATCCACTCTTCGTGGCCTAACGCCGCCGCTAACTTCGGCCACTCCTTCTCGGGGTTGAGAACGCTGAGCAAGATGGTTCGGTCGTCGCCTGTCTGGTACATGGTGGCGAGGGGCGCACGGCTGACGTCGTCCGGGGAGCGCTGGTCCGACAGGTCGAAGCCGATCAACGCGCCTTGGATCATCATGCAGTGGGACCACGCGCCGTTGGCCACCAGCGAGGTGTGAACGTGTGCGCCCGCACCCGTGGTCTGTCGGCGGTAGAGCGCGGCCATGATGCCGCCGAAGAGCGACATGCTGGTGGGGTGGTCGCCCATGCCCGGGGTGGACACGGCGGGCGGGGAACCCGGGCGGCGGACCGCGTCCATGAGCCCGCTTCGTGCCCACCAACCTGTGGCGTCGAAGCCGGTGCGGTTCGCGTCGGAACCCTCCAGACCGTAGGAGTTGACCTGCCCGTAGATCACCGACTCGTTGAGTGCTTTGACATCTTCGTAGGTGAGCCTCAGGCGGACGAGCAGTTCCGGCCGGTAGTTCGTTATCACCACGTCCGAACGGCGGATCAGGCGGTCGATGGCCTCGCGGCCGCCCGCGGTGGTGAAGTCGATGGCGAGGCTGCGCTTGTTGCGCGAGTCCTGATCCCAGAAGAAGTTCGGGTATTCGGCCAGTACGCCGCCGAGCAGGGTGCGGTAGGGGTCGCCGTCCAGCGGTTCGATCTTCACCACGTCCGCACCGAAATCGGACATAACCGTCGCCGCTGCCGGCCCGGCGACGTATGAGCCGATGTCCAATACCTTGATGTCGTTCAGGAACATCCCATACCCCGGCTACACGCGATCGGCGTGATCGGCGGAGCCACCGAAAACCCCTTGCAGCAACTACCTTACCGCACGCTGACAGTCCGCGGCGGCGCGGTGAGTCCGACTGGCCGCGGGGATGCGTCTACTTCAAGCAGGCGCTACGGGTCGCGTGATAGGCTTGCCGCCCTTTCCGCCTCTCCGACCCAGTCAGCATTTGGAGCGACAGACCATGAGTTCAACCAGACTGTTCGTGTGGATTACCCTGGCGACCTTGCTGGGTGCCTGGGCGACGATCACCGCCGCACAGGAACAGGACGCGTCCGAGACCACGGCCACCAAGGTGGCGAGCGTGGAAGGCATCACCGAGTACCGCCTCGACAACGGATTGCGGTTCCTGCTGTTCCCGGACCAGAGCAAGCAGCAGATCACCGTCAACATCACCTACCTCGTCGGCTCCCGGCACGAAGGGTACGGCGAGACGGGAATGGCGCACCTGCTTGAGCACTTGGTCTTCAAAGGCACGCCGAACCATCCGGACATTCCCGCCGAACTGACGGAACGCGGCGCAGCCCCGAACGGGACCACGTGGTTCGACCGCACGAACTATTTCGAGACGTTCCCCGCCACGGAAGACAACCTGGCGTGGGCGATCGAGCTCGAAGCCGACCGGATGATCAATTCTTTCATCTCGGCTGAGGACCTTGAGTCCGAGATGACCGTGGTGCGCAACGAATGGGAACGCGGCGAGAACAGTCCAAGCGGCGTGTTGCAGAAGCGGATCATGTCGGCGGCCTTTCAATGGCACAACTACGGCAACTCGACCATCGGCGCCCGGGCCGACATCGAGAACGTTCCGATCGACCGGCTCCAGGGCTTCTACCGGAAGTACTACCAGCCGGACAACGCGATCCTGATCGTCGCCGGCAAGTTTGACCCGGATCGTGCGATCGAGTTGATCGAAGAGGAGTTCGGCGCGATTCCACGTCCGGACCGCACCGGGTCGAACCAACTGTTCGAGACCTACACGGCGGAACCCGCCCAGGATGGCGAACGCACCGTGACGTTGCGCCGGGTGGGCGACGTGCAATGGGCGATGGCTGCGTACCACGTCCCCGCCGGCTCTCACGAGGATTTCGCTGCCCTGGATGTCATGGCGTACGTGCTGAGCACGCAGCCGGCCGGAAGGCTCTACAAGAACGTCGTCGAACCGGGCCTCGCCGCGGGCTCCAGCGCCTACGCGTTGCAGCTGCGGGATCCGGGTGTGCTGATGGCCTCCGTCCGAGTACGCCAGGAAGACGACTTGGCCACGGCTACCGAGACCATGCTCGACACCCTCCACGGCCTGACGGACGCACCCCCGACCGAGGAGGAGGTGGAACGCGCCAAGTCGAACTTCGCGGCCAATTTCGAACTCGCCTTCAACAACCCGAACCGTATCGCGCTGGACCTCAGCGAATGGGCCTCCATGGGCGACTGGCGCCTGATGTTCCTGCATCGGGACCGGCTGGAGACGGTCACCCCGGAAGACGTGGTCGCCGTGGCCGAGAAGTACCTCAAGGCGTCGAACCGCACGATCGGCTACTTCCATCCGACCGAGGAGACGCCGGCGCGGGCGAATATCGATCCGACGCCGGACATTGTCGCGCTCGTCGGCGATTACAAAGGCCGGGAAGCCGTTTCCGCCGGGGAAGCGTTCGAACCAACCCCGGAGAACATCGCCGCCCGAACCACCATCCTGAGCTTGTCCAACGGTGTCGAAGTGGCGCTCCTGCCCAAGGAGAACCGGGGTGACGTGGTCACCGCCAGCTTCCAGTTCCGCCACGGCACGGAGCAGTCCCTGATGGGCAAGGACATCACGGCATCGCTTGCCGGATCGATGCTCATGCGCGGCACCGCCAAGCGGTCGCGGCAGGAGGTCACCGACGAGTTGATCCGCCTCAAGGTTGCCGGCGGGGTCAACGGCGGCGCCCTGTCCGTCGGTGGTTCCGCAACCACGGTTCGAGAAAACCTGCCCGCCGCCATTCGCCTGGCCGCGGAAATCCTGCGCGAGCCGGCCTTCGATCCGGACGAGTTCGAACTACTCCGGGAGGAGAACCTAGCCGGCATCGAGGCGCAGCGGTCCGAACCGCAGAGTCGCACTTCGAACGCATTGAACCGGCACGTCAACAGCGGTTACGGCAAGGATCACGTCTTCTACACGCCCACCTTCGATGAACTGATCGAACGCTACGAGGCCGCGACCGTGGACCAGGCCAGGGAGTTCTGGTCGTCCTTCTACGGAGCGGAAGGTGGCACGATTGCCGTAGTCGGCGACTTCGACCCCGACGAGATCGTCCCCGTTCTCGAGGAAGCCTTCGGCGACTGGGAGGCGAAGGAGGCGTACGCACGCGTGGACCGTCCATTCGCGGAAGTCCCGGCCGAGAGCCTCGACATCGAGACTCCCGACAAAACGAACGCCGTGCTCTACGTCTTCCAGCGCATCCAGATGCGCGACGATCACCCGGACTATCCGGCAATGGTGATCGGCAACTACATGCTGGGCGGCGGGTTCCTGAACTCCCGGCTCGCCACCCGGATTCGCCAGGAAGAAGGCCTTTCCTACGGTGTGGGCTCGCAATTCGGCGCCAGCTCCATAGACGAGATCGGCACCTTCCAGGGCTATGCGATCTTCGCGCCAGAAAACGGTGACAAGGTGGTTGCGGCGTACAAGGAGGAGATCGCCAAAGTCCTGGAGGAGGGATTCACCGCCGACGAAGTTGACGCGGCCAAGCGCGGCTGGCTCGACGCCGCACAGCGACGCCGCTCAAGCGACTCGACCATCGCCTCGATCCTGACCGGCAACCTGTTCCTCGACCGCGACATGGCATTCATCGCCGCCCGCGAAGCCGCCATCGCAGCGCTGTCGCCGGAGGACATCAACGCGGCCATGCGGCGTCACGTCGACCTCGACAAGACGTCCTTTTTCCGGGGGGGTGACTTCGCCAACAAGCTGGCGAAGGCGGAGCAGGCGGAGTAGCAGCCTCGAATAGTTCCGGCGGCGATCCGTTTCGCCGCCGGAGCGTGTTGCGGAACCCGCTGGCAGGTCTATGATGCACCTTCATGTGGATCAGACTGACCGCAGTCGGAGTTGTCGGTATCGGCGTCGGTGTTCTGTTGGCGTGGTCGGTCCTCGACCGAGAGGCTCCGCCGTCACTGGACACGCGTGAAGTCCCTGACGAACCGGTTACGGTTGCCGCGCCCGCCCCCGCCCCATCCCCATCACTGGCCCAGATCGCAGCGATCGCCAACGACTTCGATCGCAACACGGCGCTCTACGCTCACCTCGCCCACGCCGACCTCGATCGGGTGCACGAACTGCTCGCCTTGACCGACGCGCTCCCGTCGACGCCGCATCGCTACGACATCAAGCACGTCATATACGTCCGGTTCGCGGCCATCGATCCCCAATCGGCCGTCGACCACATGCTCGACGGCGCCTACCGGACGTCGTGGCTAGCGGCTGTGTTCCGCGCATGGGCACACGCCGATCTCGATGCCGCCGTCTCCCGCGCCGAAAGACTGGACGCCGACGCCAAGGCCATCGCGACCAGGACCATCCTGGAGCTGGAACTGCCGGACGGGAAACGCGTGGCGATCGCACGGCAACTCGACGCCGAACATGTCGTCGCCGCCATGGAGACAAGAGAATCTCTCGCACGCGGGGAAACCGACTTCCCCTCCGTCTGGCAGGAAGCGCTGGGCGAAGTCGACACGCGGCTGCGCCTGCAGCGTCTCACCCAGATCGCGACGGAGTGGGCCACGCGGGATCCCGCGGCGGCGATCGACGCCGCTTCGGCCACCGAAGGCCAGATCCGGATGGCGATGCAGATGGCCGTGACCAGGATCTGGACCGCGCAGGATCCGATTGGTGTGGTTGCCTGGTTGTCCCGGCAGGAGCCGTCGAGCAGTCTGCAATCCATGACCTCCACCATGATGGTCACGCTCGCCCGAAACAGTATGGCCGACGCGATCTCGAGCCTCGACGCCATGCCGGACCACGTTCGCGAGTACGCCGAACAGGGTTTGGTCCGCACGCTGGCGTCATCGAACGTCGACGTGAGCGATGCGGACATCGACATGGTCCTCGACTGGTACTCGACGGCGGAGTTCAACCGGGACCATGTCATGATGCTGGCGCTTTCGCTCGCACGGCGAGACCCGGAACGCGCCCTATCCTGGGCCCGTTCCCTCGCCGGCGAAGCACGGGAAACAGCGATCGGCAGCGTCATGTCGACTGTCGGCCGAACCGACCCCGAGTCGGCGAGACGAATCGTCATGGGCATGGACGACGCGGATCGGCTTGAGGCGGCGAAATCGTTGCTCTACAGCCAGGCGAGGCACGATCCTCGCGCGGCACTCGATTGGGCCCGGTCATTCGAGTCCGAAGCCGAACGAGCGGAATTGGTTCAGCAGGTCTTCCGGTCTTGGGCCCGCGACAAGCCTGAAGAAGCCATCGGCGAGCTAATGGACCTGCGCGCCGGATCGGTGCGCGACGAGTTGGCGAAGTCCGTTGCGGGTTCGTTGTTGATCGACCGGCCCGACCTGGTCGAACGCCTGTTCGAGACGATCGACTCGCGCGAAGCTCGGCGAACGGTGGCGGGAATGCTGATGGCCTCCTTCACGCGCAGCGGCGACGCGGAGAAGGCCGAGTTCTACCGGGAGGCGTTGGAGGCCGCGTCCAGGTAGACGGACTTGCCGTGCGCCGATCTTGGCAGTCGCAGCCGGGAATGGGGCGTCACATCGCCAGGCAATGACAATCGCTCGCCTGGCGCGCACAATCCGTTTTCGGACAGCTGATCCGGATCACCACTCATGTGGAAAGGACTTGCCTTGGCCGGAACCGTCGGCGTAGTCCTCGGCATCACCCTAGCCTGGTTCGTATTCGAGCGCACGGAGTCCGGCTTGGACACCGCATCGACCCTAAGCCCGCTGCCGACTCCGATGGACGAACCGGAACCGACAGCGGCTCCATCGCGCAGTCTGGCTGACATCGCGATGGTCGCGGACGACTTCGAACGCAATGCCGGACTCTACGACCTGATTGCGGATGCGAGCGCCGCGCGAATAGAGGGGCTGCTCGGCGAAGTACCCACCCTACCGTCGACCCCTCATCGCTACGATGTGGCCAGGGTTCTCTACATTCGCTTCGCGGCGCTCGACCCACAGGCCGCCGTGGACCACGTCATCGAATCCGACGGCCGGCCGTCCTGGATCGTGGCCGTGTATCGAGCCTGGGCGCACGCGGATCTCGACGCGGCCGTCGCCCACGCGGCGACCCTGGCAAGAACCGCGAGGATGCACGCCATGCGCGCCTTCATCGACCTGGATCTGCCGGACTGGCGTTTGGAGGCGATCGCGAAGCAGCTGGACGGCGAGAGCATGATTGCCGCCATCCGGCGGCAGGAGGACCAGCGGCGCGATGCCGAGGACTATGCATCGGCTTGGCAATCGGCGCTCGATATGGAGGGGCAGGGACGTTTCGGGCGCCTGGCAAACTTGGCGCACGCCTGGGCGACGGAGAATCCGGTAGCCGCCATGGAGGCGGCTGCGGCGATCGATGGTTTCCAGCTCTCCCAGATGATCCAGAGCATTGCCTTTCAACAGTGGGCGGCCGACGACGCCTCGGCCGCCACCGCCTGGCTTGCGGAGCAGGACCGGACAACCAACGTCCGATCGCTGACCTACGGCCTCATGAGGTCGCTGACCAGGCAGGGAATCACGCATGCCATCGCGTTCATCGACACGATGCCGCAACACCTGCGCAGCCACGCGGAGCAAGGTCTGATCCAAGGCTTGCAGCCCTACAATACGAACCTCGGGAACGACGACGTGGAGGCATTGATCAACTGGCATGGAACGCTCGAACCGGCGCGTCGCCATGGACTTGCCGGAATCCTTGCCACGGGGTTGGCCAACCACGACCCGGATCGGGCGCTGGACTGGGTGGCATCCATTGAAGGCAGGGAGCGCGAGCAGGCCATGACCGGACTCATGGCACGTCTCGCGTCCAACGACCTTGCCATGGCCAAGGGAATGATGGAGAGGATCGAGGATCGCGACCTGCTGGTCGCGGCGGCGCGGGCGGTGGCGAACGCGGAAGCGATGCACGCGCCCCGAAGGACCCTTCAGTGGGCGAGTCTGCTGCCAAACGAGTCGGCCCGCATCGAGGCCGTGAGTGCCGCATTTGGCAGGTGGAGCAACGGCGATCCGGACGCGGCGACACGGGAGTTGCTGTATCTGCCGTCGGGCGCCTACCGTGACGCCATCGTGGCGCGAGTCGCACCGGTTCTCGGCTTTGAGGAGAGGTTCGATCTGCTCGAACAGCTATTCGAGAGTGCCGAGTCGGCGGGGACCCGTCGGCAAATCGGTAGGATGCTCTACTACCACTTCACGGAGACGGACCCGCGAAGGGCGGCAGACTATCGGCAGTACGGGCCCGAGTCCTAAGCCCAACCTACCGCCTTCGCTCCCCTGACGCCAAAAGCCTGGCAGCGACGAGCGACCTCGTGGCTATAGGGACGAGAAGTCGGGTTTGCGTTTCTCCCGAAAAGCGGCGATGGCCTCGCGGTTGGCAGGCTGCCCCTGGAGACTGCGGATGGTCGCGTTTTCCGTGTCGATCACCGCCTTCAGGTGCTCACGACCCGGATCGACGATCAGGCGCTTGATCCCGGCGATGGACGCGGTGGGCAACGCCGCCAGCTTCGCCGCCTGCGCCTGTACAGCCGCGAGAAACCCGTCGTCCGGGTAGACGTCGAGAACGAGTCCGGCTTGCTTGCACTCCGTGGCGCTCATCCACTCGGAACTCAACAGGAACCACATGGCCCGCTGCCGGCCCATGAGCGCGGGGAACATCACGGTACTACCCGCCTCCGCGACCAGGCCGAGCTCCGTGAATGGACAACGCAGACGTGCGCTCTCGGCCATGTAGGCAACATCGGCGAGACCGGCCAGCGTGGCGCCGATGCCCACACCGAGACCATTGATGCCGAGCAAGAACGGCTTCGGAAAATCCACGACCGTCCGCAGGAACCCTCGGATGCCGTGCTTCGGAGGGTCGTCCGCGTAGGCCGACGACGATAGGTCGGCGCCCGCGCTGAACGCCCGCCCAGTTCCGGTCATGACGACCACTCGGCACGCATCGTCGCGCTCGGCCGCCAGCAGCGCTTCGGTGACCTCGTCGTACTGTTGGTTGTTCCAGGCGTTGAGCACCTCGGGCCGGTTGAGGGCAATGGTCCGTACGCCGTTGTCTTCGGTGACGACAACCATGCCTAAAGCGGCAGGTCGCCGACCGCATGGTTGACGCTGCCTGTCTCGTTGTACGAACGCATGACCATCTCCGCGATGCGCATCAGGTGCACCTCGTCCGACCCGTCGGCGATTCGCGACCAGCGCGCCTGGATCAGCATCTGCGCCAAGGGGGAGTCGTTGGAGTAGCCGAGCGCGCCATGCACCTGCAGCGCCCGGTCGACGGTCTTCCACAGGGTGTTCGCAACATGATGCTTGGCCATCGACACCTCGGAGCGGAAATCCATGCCGTTTTCGATCTTGTAGGCGGCGTGCAGCACCATGAGCTTCGACGAATAAAGCTCCAAGGCGCTCTCGGCCATCATCCACTGGATGCCCTGCTTCTCGGATAGGAGAGAGCCGTGGGCGTAGCGCTTCTGCGCCCGGTCGACCAGCATCTCCAGAGCCTGTTCGATGGTGCCGAGCCAGCGCATGCAGTGGGCCAGTCTCGCCGGACCTAAGCGCACCTGGCCGAGCTTGTGGCCGCCGCCCTGCTCGCCGAGCATGTTGGCGTGGGGAACGCGCACGTCGTTGTAGCGGATCTCCGGGTGGCCCCCGCCGCCGCCCATGGTGGAGATATCGCGCACGATCTCGAACCCGGGGGTGCTGGTGGGCACGATGAAGGCGCTGTTGCGCGCCTGGGCGATCTCGGCGTCCGGATCCGTCCTCGCGATGACGATGGCGAAGTCCGCGCCGTGGGCGCCGGACGTGAACCACTTGTGACCGTTGATGACCCAGTCGTCGCCGTCGCGCACGGCGGCGGTTTGAATCTGCGTGGGGTCGGAACCGGCCACCTCGGGCTCGGTCATCGAAAAGCACGACCGCATGGTCCCCTCGCACAGGGGCTTTAGCCAGTTCTCCTTCTGCTCATCGGTACCGAAGTGCAGGAGGGTGTGCATGTTGCCCTCGTCCGGCGCCTGGCAGTTTATGAGATAGGGCCCCATGTTGGTCTTCACGGCTTCTGCCGACATGGCGGCCACGGCGGTCACGCCGAGGCCCATGCCGCCCCACTCCTCGGGCATGTGGGGTGCCCACAGGCCCTGGTCCCTGGCGGTCTGGCGCAGATCCTTGATCGCCTGGCGCCACTCGTCGCCGGATGCCCGGCCGGCGGACAGCTCCGCCATCTTCGGTCTCGCCACATCGTGCATGAAGCGCCGCACAAGCAGCCGCGCGTCCTCCACCTCGTCGGGGAACGTGAAGTCGATCGCCATGGGGGTTCCTTGTCGATGGTGTTGCACGAGCATACATGAGCGCGCCACGCGGTCATCGCAAGGAGCGTTCTCGTCCGTGAGACCGTCGCGACGGTGTCGTCGGTTGGGTGATGATTGATGCTTGATGCGTATAGTCGTTCGACTTACGATTGCGACCACAACCCGCGGACGAAAACATGCGTACCACCCTGAACATCGACGACGACGTGCTCGCGGCTGCCAAGGAAATTGCCCAACGCGAGCACAAGAGTACGGGCAAGTTCATGTCAGATTTGGTGCGCGAAGCCTTGAAAAGACGCGCAGCGGCGCCAAGCGGGCGGCGGCGCAACCGCGAGTATTACGGGTTTAGGCCGATCCCGGCTGGCGGTTCCGTGGTAACGAACGAGCTTGTCAACGAGCTTAGGGACGAGCTTGGAATCTGATTGTGCTGTCGCTACTCGACGTCAATGTCCTGATCGCACTACTTGACGAGAATCACGCGCATCATGCGGTCGTAGTCTCGTGGTTCCGGGACAACGTCGAAGACGGATGGGCATCCAGCCCGATCACGCAGAACGGAGCCTTGAGAATCCTGTCCCAGCCCAAGTATCCGAATATGGTCGAAGTCGGTGACGCACGGCTCCGTTTGCGCGAAGCCACCTCCACGTCGCACCACCGCTTTCTTGCGGATGACATCAGCTTGTTGGATGACGACATTCTGGACGCCGAGCACCTGTTGGGTCACCGACAGCTTACCGACGTCTATCTTCTGGCACTCGCGACGGCCCACGACTCTCGTCTGGTCACCTTGGACACTGCCGTGCCTCTCGGCCCGGTCCGCGGGGCCACCGAGGATTCGTTGCTGATACTCTGACCGACGGACTGCGAACTATGCTTCGTAGGGAGTAGCAGGTTGGGTTGGGGAGATTCTTGTGAATAGACGCAGACTGGTGCAAACAGCGGTCGTTGCCGGCGTCCTGAGCGGCACAGTGCCGTTGGCGTCGTCGGAGAGAGCTCGGACCCCGCGTGACTTCACGGGACCCTTCTATCCGCGTGGTCCCAGGAACCGGACAAGCAACCTGATCGTCGGCGAACCGCGGACGGATGTACTGAACTTCGGAGGTCGGGTGGTGACGCCAGGTGGTGCGCCCTACGCCGGCGCGTTGGTCGACATCTGGCACGCCGACCCCAACGGACGCTACAAGCACCCCCGGGACCGGGGCCAGCAGGAACTCCTCGAGGAGTTCCTGTATTGGGGCGAGGCGGTAGCGGACGCGAACGGCACCTTCGCTTTCCGGACCTACGTCCCTGGTCGCTACGCGGCCCGGCCGGCGCAGCACATCCACTACAAGGTGTGGTTCGAGCGCAAGGAGATCCTGACGAGCCAGGTGTACTTCGACGAACTCGGCGGCGCGAAGGGTCTCGCCCGGTCGTCGGAAGCCGCAGCGCTGCAGACGGTCAACCTTGTCCGCGAAGACGACGACAATCTCGCGGCGCTCTTGGATATCGTGATCTGACGTCGCTACCGGGGTTGTCTCCGGACCAGCGCACGCCACTTGAACACGACGAAACCGAGCGCCAAGAGCCCCTCCACAGCGACGATCGTGCAGGCGGCGCTGGCGCCGAACCAGGCCGCCATCAGTCCGAGATGTACCAAGCCGATGGGCCCGCTGCCGATGCAGGCCGAGAGCAGGCCCATCATCCGCTGCCGGCTGTCGGCGGCCGCGTACTGCATCACCAGAACGCTCTGCATCGCCGCGAACGCCGCCATGGACACGCCAAGGACCAGCAGCAGCGCGCCGGTGAGCGCCGGCAGCACCGAATGCGCGAACACGGCGGCGCAGGCGAGGAAGAGCAGGACGCCGGAGAAGTAGAGGAAGCGGTACTGTCGCCGCCTGGCGAAAGCCGCCAGGGTCAGCGCGCCGAGCAGCGAACCGAGACCTTCCATGCTCGCCAGCACGCCGATCTCGAACGGTGGCAGGCCGAGCTTGTCGGCGCCGATGACTGGCACCATCGACATGACCGGAAATCCCCAGACGTTGAACACCACGGTCACGGCGAGCACGCCCTGCAGGACCGGTTGCCGTCTTAGGTCGCGCAACCCGCCGACGATCCGCTCGAAGACCCGTCCCGCAGCAGCCTGGCTGTGGGCGGCGACGGAAGGCAGGCCGAGCAGCACGACGAACGCCAGTCCGTAGGCGCACGCGGTCAGCAGGAAGGCGCCGCTCATGCCCGCGAACGCATAGAGGGCGCCGCCGAGGAGCGGACCCACCATGCGCGTCCCGGAACTCGCCACCGTATCGAGGCTCATCGCGGGCCCCAGCCGGGCCCGGCCGACGACATCGGCAAGCAGAGTGCGCCTCACGGGAAAGTCGAACACCCATGCGAGCCCAGCGACGAAGGCGGCAAGCCCCACGTGCCAGACGGCCAGTTGTCCGAGATGCGCAAGTGTCGCCACTGTCGCGGAAACGACCGAGGATCCCGCAAGCATCGCCAGCAGGAGGACTTTGCGGTTGAACCTGCTGGCGATCTCGCCGCCGAACACGCCGAACAGCCCGAGCGGCAGCATGCGCAGCATGAGCATCCCGGCGACCAGTGGTGCCGAACCGGTGACCTCGAACACGAAGATGCCGACGGCCAGCATCTCCAGCCATCGGGCCGTGGCCGCGAACGCGCCCGCCGTCCACAGGCGCAGGAAGTCGGGTTCCGCAAGGAGCGGCCGTCGTCGCGCTGGACGCGACGCTGTGCGATCCACGTCGGTCAAGCGATGCCCGCCGCGCGGTGGAGCGTCTCGATGGGCAGGTACTCGGCCGTCTTCGGAAGCTTGCGCTCGATCACGCTTCGCCGCGTCACGGACACCGCGTACGCGCTTGACCGCTCCTTGGTCGCCATCACACGGAAACCGGTAGCGGTGAACACCACGGCGCAGTGGTTGTCGATCCCGAGGCCTCGTCCGCCCCGGCGGATCATCATTGCGTGGAAGTCCCGGCGGCGCGGAACGCCGTACGTGCGACCGTTGTAGTGCGGACACGCGATGCCGGCCACGAGTCCCATGCCGGCCACCGCGATGTAGCGCCAGTCGGTCTTGTCGTAGTACGCCATGGAGTCGCTGTGGCCGCGCTCGAACCAGCAGATCGCGCCAGCGCTGACACCGCACAGAACAGCCCCGCGAGCCCACGCGGCGTGCAACAGGGCGTCGACGCCGAGCCGGCGCCAGCGACGCATCATCATGAGCGTATTGCCGCCGCCCACGTAGACGATGTCGGCACGTTCGATCTTGTTGGCGACCACCACCGGGTCCGGTGTTGACCCGAGCAGAAGCAGGACATCGGTCGTGCAGCCGAGGCGGTCCCGGTAGGCGCGCTCGAAGTGCCGGCGGTACACGTCCGAATCGCTGCTGGCGGTAGGTACGAACAGCGCGTGCGGCCGTGTCCTGCCCGTGAGTTCGATGATCTCGCGATCCATGGGTTCGGTCTCGAGCCTGCGGATGCTGCCGCCTCCGATGGCGACGATGGTGCCCATGCTGTTGTCCATGCTGGCAGGAGTTCAACACTATCCGTGATTCGGTACGATAGAGTGCAGCAACGCGTTGACGGCGGAAAGGTTCCCATGGGGGAGCCGTGCGGTCCGACCTCGTCGACTTTGACAATCGGGAAATCGCATGAGTGCTTCGTCCAAGGATTTGATCGTCGGTGTCGTCGCCCTGGTCATACTTGCAGTGCTTTTCATCCTCGTCGATCTAGTGGAGGTCGTCTTCGAGGCAACACGGGCCTCGGAGGGCTGGAACCTCGACGAGATCGTGGCCGTGGTACCCGCGCTCGTCTTGGTCACTGCTTGGTTCGCGGCCCGCCGTTGGCGGGAAGGCACGCATCTGAACGAGCAGCTGCAACAGACCGTCGCGGACCTCGAGAACGCGATTGGAGAACGGCGCGTGATGGAGGAGCAACTCCGGGAAGGCTACAAGCTGGCGGCGATGGGCACCCTGGCGGGTGGGCTCTCGCACGAGTTGAACAATGTCCTGCAGCCGGTCATTACCTTGGCCCAACTGGGGCTAGACCGGGACCACGTCTCCGAAGCCGAACGCAAGGCGGAGATGGCCCAGGTGTTGAAAGCGGCCGACCGGGGTGCCGAGATTGTCAGGAACGCACTGGCGCTGGCGCCGGGTGGCAGCCGTGAGACCGAGGAGATCGAACCCTGGGGCTACCTCGCCGAGGCTGCGACCCGGGCGAGGAGATCCGTGGGTTCCGGCATCGAGGTGGACATTCAGGTCGGTAGCCGGCGCAGCGCCATTCGGGTCAACCGCGTTGAAATAGACGAAGTGCTGAACAACCTCGTGGCCAACGCCGCCGACGCGGTGGAGCAGGGCGGCAAAATCGTGCTCGCCGCCGAGAACGTGGAAATCGATGCCGAGACGGCCGACGCCCGGGGGGTGGCGCCGGGCGACTACGTGCGTGTGACGATGACCGACAACGGTACGGGGATGTCGGATGAGGTACGGCGGCATTGCTTCGATGCCTTCTTCACGACCAAGGCCGATGCAGACGCCATCGGCTTGGGGCTTTCGGTCGTCTACAGTCTCGCGCGCGGATGGGGAGGCGATGTCGCGGTGACCTCGGAGCCCGGCGAGGGTTCGACGTTCGAAGTCCTGATCCCCAATCGAGCAAAGGAGGCTTGACCGATGGCGACATTGCTCTTGGCCGACGACGACCCCGTGGTGCGCTACGCCTTCGCGCTGCTGTTGCGCAGCAACGGCTATCACGTCCTCGAAGCGCCCTCAAACGAGGCGGCCCTCGCGCTCGCGAAGGAAAACCCGGACGTGGTCATCACCGACGTCAACATGCCTGGCATGACGGCCCTCGAACTGCTTGAGGAACTCCGCAAGACCCATCCCGATGTGGGCATCGTCGGACTGTCGGGCGGCGCCATGCACCAGCGCCCCGGTCTGGCGGAGAGCTTCGCCCAAACGGGTGTGGCCAACCGCGTGCTGCAGAAGCCGGTCAGGAACGAAGAGCTGTTGAGCGAGGTCGAGGCGGTCTTGTCCGGCGACTGACAGGATCCGCCTCGAGCCGGCTGCGGATTGTCAACACCGGGCGGGGCGCAACGGCTATAGGATCAGCTTGACGCGTAGCCAAGCAGCACGGGGTATTCCGGGTGCCAGGAACCGGACGTCCTCGCCGATGTCGTCGAGCCCCACGACCTCGTCTGGCTCCTCGCCGATCAGACCGAAGTTTTCGTAGCCCAGGTCCAGGAGGTTCTCGAGCAGCAGCGATGCCTCGAAGCGGTCGTTCCGGTACCGGACGAACGCATTGGCCACCGCGTAGCCGGACAACTCGTCGAGTTCATTGGACTCGTCTCCCCGCAGGTGGCTGCCGGAGACGGCGACGATGTCGAAGCCAAGGGAAAGCCGGTCTGTGAACGAATAGTCGGCGGCCGCTTTGAACAAGTGACTCGGAATGCCTGGAATGCGGTCCCCGGGCGACACTGGGCGCGTCAGCGGCGCGTCATCATCTCCATCCCCGGCATTGGCCGGATGGTTGGGGCTCAGCACGTCGAAGGCGTCTTCGAACGTCGCGCGCACGTGGGTGTAGTCGATGCTCCACCCCCAGCGGTCCCGTGTTCTCGTCAACGACAACTCGACGCCCAGGCGGCGGGTGCCGGCGACGTTCCGGAACAGGCCGTGGGCGCGTGTCTGG
Source organism: Gammaproteobacteria bacterium (assembly GCA_009839505.1). Classification (GTDB taxonomy): domain Bacteria; phylum Pseudomonadota; class Gammaproteobacteria; order Pseudomonadales; family Azotimanducaceae; genus VXYL01. The sequence continues at coordinate 59,018 of VXPO01000096.1, forward strand.
CCGGTCTGCCAGAGGATGTCGTCGTCGTTGACGACCCGGAACAAGCCGAGAGACCAACCGAGGCCGGAGTCAAGGGCGCCGCGAATGCCGAACTCGATGCTCCTCGCGACTACCTCCTCGAGCGGCGGGTCGGCGAGAAAGGCGTTCGGTAGTCGGCACTCCTCCACCTCGCCGGTTTCGGGATTCCGCGCCAGCGCTTCGCTGCACGCGAGCTCAATGGGGGTCGGCAGGCGGCTCGACCGGCCGATCGATGCGTAGGCGCGATACGTGGACCATCGACGCACTCCGCCGACACTCCAATTGAAGTTGCGATAGCGATGCGAGCCGTCGAGTTGCGGCTGCTCGCCGGAGCGGTCGTGCAACGACACCTCGCTGTCGTGCAGGAATCCGGAGAGGGTGAGTGTCCAGGCCTCGCCGATGTCAATGATGTCGCCGGCATAGAGGAAGCGCCGCTCCACCCGGGTCTCGATGTCGGTGGCTTCGTCGGCGAATCCGCCCTGCGCCGACGCCGCCGTGCGGGTGGACCGTGTGTCCGGATCAAAGAGCGCAAACTGCACCCGCGATTCGAACCCGCTTCGGCCCCGGTAGAAACCGCCGCCCGTGCTCAACTCGTGGTTGTACCCGAACCAGGTGGCGGGCACGTCGAACTCGACAACCCCGCCGCGGGAGTCTTGCGCGCGTCGGCTGATGTTGTTGATGGCGCCGCAGCCTCCCTCGCCGACGATCTCCTCGAACACCTCGTCCTCATCGTCCCCTCCAGTCGCCGGCTCTTCCTCGGCTTCGTCCTCGCACGCCTCCGGCAGCAGCCGACTCAAGGCGGACCGTCCTCCGAAGCCCTCGATCAGCTCGTCGACGTCGTCCTCCTCGAGCGCGTCGCCATTGAAGGACGCCGTGTCGTTGTCGCGAACGTGCAGCTTGCCGACGAGAGAAGCGCCTTCGGCGAATGACAGTCCGCCGCTGAGCGACCAAGATCGGGCGTTGTTTTCGGTGATGTCGGGCGCGGTGAACACGGCGGCTCGATCGCGGGCAATGAGACCCGAAGGGGACAAGCCGTTGCCCGTGAGTTCGGAGTCGCCGCGGTGGTGTTCGATGGCCAGGGAGCGGCCGCCTTCGCGCCACTCCACGTTGCCGTAGAGGTTCTCGGCCCTAGAGGGGGAGAGGTCACGCCAACCCTCCTCGTCGAAACGCTGGCCGTTGACGTAGTAGCCCAGCCGGCCGTTGTTACCACCGCTTTCGAGGTTGGTCACCCGCCGGCCGTGCGAACCCGCCCCGACTTCCAGCCCATGCGCCGTATGGCTGAAGCCGTCCTTCATGCGCATGACGATGGAACCGCCCAGGGTGTTCAGGCCGAAGAGGGGATTCGAGCCGCCGAGCACGCTCAGGTTGGCGACGGCCTTCATGGGGACGAGATCCCAATTGACGGCGTCGCCGAGGGGCTCGTTGAGGCGGACGCCGTTCTGGTACACGGTGAGACCCATGGGTAGGCCGAGCAGTGGCGAGGCCGCGTAGCCGCGGTAGTAGAGGTCGGACTGCAGGGGATTGCCCTGCGCCGAGTTGATGTGGACACTGCGGGCGCGTCGGGCCAGGTAGTCGGACACGTCAAGACTGCCGCTCGCCGCCAGCTCATCGCCACTCACGGTTTGAATGCTGCCGGGATAGTCGCGGACATCGAGATCGCTTTCGCCCACCGGCGTCTTGGCGACCACGGTGACCGTCTCGATCTGCGCGCCCTGGGCGATCGCTGCGCCAAGGCCTAGGACGAACGCTGCCGGGACCAGGGGCCCGAAGGGCTTCCCGATTGTCAACTCAAGAGCCCGTTTCCATCGGCAGCGACTCGTCGCGCACCCACTCGGCCATCGAACCATCGTACACGGCGACATTGTCTTGGCCGGTAAGCAGGCAAGCGAACGCGTCCACGGTCGCGGATATGCCGCCACCGCAGTAGGCGATCACCCGCTTCGCGCCGAGAAGGCCCTTGGCGTCGAGGGCGCGGCGCAGAGCCTCGCCCTGCTTGAAGAACCCGTGGTCCATGAGATCGTCGTAGAAGAGGTTGACGCTGCCGGCGATGTGACCCTTGCGACCGTAGTGCATGCGGCTGTCGCCGGAAAAGACCTCGGCCGACAGCGCGTTCACGGTGCATACGCCGGGGTCGCCGATCGCGGCCAGCACGGCGTCCCTGTCAGCGAACAAGCCGGGTTCGGGCCGCGCGTGGAACGAACCCGGTCCACGCGAGGTGGTTTCCCGGGTCGTCGGATGGTGGCCCTTTCGCCATGCCCGGAAACCGCCGTTCAGGACGCGTCCGCGACGGTGTCCGCAGTAGCGCAGGAGCCACCAGGCGCGGGTCGCCCACATCATGTGCCCGGTACTGTAGAAGACGACCTCGCTGTCGTCGTCGACCCCGAGACTCCGGAACAGGGCGCCGAGCTGCGCGACGCTTGGGAGCGTGAATCCAAGGCCGGTCGTCGTATCGGAAGCTGCTTCGATGAGATCGAGGAACTGGGCGCCGGGCACGTGGCACGATTCGAATTTCGCCAGCCCGGATTCGGCCCGCATCCGTCCTCTCGACGTCGGGGTCAGGAACACCGTCGCGTCGAACACCCGACGCTTGGGATCCTCGAGACCGGCGGCAAGCTCGTCCGGCGAGATCAGGTACTCCGGATGCGCATAGTCCATGTTTGGTTGGCCATTGACCGCCACGAGAAACCAGTGTGGTTCGCACGTTCGCCGCGTGTCAACGACTGTGGGGATGAGCGGCGATCCGCTAAGCTTGAGGGAGATCGAATTCGCCCGGGAATTGCACATGGAAAACCGCCAGATCGTCATCGAGTCGCTGCCGACCGACAAGCTCGAGCCACGCCACTTCGCCCTACGCACCGCGTCCATACCGGAACCGGGGGACGGCGAAGTTCTCTGCCGCACCCTGGCGCTCACCGTTGGTGCCGGACAACGGGCCGGGCTGCAGGGCAGCGCGAGCTACGCCGCGGCACCGACGAGCGGCATCGTGATGGGCGGCACCGCCGTGGCCAGGATCGAGGCTTCCGAGGCGGACGGTTTGGCGATCGGGACGTTGGTGACCTGCCCGTCAGGTTGGCAGGATTACGCCGTACACAAGGCGGGTAGCGTCCACGCCGTCGAGGGAAACGGCGATCCGGCCCATCACCTCGGCGTGTACGGCACCAATGGGCTGACGGCGTATTTCGGCCTGTTCGACTTGGGCGAACCCAACGCCGGCCAGACGGTCGTGGTATCCGCGGCGGCGGGTTCGGTGGGCCACTTGGTCGGGCAGATGGCGAACATCACCGGTTGCCGTACCGTCGGCGTGGCCGGGAGCGACGAGAAGTGTCATCTGCTGACGGACCAACTCGGCTTCGACACCGCCGTAAACTACAAGAGCCCGGATTTTCGCCAAGAGTTCCGCGAAGCTTGCGAGGGGGGCATCGACATCTACTTCGACAACACCGGCGGCGAGGTGCTCGGCGGTGCGCTACGGCGCATGAAACCGCACGGCCGCATCGTCTGCTGCGGGGTCGTGTCCCAGTACGACACCGGCAACCCCGCACCGGGACCGCGCGGCATCCCCGGTCTGCTCGTCAACAACCGGGTGCGCATGGAGGGATTCCTGGTGTTCGACTACGCCGACCGCTACGGCGAAGCCCGGGCCAAGATGCGCGGCTGGGTGGAGGCGGGCGATCTCAAGCCCCTGCAGGATGAGTTCCACGGCCTGGAGGAAGCGCCCCGCGCGTTCATCGACATGCTGGCAGGCGGCAACGTCGGAACCCGGATCATCCGAGTTGCCGACTAGTGCTGGGGCGCCATCGATAGCCTGAGTGTGGCCCGCGGCATGGTCGCCCCGCTGTCGGATGAAGCGCGGTGCACGCGTTTGGACGTGCTGCGGTGCGCCGTTGGTACCCACCGGACCGCAGGGAGCGGGCGGTAATGAAAGGACCGGTCGTCGCGCTCTCCCGGCGCTTGGTCGACGCGGTGCGGGATCTTGCCCCGATCATCGTCGTGATCGCCTTCTTCCAGGTCGTCGTCCTGCAACAGCCGTTCCCGAACCTCGGCAGCGTGCTCGTCGGGCTCGTGTGCGTGGTGGTCGGGTTGACGCTGTTCATCCAGGGTCTCGAGACCGGGCTTTTCCCGCTCGGCGAGGCACTCGCCCACGCCTTCGCACGCAAGGGCAGCGTCGCGGCGCTCCTCGCGTTCGGGTTCTGTCTCGGGTTCGGCACCACGATTGCGGAGCCGGCGTTGATCGCGATCGCCGCGGAAGCCGCGGACGTGGCCTCCGAAGCCGGCGCCATCGCTGACGACGATACGGCCCGGCAAGCCTATGCCTTCAACCTGCGCATCGTCGTCGCCTTGGCGGTGGGGACGGCGATCACTCTCGGTGTGCTGCGGATACTCAAGGGCTGGCCCATCCACGTACTGATTATCTCGGGCTACGTCCTCGTCACCGCGATGACCGCGTTCGCGCCGGACGAGATCGTCGGGGTGGCCTACGACTCCGGCGGGGTGGCGACGAGCACCATCACCGTGCCTCTCGTCACCGCGCTCGGGGTGGGCCTCGCGGCTTCCATCAACGGTCGCAACGCGATGGCGGACGGTTTCGGACTGATCGCCTTCGCGTGCCTCACGCCGATGATCTTCGTGCTCGGCTACGGCATGGTGGTCTAGCCGTGGAGTTCATTGCCGATTTCGTCGACAAGGCACTCGGGACACTGGTCGATGTCGCGCCCATCGCCGCGATCCTCGTCGTGTTCCAGGTGGCGGTGCTGAGGCGCCGGGTCCCGAACCTCGGACGCATCCTGTCCGGGTTCGTCGCCGTGTTGCTCGGCCTCACGCTGTTTCTGATCGGCCTCGAGCAGGCGCTGTTCCCCATCGGGGAGACCATGGCACGCCAGCTCGCCGCTCCCGAAGCCGCGGGTGCAGCCGCTACGCCGGCCGACGCGGCGCAGGTGGACTGGCGCGACTACATGCTCGTCTATGCCTTCGCTGCGGCGATCGGATTCGCCACCACCATCGCGGAGCCGCCGCTGATTGCGGTGGCGCTGAAGGCGGAGGAGGCGTCCGGCGGGGCAATCGGATCGTGGGGGCTGCGCATCGCGGTGGCCGTCGGGGTGGCGGCGGGCGTGTCGCTCGGCGCGTTCCGCATCGTTACGGGCACGCCCCTGTCGTGGTACATCATCGCGGCGTACGCGGTGGTCATCGTGCAGACGTTCCGCTCGAACCGTTCAATCGTGCCGCTCGCCTACGACAGTGGCGGCGTGACCACGTCGACGGTCACGGTGCCGGTGGTGGCAGCCCTCGGTCTCGGCCTGGCCGCCAACGTTCCCGGCCGCAACCCGCTCGTGGACGGGTTCGGGCTGATTGCGTTCGCGAGCGTGTTCCCTATCATGTCGGTACTCGGCTACAGCATGGCGACGTCTTGGCTCAACCGCGTCCGGCGGACCAGACGTCCCGGGTAGGAGGCGACATGGATCTGAAATTGATCGTCGCACTGGTCGACGACGCGCGCACCGACGCGGTCATCGAAGCGGCCCGGGCGGCCGGGGCGACCGGCGCCACGATCATCACCGGTGTACGCGGCGAGGGACTGATCCCGCAGAAGACCTTCCTCGGCCTCGACCTCTGGGCGTCTCGCAACGTCATTCTCTTCCTCGTCTCCGCAGCGCGTGCCGAGGCGATCCTCGCGAGCATCGACCGCGAAGGACATTTCGATACGGAGCCCGGCACCGGTGTCGCCTTCCAGGTGGATATCGAGCGCGCGATCGGGCTGCGTACGCAGTTGCCGACCATCCTTGGGGCGGAGGCGGAGGCGTAATGGGGACAAGCTGTTGGGGCGACCGCGCGCCTAGCGCCACGGGCGACCACAAGGGTCGCCCCTACGGCGTTGTTTCGTGCGCCGAGTGCTAGTGAGGTAGCCGGGCTGCTACATCCTTCGGCGCGTTCAGGCGCGCGAATTCCTCTTCCAGTTTGCGCGCGTGTTCCTTCGCGGCTTCGAACTGGGCGTATTGGGTCAGGTAGCAATACAGGCAACGCCTGTCCATGTCCGGGGCAAGCACGTCGGTGGGAAGACCTCGCGCGGTCATGAGCGTGCGCAGGAACTTGGCCGTCGGCGGTGACTGCACGACGCCCATCTTGTAGTACACGCCGGTGGCGACCGACAGCGGCGTGAGCCCGCGGGTGTCGACGGCGTCGAGCTTGGCACCGCGCGCCGCCAGGTACTGCGCGATCTCGGTCGCGCCCCGGTAGGCGGCACCGTGCAACGCGGTGTCGCCGACCCGGTTGGCCGCGTTGATGTCGTTGCCCAGGTCGACGCACATCTTGACGGCGGTGAGCAGGTCGCCGGACCAGCCGCGCTGATGGAAGCGCCCAAGACTGCCGGTGTCGCTGTAGAGGCCCGCCGCGACCATCAACGGCGTGGTTCCGTCCAGGGTGGCAAGGGTCGGGTCCGCACCCGCCTCGAGCAGCAGTTCCATCAGCTCCAGGTCCGCTTCCTTGGCGGCCAGTAGGAAGGCGGTCGCGCCGACGCGGAACAGCACGTCGCGCATGTTCACGAACCGCTGTTCCTTGAGACGGTCCTTGGCCATGCGTGCATCTACGTCCATGCCGCCCGCAATCATCTTTTTGACCAGATCCATGAGGATGTCGAGCGAGCCGATGGAGATGGTCGCTTCTTCGCTGTAGACCACACCGCGGATGATCTGGCGCTGTACGGCGATGCGGTGCAGAGCGGTGTAGCCGGCATCCGCCTGGTTCGGATCCGCGCCGCGGTCGAGCAGCAGATTGGCGATGTCCCAGTGCGTGTTGACCAGCGCCAGTTCTAGCGCATTCTCGCCGGTCTCCATGGTGCCGGCGATGTCGGCGCCGGCGTCGAGCAGCGCTTCGGTGGCCTCGTGCCGACCCCCTCGCACGGCGAACATCAGCGCATCGAGTCCCTTGGGCGTGCGCGCGTCGAGATCGGCGCCACCGTCGACAAGCGCCGCGACCGCGGCCGCGTTGTTGGCGGCGCCGGCCCACATCAGTGCGGTCTGGCCGGCCTCGTTGGGCACATTGGGATCCGCACCTGCGGCAAGCAGCACGCCCACGGCGGCGGGGTCGCCGGTGCGGGCGGCCGTCATGACCACGGATTCTCCCCCAGGGGTCATGGTCTCGGGGTCGGCGCCTGCACCGATCAGGCGCGCAAGCACACCGGCATTGCCGTTCATGGCGGCTAGGGTGATGGGCGCGAAGCCGTAGCGATTCGTGATGCTGGGATTCGCGTGGGCGTCGAGAAGCAGTTCGACCAGCGCCGTGTCGTCCTGATTGACCGCCCAGTGCAATGCTGTGGAGCCGTCCACGCCGGCTTTGTCGACGTTCGCCGGATCGGTCGCGATGAGCGCTTGCACCCGCGTCTGATCACCGGACTTGACGGCGTTGACCAGCGGCGGATCGGCCAACGCCGCGCCGGCGAGGAGTATTCCGGACAACAGTCCGAGCCGGACCGCGGACTTGGCCGAATGGGTCACCGGGCTACAAGTGGGCTAGTCGCCCCGTGCTGTCGCCGATCCGGTCGACATGTACGCCAACCTTGTCGAGCAGCGTGACGCCGGCGTTCATCAGCGGCGTGCTCATGGGGTAGACCAAGTGCCGTCCGCCCCTGTGATTGCCCGCCGCGCCGCCGGCGATGACCACCGGCAGGTTGCTGAAACTGTGGGTATTGCCGTCGCCGAGGCCGCAGCCGTACATCAGCAGCGAGTGGTCGAGCAGCGATCCGTCGCCGTCCGGTGTGTCGCGCAGGGTCTCCACGAAATCCTTGAACAGCGACATGTGGTAGGTGTCGATCTTCACCTGGTCGGCGATCTTCACCGGGTCGTTGCCGTGGTGGGTGATGCTGTGGTGACCGCCGTTGACGCCGATCCACGGGAAGCTGCGGTTGCTGTTTTCGCGACCGACCTGGGTGCAGCTCACCCGGGTGATGTCGCCGCGATAGGCAAGCACCAGCAGGTCGAACAGGATGCCGACGTGCTCGCGGAAGTCCTCCGGGATGCCCGTGGGCGGGGGGAAGTCGGCCCCCACCTGGTCGGTCTGATGTTTCTCGATCTTCTGGATGCGCGCTTCGACATCGCGGATCGCACCCAGGTAGTCGTCCACCGTGCGCCGGTCGGCGATCCCGAGGCGATGTTCGAGCCGTTTCATTTCCTGGGCGAGGGAGTCAAGGATGCTGCGGTCGTTGGCCAGTTCCCGTGCCCGTGCCTCGGGCGTCGACTCCGTCCCGAACAGCCGCTCGAAAACCGCTCGTGGATTGTTCTCGTGCGGCAGCGGCGTGGTCGCTGTCAGCCAGGAGGTCGAATTGCGGTACACGCAGCTGTAACCGAGTTCGCAAAGTCCCGCGACGATGCTCGACTCGGTGGTGAGTTCCAGCGAGCGCAACAGCGTGTCCCGGCCAAGAACATCGGCGGCGTACTGGTCGAGGGTCTTGCCGGCGCGGATGTCGGAGCCCTCGGTCTGCTTCGACGGTGCGCCGTTCAGCCAGCCCGAGTGCGCGCTGGAGTGACCGCCGCCACCGCGGGCGGTGGCGATATTGCTGAGGCCCGTTAGGACGGTGACGTGTTCGCGGATCGATGCCAGGGGTTCCAGCACAGGGGTGAGCGCGTAGTCGGGGCCGCCTTCACCGACCGGATGGAAACTCGGTGGATAGATGCCGTTGGGAACATAGAAGAATCCCATGCGACGGGTCGGATGCGCCGCCGACGAGGCCAGGGCCGGCACCATCGCGCCCAGGAACGGCAGCGCCACGACGGCACCGGTTCCTTTCAGGAACGTTCGCCGATCAAGAGCCTTTTTCGTGATGAGCATGTCGGCTCCTCGAATGGGACGGCGTTGCCTCCCAGGTGGACACCGCTCGCTCGCCGCCGCACCACCGCACTCGGGAGAATAGCGCCGTGAGAAGGTCCGAAGCAACGCCGTGGCAGCTAGTCAGTCCGGCTCGGGAGCGTCCGCACGCAGCGTGTCCCAAGTACTGGTTCGGCCGTCATCCTCTCCAACGCACTCGACCAGCCAATGTCGAACATACCGAAGATCCAGTTGTCCACCCGACGCCTCGATGATTGCCTCGACGTCCGCGACGTCCTTGTGGCGATTGAAAAGGAGCTTGAAGACGATCAGATCTTCAGCCGACAGGATCGGCACGCGGCGGCCGAGAAGCTCGACATACCGAGCGCGTTTGGCTGCGCTGGCATGCAGGGGAATGGAATCGAAGAACAGATCGAGGCGGCAGCCCCGGTGCTGCAGAAACAAATCACCCCGTGCTGCGATGGTCTTCGTGGCTTCCTCGACATCCACGTCGACGCCGTTTGTCGCGAGGACTCCGAGAACCGCTTCGGGGTGATCGGCCGCCACGAAAACATTCATATCCACGTCGAGGGTGCCACGCGGAGTCGCGTGGAAGCCAAGTGCCAGCGCGCCGCCGATGGCGTGCCGCACACCGGCGTCGGTCAACACGCTCGACATGTCGACGGCGAGTTCGGCGGGCGTCAGGTCCTGTCTTGTTCGCGCCATTGGCGGTTTAGGCGGGTCCAGATCTGTCGGTAGTCGGCCGCGGGCGGCTCTTGGTGCAAACGCGCTTCCTGTCCATCGCCCCGGGCATCGAGAATCTGGCACGCGGAAAGGCATACGCGATAAAGCAGGTCGGCGCGATCCGCCATCGTCTCGGCAGCTCTGTGCTCGCGCTTGCGGTCTGCCGCACCGATCAGTCGTCGAACACGTTCGTCGACGGGAAGTTCGTTCATCGGCCGAGTATAGCGCCGGCGCGCCCTAGGGGGCGCCTTGGAGAATCCGCGTGGCGAGATCCCGGGCCGACTGCGAAGCGGCCATCTCCCGCGGCCATCGACCGCCGGGTTACGAACGGATAGCTCTGCGTCACGCCGATAATCAGGGATTGCATGCGGTAGCCGTCCTGTGCCGCGTGGGCGACGATCCGGCGGACGATCGGTGCGTCATAGTGCTCGAGGCCCCGTCCCAGGGCGTAGGTCAGGAGTCGCTCGGCGATGGTGGTCGCGAAGCGTTCCGGTCGGGCCACCAGCGCGGTCTTCAACTCCGCCACGCCTTCCACCTTCGTCCCGTCGGGCAGAGTCGCGACACTGTCGATCGGGTTCCAGGAGTCGTCGCGTTCCCGCCATCGACCGATGGCGTCGAAGTTCTCAAGCGCGAAGCCCGACGGGTCGATCATGTTGTGGCAGCCGGCGCACGCCTCGTGCTCGCGATGAACACGGAGTTGCTCCCGCAACGTCGGCGCCTTGGTACCGGGTTTGCCGCTGTCGAGTTCCGGCACGTCGGGCGGTGGTGGTGGCGGCGGCGTACCGAGCAGGTTGGCAAGCACCCACTTGCCGCGCAGTACCGGTGATGTCCGGTTCGGATGGGAGGTTATGGCGAGCAGGCTGCCGTGGCCCAAGAGGCCGCCGCGCGGATGGCCCGCCGGCAGGTCGACGCGTCGAAGATCCGCGTGCTGCACGCCGGTGATGCCGTAGTGGTCGGCCAGGCGTTTGTTCAGGAATGTGTAGCCGGCGGTGAGAAGTTCGGCGGCCGGACGGTCGTGGCGTAGGACATGGTCGAAGAAGAGCTCGGTCTCCGCCTGGAAACCATCGCGCAACGCCTCGTCGTAGTGGAAGCTCAGCGGTGCGGTGGGCCGGTAGAACGCCAGGCTGCGCAACTCCAGCCACTGACTGGCGAAGTTCATCGTCAAGGCTTTGGATTTGGGGTCGGCGAGCATCCGCCGAACCTGCCCCGCGATGTGCTCGGAGGTATGCAGGCGACCCTCCTCGGCGGCGTCGAGCAGGGCTTCGTCGGGAATGCTGCTCCACAGGAAGAACGACAGCCGGGACGCGAGTTCGATGTCCGCCACGGGACGCGGGCCGGTGCTGGAATCGGCGTAGCCCTCGATACGGAACAGGAAGTGTGGGCTGACGAGCAGACGGCGCACGGCGAAGCCAATCGCCTGCTCGAAGGAACTGCCCCGGGAGCGCGCGTCATCGTACGACGCCACGAGGGAGTCCACGGCGTCCGGCGTCGCGATGCCGCGGAAACCGAGGCGCGCCAGACGCTGGAGGATCGTTCGGGCGCAGTCGGCTTCCCCGGCATCGCCGGGATCGCAGACGAAGATGCCACGACGGCTTGGCGTGTCGCCGGGTCCGCCGGTGTTGAACGGACCTTCCACGGTCAGCGACGACAGCCGCGGTACGGAACCGCTGGCGCCGGCGATGTCTCCTTCTCCGCGTTCGTTGACCTGCGGTTCGAGTACGCCGTCGACGAGGTTGAGCGGCGTCTTGTAGAACCACGCGGCAACGTCGTGGGCACCGGCTGAGACCGCGACTCGGGCTCGGAACTTCGGCGGCTCCCGCATTTCACGATCGGGCTTGGGTACCGTGAACACGCCCGCTTGGACGCCGTCCACGGCGATCTCCAGTTGGCGGTCGACGAGCACCGGGGTGGTTCGCCTCGCCCCGGGTCGGTTGATGGGTTCCAGCGCGACGGTGAACTCGTACTCGCCGTCCCTGGGAAAGTAGTGTCGGATCTGGGTGCCGCCCTCTGCGCCGGGTGATGGATCGCCGGATCGAACCCGTCGTTCCGCCTCTGTGCCGATGTGGTAGGTGCGGTTGCCGGTGGATTCCGCGCTGCCGATCGCCAGACGGCTGACGGCCTTGGCCGCCGCCAGGTAGCGTTCCATCAGCAGCGGGGACAACCGGAGCGTTCCCGCCATGTTGTCGAAGCCGTGGCTGGAATCGTCGGCTGGGAGGTAGTGGGCGGCGTCGATCTCCACCTGCAGGAGGTCGCGGACGGCATTCTGGTATTCGCTGCGGTTGAGTCGGCGGAACACCGGCGACGGGCCCGGATCCGGATCCTCCCATGCCGCGCGGTCGAGCTCCGTTGTGAGCCACTCCCGGAACTGATCCGCGACTTCGGGCCGCGGGCGCCGGGCGTCGAGCGGCGGCATCATCCCCGCCCGCAGCTGCACCACGACCTTCTCCCACAGCTCGGCGTGGGCGCCGACGTCGGCGAGGTCGAGATCGGCGAAGGTGACGTCTCCGTGCTCGGTGTGGCAGCGCTGGCAGCGCACGTGCTTGGTGCGCTCGGTGTGACAGCTCCCGCAATAGGCCGTGACGAACGCCTCGGCACCGGGCAGGTCGGTGGGCGAGTCGGCCAGCGTGGACGCCCGTACGGCCTCTCCTAGGCAGATGATCGAGGCGGCCAGACTCAACACCGCGATGCCTGCGGGCACGCTACCGCGGCCCGTGCACGCGGCCCCTAGTGAGATATACGGGCTACGTTCCACCCGCTTCATTGAGCACGTCTCCTGACTGGCGGATAGTGTTTAAAAGCGGCCTGGCTTGCAACGACGACCGATCAGGCGGAGCCGTACCGTCCGTACCGGACCGGCCGGTGCTGGTACGATTGACCGCTTTGTTGTCGCCGTGGCTGCAATGCGAATCGGTCTGATCTCCGACACCCACATCTCGAAGCGGGGCGAACTCTGGCCGCAGGTCTTCGACGTCTTCGACGGCGTGGACGCGATCCTCCACGGCGGTGACGTATGGTCCCCCGTGCTTCTTGATGAACTCGAGGAGCTCGCGCCCGTGCGGGTCGCGCGGGGCAACGGTGATCTGGGGCAGCAGGATCCACGTCTCGAGGACCGCTGCGTGATGTCGTTCGACAGCGTTACCGTGGCCATGCTGCACGACTTCCCGACACCCGCCCATCGTCCGCCGGAGCTGATCCTGAGCCGGGCCAGGCAGCGCTTCCCCGACACATCACCGGATGTCATCGTCTACGGTCATACCCATATCGAGGCCGTGGACTGGGTCGACGGACTGCTGTGCGTGAATCCCGGGTCGCCCACCTTGCCGCACAACCGCTCGCTGCGCCTCGGCACGGTCGGCTTTCTGAACATCGATGCCGGCGGGGTTCGCCCCGAACTGTGGCAATTAACTGAGACTGGCGCCGAGCCGATTCCCGGTTGACGGTTGCGTCAGCCCAGCACGCGGGCGAGATCGCCGCACAGATCGTCCGCATCCTCCAATCCGACCGACAACCGGAACACGCCGTCGCCGGCGTATTCCCGGTAGTGGGCGAGTTGCTCGTCGTCCAGCCGGAAGGTCGAGTCCATCATCGCGTCGGTGTCGATCCAATAGATCAGGCTGCGGTGGTGGCCGAGGGAGACGGCGTAGTGGACGATCTCGAGTTCCTTCGCCATGCGTTCGGCCAATGCGGCGCCGTCGCCGCGGACCTGGAACGACAAGGTGCCCGACATGTTGTCCATCTGCCTCCGGGCCAAGTCGCGCTGGGGATGTGACTCGAGACCAGGGTAGTTCACGCGTGTGACGGCCGGATGATCCTCGAGGAACCGGGCAATCCGGACCGCCCCTTCCTCGTGTGCGCGCATGCGGATCGGCAGGGTCGCTGCGCCGCGGGCGATCAGCCAGGCGTTGAAGGGGCTCAGCACGCCGCCGAAGTACACCAGGGCCCGGGTCCGCAGGGGTTCGAGCCGTTCTTTGGTGCCGAGTACCGCGCCGCCCAGTGCATCGCCGTGGCCGCCGATGTACTTGGTGAGCGAATGCACGACGAAATCGGCGCCGTGTTCGACCGGTCTGGTGGCGATCGGGGTGGCGAAAGTGGAATCCACCGCTACTTGCAGGCCGTGGCGGCGGGCGACGGCCGACACCGCCGCGATGTCCGTCAGCCGCAGTATGGGGTTCGCCGGCGTCTCGATCCAGATCATCCGGGTTTCCGGCCGGATGGCCGCTTCGACGGTCGCCAGGTCGGTGGTGTCGACGGGTGTGCAGGATATGCCGTAGGCGGGGAGCAACTTGCGGGCGAGTTCCGCCGTGCCCGCGTAGTTCACATCGCTGATCACAAGGTGGTCGCCCGCGTTCAGGGTCGTGAGCATCACGGCGGCGGTGGCCGCCATGCCCGAGGCAAACGCGACACAGTCCTCCGCCCGTTCCAAAGCCGCAAGCTTGTCTTCCAGGACGCGGGTTGTCGGATTGCCCCAGCGGGTATAGACGTAGGGAATGTCGCCTTCGAAAGCGCTGATCGAGAAGCCCGCCGGCTCGTCCATCGCGAACGTGGTCGACATGACCAGGTTCGGTGCCGATGCGCCGGTGACCGGATCGGGGATCTCGCCGCCGTGGACGGCACGGGTGTTGGGCCCAGGGTTCTTCATATTCCGCGGTCTTCCATAGCCTTCCGTCGAACGCGGACGCATGCGCCGCCAACGGGACTTCGCATGTGCCCCATCAATCGATCTCACCGTACCAATGCGGCGTCTTCTCTGCCCACTCGCTGTCGGGGAAGTGACGGTGCAGCAGGACGAAAGCACCGCGCGAGATCGAACCCGGGGCGTTCCAGCTACACGTGTGGCGCGTCGCGAACACCAGCCGGTGCAATGTCCGGGGCACGCGGGGATCGTCCAGGTTTTCCTTGGCGTAGCGCAGCACGTGGGGACCGAACGAGGCCGACGCACTGGTCTCCCGCATCAAGGCCACATTCCGGATGGCCGTTTTCTCGCGTTCGGTGTAGCGGGAGAATCGAGGAATGCGCGGCACCTCGCCCGGCTTAACCGGATTGAGGGCTGCACACCACCAGTTGTTGCCGCTTGTTCCACCGGCGATGTAGTCGGGCATTGGCCGGGGCGGTCGTGAAATGGACTGAGTCCGTCCCTCTCCGGCGCGGATCCACGGGGAGAAGGCGGGGTGGTCGAAGACGATCCTCGCCGCCTCGAAATGCTTGTCCTCCGCCTGTTGGAACGCAAGAAGCTCCCGGTCCAGCAACGGCACGTGGATCCTTATGTGTTGTGCCAGTTCGAGCGCCGTCGCCATCTCATCGGCGAGCATGGCCTTGGTCCAGCCGGCGATCGCCAGCCGCCCGCGCAGGTAGGGTCCCAAGTGCGGCAGGAGTTCAGGCGTATCGAGGACTTCGAGGATCATCGTCGCGGTGAAGTAGTCGTTCACCAAGGCAGCTGTGTCTTTCGAGAACAGGGGCGTGTCGCGTGTGATCCGGTTGAAATTGGCGGGCAGGCGTCGGGCGTCGTCGTCACTCCATCGCAGCGAGATGGCGGTAAGCGGCGCCCAGCGAAAGTAGTCTGTCCAGTTCGATGCGGCGCCTGCGGCGGCGGTACGGATTCGATTGAGGTGGGACTTGGAAGGCTGAATGCGCAGGGCGCTCTCGGCCAAACGGAGGCCGGTATCGGGGTCGCCTAGGATTCCCGTGATCCGGATGCGGTGTAGGAGCATGTTCAAATAGCCCGGCGTGTCGGGCGCAAAGGCAGTCGAGGTCAGTAACTCCGTCAACGTCGTCGCATCCCAGCCGGGTTGCGCGCGTTCGAGCGCGAGGTAGAGCCACTCCAACGACCGCTCTTCGCGCCAGCGTTCGAGTACCTCTTGACCGTCCCCGCCGCCGGTGGCGAGTCGGTGCCAAGTTCTGAAGCTCGTCTCGTCCAGGGGCGCCTCCGGCTGCCGCAGCAGGTAGTGGTAGGTTCCCACGTCGCCAGCCCACAGGCTGGCCGGATCCTCGATTAGCCTTCGTTCGAGTTCCTCCCGAAGTGCGACGGGGCGGAGCCTCGCCTCGATGAAGCTGATTTGGCCCCGCACGGAAGGAAACGCCGCGAGGTAGTCCGGTTCGTTCGCGAGCTCGCGGTACTGCTCGAGGGCGAGACGCAGATGACGTTCGGGATCGTTTTCGTTGTCAATCGCTTCCCGGGCCAGGCTGCGAGCCACCAGGTAGCGTCCAAGATCCCGCCAAGGGGAGTCAGGAGTCTCGCCGATCCTGCGGAATCGCGATGCCGCTTCCAAGTACTGGGCGTTGTAGAAGTGGCTTGCGGCGATCTGGTAGTGCCGATCATGCCGCTCCAACGATGGCCACGCGGCTGCGGGCTCGGCGGGAGGATCGAACTCCGTCTCGCCGCTGCATTGCGCGAAGACCTTGATCTGGGCTTCGATCCACCGCGAGAGTTGGACGGAGCCGCTGCCGTAGCGGGCCCGTCGATCAAGCATCGTCTCGTAGGCGGTCTTGAATGCGTCGGCCATGCAGTTCTGTACGCGCAGCACGTTCGTGTAAGAGTAGCTCTCGCCATCCGCAAGCTCGACGGTGCGGACAACGGACTCACGCCGGTGGGGTGAGAACCCAGGGGGAGGCTCGTATCCCTCGGCACCAACCGCCTGCCAGAACTCGGATTGGTAGTTGACGCGGTTCACGGTCTCGCGATCCCGCGGTCGGAACAGATTCGCATGCTCCTCCGTGAACTGCCCGGTCAAGTGGATGTACGCGACCAGGGTGTGGATGTCGCGTTTCGGGAACGACTCGGGAAATTCGCCGAGCAGCACGTCATCGAAACGTACCGGTTCAGTAAACGGCGTCTCGTAGACGTATCCACCCGCAATCACCGGCAAGGTGCAGCAAGCGCCGGCCAGCACGAGTGCCGCTGCGCGAAACCGCTCGCGCCCACACTCCAAGAGTCGGAATCCCGCAAAAATCGCGTCGGCCTGCATTGACTGGTCGGCAACTGCGTGGACGCCACAGCGTACGGCGCTGCCGAACAGCCTACAAGCGCCGGCAGGAACGGTCGCACAGAATCTCGTCAGCGAACCTGCAACGCGCCCGGAGGGAACAGGCACGCTCGACGCACCTTCGTAGCGCATGGAATACTGACGCTCTCGGTTGGGAGAGGATCGCGTGAACGAGGAGCAGCGTTACCTGTTCGACACCTTCGGATACCTGGTACTGCCCGGAGTGCTCACCCCGGCGCAGGTCGACGAACTCCGTTCGACCCTCAAGCAGCCCACCGAACAGTTCGAACCCGTCGATCAGTCACGCGGTCCGCTGCACTGGTCGAAGGTGTGGCGGGATCTCATAGACCTGCCGGGCTTGAGTCCGGTTCTCGAAGAGCTGATCGGCAACCACGGCCTCAAGGCCAACTTCGAGGCACGGGCCAGGAAGGACCCGGCGATCGCCGTCCTGCCCACCTTTCGGCTCGATCACATCAACATCCACACCCATGTGAAACGGGGGTTCAAGGGCGGGATGCTCCACGGCGGCTCCCGCGGAACCGGCGGTTGCCAGTTCTTCCACTACCACGACGGCAGGTTCTACAACGGCTTGGTGTCGGTGAGCTTCGAACTGCACGACACGCATGCCAACGGCGGCGGGTTCGCGTGCATTCCGGGTACCCACAAGTCGAACCTGCCGCTGCCCGCGGCGTGGCGGGATCTGAGCGAAAGGATCCCCGATTGCGTGACCCGGATTCCGGCGTGCGCGGGCGATGCCATTGTGTTCACGGAGGCTCTGACCCATGGCACTCTGCCGTGGACTTCCGACGACGAACGCAAGACCATCTTCTACAAGTTCTCACCCCATGCGACCACGTGGTCCGGCGACTACTTCGACCCGGACGACTTCCGCGGCTACGCGGACATGGACGACCGCAAGATGACCATCCTGGAACCGCCGAGTGCCCGTTATCCCGGGCGGCCGACCAAGCCCGAACCGATCGGGGCGGAGGCTGCAGATTAGTCGATCGCTGGTGGCCGTGGTTCTGGCCATGCTGGCCGCCGTCGCAACGGCGGCGGAAGGCTATCTCGACATGCATGTTCACACCGCCGGGATCGGGGCTGGGGGTAGCGGTGCATTCGTGCACCCGGAGATGCGCAGCAACATCCGCTTCCGCTTCTACCTGTGGGCATTCGGCGTCACGGAGGCCGAGTTGGAGGCGGGCGGCGACGGCATCGTGCTGGCCAGGATCAGCGCCCAGGTTGCCCAGTCCGAACATGTCGCCCGTGCCGTGGTGCTCGCTCTGGACGGCGTGATCGGTGCCGACGGCGAGCTTGATCGGGAGGCGACCCAGGTCTACGTGCCGAACGCGTTCGTCGCCACCGAGGTCTCGCGCTACGACAATCTCTGCTACGGCGCCAGCGTCAATCCCTACCGACGAGATGCCCTGGCCCGATTGGAGCAGGCCAAGGCCGACGGCGCGTTGTTCGTCAAGTGGATTCCCAACACGATGCACATCGACCCGGCCGATCCTGCGATCCGACCGTTCTATGAGAAGCTCGTGGCGCTGGATCTGCCGTTGCTAAGTCATGCCGGCCGCGAGCAGGCGTTCGCCCACGCGAGGGACGAGTACGGCGATCCGCGACGCCTCGAGCTGCCCCTGTCGTTGGGCGTCACCGTCATCGCGGCGCACATCGCCACCACCGGCGAGAGCGAAGGGGAAGACAATTTCGAACGCATCCTGCCGATGTTCGAACGCTTTGGGAATCTCTACTCCGAGATCTCCAGCCTCACCCAGGTCAACAAGCGCAACTACCTGAAGCGGGCACTCGCGGTACCGGGTCTCGAACAACGTCTGCTCTACGGCACGGACTGGCCGTTGCAGTTCGCCCTCCTGGTATCCCCCCTCTACCACGTCGACCACATCGGACTCGGCACCGCCCGCAGACTGTCGAACATCGACAACGTTTGGGACCGGGACATCGCCCTGAAGAGGTCCATGGGCACACCCGACTCCGTGTTCGAGCGAAGCGCGGAGCTGTTGGACACGCAACGCTGCGCCGCGGCAACGCCCGGACCGCGAACCGGGCTGCGGACGGGCCAGAGAAGAGAAACTACCGAGCGTCGGTAGCTTGCTTCGGGGGGGGGGTGGCGGCGGAGACGGTGTCCGAAGCTCTTACGAGGTGTGATGCCGCGGCGTTGTAGAGGCCGAGACCCGCGATCAGGGCCAGAACCAGGAACGTGTAGCGGCCTTGGACGGCAGGACGGCGGCTGACCGCTCGGCTATGCTAGGCGCCCTTTGCCGACGAGTGTTGCACACATGAGTGAGGCGGCCAGCGAACTGGACGCGGGACAGACTCGGCCGAGCGCAACCCCCTTGGCGGGGTTGATCGGGGGAGAGGTCGAGGTCGATCTGCGCTTCATCGACGACGACGTGTTCGAGTACATCCACCGGAGCTTCCTGGAACATGTCATCCTGGTCTTCCCCAATCAGCAACTCACCCCGGACGATCAACTCGCCTTCGCCCGCCGTTTCGGTGACCTCTACCGCTTCCCCCATGGGCCTGGGATGAAGAGCCACGAACTGATCCTGCCGATCAACCTGCCAAGCGGTGTTCGCCGGGGTCGCTGGCATTCGGACGCCACGTTCGACGAGAGGCCGCCGGCCATATCCATCCTTTCCGCCAGGGAACTGCCAAGCCGCGGAGGCGAGACGGCGTTCGCCAACCAGTACGCCGCCTTCGACGCCCTGTCGGAGGGAATGAAGCGTTTGCTTGCCGGGCTCGAAGCCGTGCACGATGCCTCCTCCCACAACCGTCCGGAGGAGTGGACCACCCACCCGGTGTTGCGCACCCATCCGGAGACCGGCCGCACCGCACTGTTCGTGAACAGCGAGTTCACCCGCCGGTTCTCGCACATGACGGTGGAGGAGAGCGCGGGGCTGCTGAACTACCTGACGATGCACGCGCACCGTCCGGAGTTCTGCTACGTTCATCGCTGGCGTCCCGGCGACGTGGTGATGTGGGACAACCGCGCGGCACAGCACTACCCCGTACTGAACCGTCCGGATGGGGAGGTGAGAAGGATGTGGCGGGTGACCGTGGCGGGAGACCGGCCTCACTACGAGGCTCCTGCCGACACCGATGGAGGTTGACCATGAACGAGACGAACAAGGACGATCCACACGCTCCGGCGCGGACCTGCACGCATCCGGGCCAGCCGATTGCACGAGCCATCGCGGCGGTGCTTCTAGTGGTCGCAGGTGGCCAAGCATGGGCGGGCGTCCTCGACGTCATGCGCGAGGAACTCCAACGCTCCCACGCCGTGCTCGCCGAGCAGCCGGCGCCCGTCTACTACCTGAGTTACGAGATCACCGAGGGCAAGTCCATGGCGGTGAGCGGTTCTTTCGGTGCCTTGTCCCGATGGAACGAAGGCGAGTCCCGGGGTCTCGACATCGATCTCCGCGTCGGCAGCCCGGAACTCGACAACACACGCGAACTCCGTTCCCAGGGGCGCGGGTTCTTCGGCCCCCGATCGTCGTCGGCGCCGGTACCGCTAGACGACGAGGGATTGCGTACCGCGCTCTGGTACCGGACCGACCGCAAGTACAAGGACGCCATCGAACGATTCACCCAGGTGCAGACGGACGTTCAGGTCAACGTCGAGGTGGAGGACAAGGCTGGTGACTTCTCCAAGGAGTCGAAGGAAACGGCATCGGAGGACACGATCGAGATCGAAGTGGATCGGGTCGCTTGGGAGGAGAAGGTACGCCGCTACTCGGCACCGTTTGCCGACTCGCCACACATCCACACGGCCAACGCCACCATTTGGGCGGATGCCGAGACCCGCTGGTACGTCAACACGGAAGGTTCGGCGATCAAGACATCGACGGCCTACTACCGGATCTCGATCTATGCGGCCACCCGGGCGGAGGACGGCATGGTCCTGCCGCGCTCGGAGCAGTTCTTCGCGTTTTCACCGGAGGGTCTGCCGGATGACGAGACCGTCATGGCGGCGGTGCACCGCATGGTGAGCGATCTCGAAGCGCTGCGCGAAGCCCCGTTGGTTGAACCGTACACGGGTCCCGCGATTCTCTCCGGAAAAGCGAGCGGCGTCTTTTTCCACGAGATTCTGGGCCATCGCCTCGAAGGTCACCGGCAGAAGGGCGCCGACGAGGGACAGACTTTCCGCGGGGCGGTTGGGGAGAGTGTGTTGCCGACGACGTTCTCCGTGATCTTCGATCCCACCATCCGCCGAATCGGCGACACGGACCTCGTGGGCGCCTACCGCTACGACAACGAAGGGGTCAAGGCACGTCGTGTTCCGGTGATCGTTGACGGCGTCCTCACCAACTTTCTCATGGGACGCGCACCGATCGAAGGGTTCCCCAAGTCGAACGGCCACGGCCGCAAGAGCTCGGGCTACGCAACGGTGGCGCGGCAGTCGAACCTCTTCGTCGAGGTGTCGGACCCGAGGTCGCGGGAGGAACTGAAGGCTGAACTCCTCGCCCTGGCGGAACGCGACGGCAAATCCTTCGGGCTCTTGTTCGATCGCATCCAGGGCGGCTTCACCATCACCGGCCGGTCCCTGCCCAACGCGTTCACCGTCACTCCAACGGTGGTGTATCGCGTCAACTTGGACGGTAGCGAGGAACTCGTGCGCGGTGTGGACCTCATCGGTACGCCGCTTACCGCGTTCAGCCGCATCGTGGCGGGAGGCGACGATCTGCAGGTCTTCAACGGGACCTGCGGCGCAGAGTCGGGCCCGGTGCCGGTGGCCGCGGTTTCCCCGTCCATCCTCGTGGGCCAGATCGAAGTACAGAAGAAGGACAAGGCGCAGACGCGGCTGCCGATCCTTGCACCGCCGGGAGACGGCGGTCCGAAATCCGTCGTGGGAGATGCACGATGACCCGGTCAA
Organism: Gammaproteobacteria bacterium; assembly: GCA_009839505.1. GTDB lineage: Bacteria > Pseudomonadota > Gammaproteobacteria > Pseudomonadales > Azotimanducaceae > VXYL01. Next base: position 80,450 of record VXPO01000096.1, read on the forward strand.
TGAAGTGCGCCTTGCTCGTCGTGGGATTGACCATCGGTTTGCCGCCCTTGGCCGACGAAGTGGCCAAGGGCAGCGTGTTAATGCAGGCGATGCGCGACGAGCTGGCGCGTTCCATGGAACAGCTTCAACTGGCAGACGCGGAGAAGCCCTATTTCCTGGCCTATCGGGTCCACGAGACCACCAGCAGCAACGCCTCGGCCAGCCTAGGTGGTCTGCTCAACGTCTCAAGCGGATTCGGTCGCCAGTTGGTGGTCGAACTACGCGTCGGCGACTACGACTTCGACAACACCAACTTCATGTCGATGACCCGGCCTACCGGCATGGCGCCGGTCGTCGTGTCATTGTCCGTCGACGACAACTACGACACCCTGCGGCGTCAGATCTGGCTGGCCACCGATACCGCCTACAAACGCGCCTGGGACCAGCTTGGCGCCAAGCGAGCCGCGCTGCAGAACCAAACGCAGGTGGAGAAGGTGCCGGACTTCTCCCGTGAGGAGCCTTACCAGTACGATGGCCTGACACAAGCCGGCCTCGACACCGAACCGATCTCGGCGCTGGCCGTGGAGGTCTCAGCCGCAATGCGCGGCATGGCGCATCTCTCGCGCTCGGAGGTACGGGTGGGAGCATCCTTGGACCGCACCTGGTTCGTGAACAGCGAAGGATCCGAATTCGTTCGGGAAACGCCCTTCGTCGGACTGCAGGCCCTGGCGGGATCCCAAGCGGACGACGGCACGGAAATCCAGGATGCCGTTGCCGTTCGCGGGAGGCGCTGGGAGGACCTGCCGGATGCTGCCACCCTGGTCGACCGGGTACGCGCAATGGCTGGCCGTTTGGCCGAGCGACGCGAAGCCCCGTACCTGGACCGCTATTCCGGACCCGTGTTGTTCGAAGGTCAGGCTGCCGCCGAACTGGTCAGCCAGGTTCTCGCCCCGCGGCTGATCTCGTTCCGCCTGCCTACACTCGACACCCCGCAGGCGGAGCAACTGCTGGCGCAGTACCGCAATCCCTTCCTGGACAAGATCGGTTCCCGGGTGTTACCGCGATTCCTGTCCGTGACCACGGACGCCACGTTGAAGGAATACGAAGGTGTTCCATTGCACGGTCACCAGGTGGTGGATGACGACGCAGTTCCCACGCGTCCGATACTGCTCATCGAGCGGGGTGCGCTGAAGACGCTGCTGTCGACCCGGGTGCCGCTCGCCGAACTGCCGCAAAGCAGCGGCAGCCGCTGGCGCGATACGCCCATGCCGAGCAACCTGTTCGTCAATGCAACGCGGGGACTCGAAGCCGAGGAACTGAACGAGGAGCTGTTCGCGCTGGTGGCCGACTTTGGCGTCGATCACGCCGTCGTCGTTCGCCGCATCGGCACCCGGCTCGCCCGTTTCGATTTCGGGGCGGGGGGCGCCTTCAGCGTCGGCGGCGAGTCCTCCCGGGTCGAGCCGTTGATCGAAGCCTACAAGGTGTTTCCCGACGGCCGCAAGGAACTGCTGCGGCTCGCCAGTCTGCCGACCATTGCCGAGTCCGACTTCAAGGACATCGTGGCCGTCTCGGCGGCGACCTCCCTGCACGACGCGGGATTCTCTCCGGCGAGTGCCGCGGGAATGCCGGGCATGATCGGAGGGCCTAGCTGGCCGATTTCGGTGTCGACACCTGCGCTCCTGTTCGAGGAGCTCACCGTCAAGCGCCCCACCGGCAGCATCCCCAAGCCGCCGGTGACCCCGCATCCCTTGGCCAAGACCTTGCAGCCGACCGGAACGGGTGGATCAGGCGTACGGCCAGACCTCTAGCCCGTGGATGGCGTTCCTGACGTCCATCGACAGGTTGACCGAGGCGAGCCCACGGTTTTCCTTGAGGTCGTAGACCACCACCGTCGACGGTGACGAACCCCCGGCGACCACCGAGTCCGAGATCACCGCGAGCCCGCGGGCGAAGCCTTGGCGGGCGATTCGGCCATCGTCGAACTCCGCATGCAGGAGGTTTCGCGGGGCGTACTTTGGCACTGCCATGGCACGGTCCTCGCTTGGGTCGCCGCGCCCGCTGTAGCGCAGTCGATCCGCCTCGCTGTCGTTGAACAGCACGCCGTTGCGGTACGGCTGGGCGTTGTGCGTGCCGCTGGGCAGTTCGGCGCTCATGAGCACGGTCTTGCCGTTGAAATGGATCATGCCGCCGGTGCGCAGGCCGCTTAAATACATGCCGTCGGCGTTGCAGTGAACGTTGTTGAGATGCAGCTTGTTTAGCAGCAGGGGGCCGTCGTCCGACTGCGGGTCGTAGAGCAGCGCCTTGAAGCGGAACCGCACGAGGTCCACCTGCATCGCCCAAGCGAACGTCTCGCGGTCGAGATCGAACCCGAGGATCGAGTCGTAGCCGGTGGAGGCGACATAGAGCATGCGGCCATGGATGCTGGTTTCGTGGCAGTGCTTCAGGTAGCGATTGCGCCACGAGCCCAGCAGCTCGAAGTCCGGTGAAAAGGCGAACAGTTCATCGCTGGCCGTGATGTAGATCCGCTCGCCGTCGAAGGCGATGCCGCGCAGACCCCGATCGCCGCCCCGCCCGGTCCAGTCGATGGCGGCGGCGTTCCAGTCCAGCTTGAGTTCGGCGAGTTGGTGTTCGAGATCCAGCAGGTAGACGCCGCCGTGGCTCTCGCCCTGACGGCTGCCGCGCACCACCGAGGTGGCCAGCAACTTCATCCGTGGGTCATCGTCGAAGGAGCGTAGGGTCGATCACGCGCCCCTACCGGGCGCGTTGTGGTCGCCCGTCTTGAACACCCGCCGGGGGCGGGCGGCGATCAACACGCTCAGAAACGAAGCGTGCAGCTAATCCCGACACTGCGCGGTCGGGCGTAGGACCGCACGTTGTGGTACCGCGGGTCGTTGAAATACGCAGCCTGGAAGTTGCCGCCGTTGTCGAGGTAGTTGATGGTGCGCTCGTCCCAAACGTTGTTGACGACCAACGTGACCTGGTTGCCGTTGGGGAACTCCAGCCCCAGCTGGAAGTTGCTCATCGTCCAGGGCGGCTGCTTGCCATCTGGATCTTCCGAGATGGCGCTGCTGAGCCCGTTGTAGACCTCGGACTGGTGACTGGTGTCGTAGCGTACCCAAAGATCGCCGAGTTCACGCCAGTTCCAGAAGGTGTATTCCACCGCGAAGTAGTACTTGAACTCGGGCGAGATGGGCATGGTGGTCCCATCCGTGATCACCTCCCCGCTCAACAGCGTGAACTCGGAGTTGAACTCCGGGTCGGCGAGGAACACGCTGCCTTCGAAACGCAGGCTGTCCGTGATGCTGGCGTCCCAGTTGACCTCGAGGCCCATGGTGCGGGCAGTGTCTCCGTTGATCATGCCGCGCAGCCACCACTTGTCTTCGACGCCGCCGTCGTTGTTGATCTGGATGTCCTCCCAGACCATGTAGAACGCCGAGATGTTCAGTTGCAGCCGGTTGTCGAACCACTCGCTCTTCAGCCCGCCCTCGAAGTTGTTGAGCTTGTCCGATCCGTAGTTCAGCGGTACCAGTCCGGTGGCGGCGGCACGCTGGCTGTTGGAGCCGCCCAGGCGGAAGCCCTGGCTGAACAGGAAGTAGACCATGCGGTCGTCGTCCACCACGTACTCGGCGCTGAACTTCAGCGCCGTGTCGCGCTCCACGCCAGAGGAACCGTAGGCACCATCGGAGTCGATCCCGGACAACGGCGGCAGGCCTTGCGGGAACTGGTACTGGTCGAATTCGTTGCGGTCGTACTCGAACGAGCGGATGCCCATGGTTCCCGTCAATCGGTCGGTCAGGTCGTAGGACATCTCGCCGAACACGGCGCTCTGTTCGACGGCGCGCACGAAATGGTTGGAAAAGCCCACGTCCGTCGGCGCCAGCGGATAGTCCAGGTGGTCGTAGTTCGCGTAGTAGTTGTAGGCGTAGTAGTTGGCGGTCTCCCAGGCGACGGTGTCCCTCAAGGCCGGGTTCTGCGCACCGTAGAACCACTCGTCGTCCACGTCCTCGTAGAAGCCGCCGACCATCCACTGGAAGCGGCTGGCACCGGTGGACGTCAGTCGCACCTCCTGGGAGAACCGTTCCTGCTGCTGATCGTTGAAGATCGTGCCGAAGGTGTACTCGGAGTTGTAGAGGTTGTAGCCACTGTAGACCCCCCAGTACGCGTCCTTGTACTGCTCGTAGACGTGGTTGTCCCACTCGTAGGCGATGTCTCGATCGAAGAAGGCCGTGGTGGCGGAGAACTCGGCGAAGTCGAGATCGCCCGTCAAGGTCATCGCCGTCTGCTGCCAGTCGTCGTCGCGGTACTCGTCGAAGAACTTGACGATCTTGAAGTCGCCAAGCGCCGGATCCGACTCCCACGAGCCGGTGGTGTCGCTGTCCTGGGAAATGATGCTGGCGAGTACAGACCAACGATCAGTCAGTTCCCAGGATGCGGCAACCCGACCGCCGGAGACTTCGTAGTCGTTGAAGTCGTCCTCGACCACGTCGGCGTTGTCGCGCGTGCCGGCGAGGTCGGTGCCGAGCACGTTGTCCACGTAGCCTCCTTCGATGGAGGAGAACGCTGCGATGCGCACGGCGAGCCGATCAGCCAGCGGCACGTTGAGGTAGCCGCTGAAGTCGTAGCTCGGCTCCCCTCCCCGCGTCCAATAGACGGCGCCGTCGACTTGAGCGCTGAAACCGCTGGGGTCGGGCTTGTTGGTGATGACCCGCAAGGTGCCGGACTGGGAGCTGGAACCGAACAGCGTGCCTTGGGGACCGGGCAGCGCCTCGACCCGCTGAATGTCCACCAGCCAGGGATCCACCTGCTGGGAGTTCGTGGTGAGCGGCTGCTCGTCGAGATACACCGCCGTCATGCTGTCGGTGCGGTATTCGGACGACCCGGTCGAAACGCCCCGGAACACCACCGAGTTGCGCCCGGGCACACTGTTCACCAAGGCCACGCTGGGCAGCGCGTCGGTGTACTCCTTCATGTCCTTGGCGCCCATGCGTTCGAGATCGTCGGTGGAGAACGCGGTGATGCTCTGCGCGACGTCCTGCATGTTCTCCGCGCGCTTGGTGGCCGTGACGATGATCTCCTCGATGACCCGGCCGTCGGTCTCGGCTTCCTCCGACTCTTCCTGGGCCAACACGACCAGCGGCGAATGCACCGCCATGACGGCGACAGCGAGGGGCTTGAGACGAAAGGCGGGCTTGGACGCCCCAAGCTTGGGATCGCGCTGCTTCGCCGACATGTGAATTCCCCCGCGGTACGCCCCACCTCGGATTAGGCGTCCAACGCCGAGGTTTGTCAAATGTCGTCGGCTTCGAAAGTTCCCTGACGCGCCCTTCCGGGCCTGCCGTACTGCTCGCTCTCGGACCGTGCAATACTCGTCCACGGATTTCCGCGAGGACCGTGGAATGCCCACGCAGAGACACGACCAGCAACGTACACGCGATCTCGGCACCGTGTCGTGCGCGGCGCTGCAGCGAGCGGTGGTGGCCCTGGACGAAGCAGCCTGGACCGAGAAGCAGTACCGCCAGGAGATGTTCAACGTCCACAGTAGCACCCAGTCCATCGTTCTGTGCTTCATCGATCTCGAGGCGTGGCCGCACATCGCCGTTGACCGGGATGTGGGATGGGACCGTCTCGGCGCGTGTGCGGAACCGGTCATGGACGAGATCGTCGCGCGAAGCTACTCGCCGGGCGGCGTCGTCGTCCGGTCCATGGCCGTGCGCTTGCCGGCGGGGGCCCGCATCACGCCTCACGTGGACGAGCACGAGTCGCTGCGCTTGAGCCACCGAGTCCACCTGCCGCTCACGACCAATCCGCGGGTGCGTTTCTTCATCGACGGCGTGCCGCACCGATTCGAAACGGGGCGTGCGGTCGAGGTCAACAACCAGCTGTCGCACTCGGTTATGAACGACGGTCCGGACGATCGGGTCCACTTCATCTTCGACTACCTGCCACCCGAACAGATCGCCCGCCCGGGCGTCGCACGAAGCTCGCTCGGCACCTGATGGCGGAGGTCGGCGACAGCGTCAAGCGTGCCATCGACGCGCTCAAGGCGAACCGGCCCTTGCGCGCCGAAGAGATCTGCCGCGATCACCTGCTCATGGATCCCGGCAGCGTCCAGCACATCGCGCTGCTCGGTCGCGCGCTGGCGAAACAGGGACGTCTCGACGAGGCCGCGGCACAGGTGGACGGGGCCATCGCGCTGGCGCCGGAACAACCGTTGCTGTACGAAGATCTCGGCAGCGTGCGGGCCTTGCAGGGTCGCTACGAGGAGGCCGTGCCGCTGTTCGAGAAGGCCATCGGCCTCGACCCGCGCCTTCCCCTGGCGCACAAGAAGCTGGGTCAGGCCCTGGCGGCGCTGGGTCGGGGCGAAGAGGCGGACCGGCGCTTCGAGTCCTACTTCGACCGTGATCCGGTCACGGGCCAGGTGGCCGAGGCAGCGGATCATCTCCGCGCCGGGCGGGCCGACGAGGCGATCACCACGCTGCGGGACGTCCTGCGCGGACATCCGGAACACGTCGCCGCGATGCGCTACCTGGCGCTCGCCTACTGGCGCGAGAAGAACAAGCCGGGGGATGCTGAGGCATGGCTGCGACGTGCGACTTCGACGGCCCCCGATTTCGTTCCCGGCTGGATGACCCTCGGCTTGGTGCTGCTCGACAACAACAAGGCCGCCGACGCCATCGAAGCCTACCGGCACGCGACTCGTCTGGAACCAGCCAACGCCGCGGCCTGGGCCGGTCTCGGCAATGCGTTCTCGCAAGCGGGCAACCAGGACGACAGTGTCGCTGCCTACGCCAAGTCGCTAGAGCTGAATCCCCGCGTTGCCGGCGTCCACATGAGCCATGGCCATGCGTTGAAGACCATCGGCCGGCAGGAGGAGGCGCTCGTCGCCTACCGGGCCGCGATTGCCGCGCGACCCCGCTTCGGCGAGGTGTACTGGAGCATGGCCAACCTCAAGGTGTTCCGCTTCGAGCCATCCGAAATCCGCGCCATGGAGGATCAGCTTGCCCGCGGCGACCTGACCGACAGCGAACGGGTGCATTTCTCCTTCGCATTGGGCAAGGCTTTCGAGGATGCCGGCGACATCGACGCCGCCTGGTCGCACTATGACGCTGGCAACCGCCTACAGCGCCCACAGGTGAAGCACGATCCGCTGGAACTTGAAAAGCGCCACGACGACATCCGGCGGGTGTTCAACCGCGAGTTCATCGAAAGCCACGCGGGACAAGGCCACGACGCGCCGGACCCGATCCTGATCGTCGGCCTGCCGCGTTCGGGGTCGACCCTAGTGGAGCAGATCCTCGCCAGCCACAGCCAGGTGGAAGGCACCGCGGAGCTGCCTGCACTGGGCCGCATCGCGACGTCCATCGGGCGTTTCCGCGCCGACGGGGCCACCTTCCCGGATGCGGTTGCGGACCTCGAGGGCTCGGATTGGAAGGCCTACGGCCAGCGCTACCTGGAAGAAGCCGCGCGGCATCGGTTCGACGGGCGACCGTTGTTCACCGACAAGATGCCGAACAACTTTCCGCTGCTGGGGCTGCTGCACCTGATCCTGCCCAACGCCAAGGTGATCGACGCCCGTCGGCATCCCCTGGACAGTTGCCTCGGGTGCTACAAGCAATTGTTCGCCAAGGGCCAGAACTTCACCTACGACTTGGATGACCTGGCGCACTACTACCGCCACTACGACGCCATCATGCGCCACTGGCGGGAGATCCTGCCCGGCAAAATCCTGACCGTCCACTACGAGGATACGGTGACCGACCTCGAAACCCAGGTGCGCCGACTCCTCGACCACTGCGGCCTACCCTTTGAGGACTCCTGCGTGCAGTTCCACGAGACCCGCCGAGCGGTCCGGACGGCGAGTTCGGAGCAGGTGCGCCAACCCATCTACTTCGACGCGCTAGGGAAGTGGCGGCAATACGCGCACCACTTCGAGTGGCTTGTGGATGAACTCGCGCCGGTCATCGACGCGCTGCCGGAGACGGTAAGAGAGGCGGGCTAACCCATGCAGGCGAGCAGCACGTCGAGGGGCGGAGCGTAGAAGAAGCTGCCGCTTACCGGCTTCGAGTACCCGAGCAAACGGTCCCGGCGACCATCGTCGGACAGGCCGAACATCGACTGGAGCAACCAATCGAAGCGGTCCAGGTTCGCGCTGAACGCGAGGAAGTAGAGACCGGCGTCCCGGACCCCGCCCACCGGTGAACTGCGCCGATAGATCTTGACCGCTTCGCCGCCACGGGCGATGTCGGTTCGGCTCACATGGCTGTCCGGCGGCATTGCATCGCCGGTGAGTTCCACGCTGTCGGGTTTGGTGCGCCCGATCACGCGTTCCTGGTCGGCAACCGGCAGGGCCCAGAACCCCGTCAGATCGTGCAGCCAACGCTGGGCCAGGACGAAGCTGCCGCCGGCGAGTTCGCCGTCCAGCAGCGCGGCACGGAAGCGCGCATCGTCCTTCGGATTCGCCGACCCGTCGACGAAACCCGTGAGGTCGCGGCTGTCGCGGAACATGAAGCCCTGTTCTTCCCGCGCGATCCGGGCCACCGGAGCCAGTGCCTCGCGCCAGTCGAGGGCGCGCGCAAAGAGCTCGTCGCGCTCGGCACCGTGCAGCCACACGAACAGATCCTGTTGCGTGGCGGGCGCGGAGAAGCCTTGGATGCCTTCGATGGGCGCGAACGCACGCATGCCCGGGGGTGAAGTCAGAACGTCGAGGCTTGCAGTCAGCCTCGGGCCGAAGGCGACCACCTCCGAGCCCGTCGAAATCGGCGCCACCGACAGTCCGTCCAGCCGGAGTTGCTTCGGCGCGTCCCGGAAGCCGAACTCGAGGAAGACGTGGTGGCTGCTCGGCTCTCGAAAGATCCCCGATTGATGTCGGTCGGCCATGCGCGGCAGGGTATCAGGGACACCCATGCCCCGACAGGGCCGAGGGCGGCGGCTGCTATACTCGCCCGCGTGGTTCGCACGCGCCGTGGTTCGCACGGGCGTTGTCAGGGGAGGGCAGCGGCTTGATTCGGGTGCAGTTGAAGGTAACGGCGCTCTGAGACGGCTTTTTGACATCCTGCTGGCGAGCGTTGCTCTGTTGCTGTTCTCTCCGCTCATTCTCGCGGCGTCCCTGGCGGTGCTGGCGGGAAACCCGGGGCCGGTGTTCTATCGCGCACCACGGGTGGGGCTGCGCGGCAAGGTCTTCACCATGGTCAAGTTGCGGACCATGTACGTGCGCGGTGGCGACGGCGGCAGCGTGATCACCGCAGCGGAGGATGTGCGTGTGTTCCCCGTGGGCCGCTGGCTGCGGCGCATGCGCCTGGACGAGTTGCCGCAACTACTCAACATCATCCGGGGCGACATGTCCTTTTTCGGCCCGAGGGCGCGGGATCCGAAGGTCGTCGAACGCTACACGGACCTGCACCGAGAAACGCTCAACGTGCTGCCCGGCCTGACCAGTCCCGGGACGCTTTATTACCTGTCTCACGCCGAGCAGACCCTGGTCACCGACGACCCGGAGCGCGAGTACCACGATCGGATTCTCCCGGTGAAACTCGCTCTCGACATCGAGTACGTGCGCAGCCGCACCTTCCTCACCGACATCGGCGTCGTCCTGCGCGCGTTCGGAACGGTGCTGGGCATCCGTAGGTCCGGGTTCGATCCGGCAGATGTCGACAAGGTGCGCCCCTTCATCGAGCCGATGCGCAACGCATCGGCCTGAACCGGGGTTCACACCCTACGCCGGTATACTCGCCTCCCGGTGTCGAACGGGAGCTAGCCCATGCCCATCAAGCGCATCTTCGCCGTGGTCGAGGAGGTCAAGCGCGGGATCGAGAACCTGTCCGTCGAGGGCTTGAAGGTTGAACTGGACGATCCGGGTCTGCTCCTCGTGGACATCCGCGAGATCCAGGAACGCGTCGATCTCGGCGCGATCCCGGGCTCCAAGCACGCGCCCCGGGGCATGCTGGAGTTCTGGGCCGATCCGGCGAGTCCCTACTACCGAGACTGGTTCGACCGCGAGGACCGGCGCATCGTGCTGTTTTGTGCGGGCGGCGGCCGCTCCGCACTGGCCGCGAAGGCGCTTGGCGAGATGGGTTTCACCAACGTCGCCCACCTGGAGGCGGGGTTCACCGGCTGGCAGCAGGCGGGCGAGGAGGTCGAGGACGTGAGCGCGAGCAGCCGTTGGGTGCGAAGAGGGAACGCCCGTTAGACCTAGCGCTTCTCGTCCAGCCCGAAAACCCAGAGAACACCCCCCTGGGGCACCGCGAGATCGGTGTAGCCCAGATCCCTGAGCGACTGCTGTTGGCGTTCGGCGTCGACGCCCCAGCCGGACAGCACGGCGACGTACTGTCTGCCGTTCACCGCGTAGGACGACGGCACGCCGGTGATGCCGGAGTTCGTGCGTTGCTGCCACAGCAAGTCTCCGTTGGTGGCATCGAACGCGCGAAAGTAGCGGTCGTTGGTGCCGCCCATGAACACCAGGTCGCCGGCGGTGGCGAGCACCGGCCCCCAGTTGTGGCTCTTGAAGGCCACGCTCCAGACCTTCTCGAAGGTATCCACATGCCACGCCTGCAGTTCGCCGATGGTCGCGGTGTCCGGGTCCAGAATCAGGGTGAAGGTCTCCATATTCGCGCCCATGAAGGTCCGGCCTTCCCGGTATTCCTCCTCGACGCCTTCGAGGTGAGCGCAGACGTTGTCGTTGGCCGGTACGTAGAGCAGCCGGGTGCGGGGCGAGAACGCCGCCGGCGGCCAGTCCTTGCCGCCCCAGTGGGAGGGACAGAAGGTTGCGGCCTTGCCGATGCCGGGCTTCCTGGCGTCGTCGTAGGACACCCGCCCCGTGGCGGGGTCCACGGCGGTGATGACGTCCTGTCTGACGTACGGCTTCGCGTCGACGAAGCCGATGCTTCCTTCCTTGCGTTCCAAGAACCACAGGTAGCCGTTGCGCCCGGGATGGACCAGTCCGGCGATCCGGCGTCCGGCACGCTGGAATTGGATCAACAGCGGTGCAGACACTTCGTCCCAGTCCCACGAGTCGTTCCAGTGGTACTGGTGGTAGCTGGCGAGCTCGCCCGAGTCGACGTCGAGGGCGATCACCGAGGTTGCGTAGAGGTTGTCCCCGGCGCGGGCGTCTCCCGTCCATGGTCCGCCGTTGCCCGTCCCCCAGTAGCTGAGCCGGGTCGCCGGATCGTAGGAACCCGTGATCCACACCGGTACGCCGCCGGTCTTCCAACTGTCGCCTGGCCAGGATTCGCTACCCGGTTCGCCGGGTGCGGGTACCGTGTAGGTCTTCCACGCGGGCTCCCCGGTCGTCGCGTCGAGGGCGGCGACGAAACCGCGAATGCCGAACTCGCCACCGGACACGCCGACCATGACCTTGCCGGCCGCCACCAGCGGCGCAAGGGTCATGTAGTAGCCCGCACCGTAGTCCTCGACCTCCGTCTCCCAGACGACCTCGCCGGTGACGGCATCGAGAGCGACCACGTAGCAGTCCGCGGTTGCCATGAACACCAGGGCGCCGTGCAGCCCCACCCCCCGGTTCGTGGGATGCATCTGCCAGAGGTCTTCCGGCAGGTCGCGCTGATAGCGCCACAACTGTTCGCCCGTCGCCGCGTCGAGTGCGATCACGTGGTTGTGCGGGGTGGTGATGAACATCCGGCCGTCGTTGACCACGGGCGGCGCCTGGTGGCCTTCGCGCAGCCCCGTGGAGAAGGTCCACAACGGCTTCAGGCGCTCGACGTTGTCGACGTTGATCTCGTCGAGCGGACTGTAGCCGTGGGAGTCGAACGTGCGCCGGTACATGAGCCAGTTGCCCGGCTCCGGATTCGCGAGGCGTTCGTCGGTGACGGCGGCGTATTCCGCGCCCCCGGCATGGAGCCCGGAGAACGCCAGCGCACCCAAGAGGCAGATGCGGAGAAATCGCATGATTCGAGTCCTTGTTGTGAGTCGTGCCGTCAAGGTGGCTCGGGGCCCACCCGCCGGGAGAAGCCGCCGGTCACTTTGAACACGCCGGCGGCAAGCTCGACCCGCAGCATCGCGAGCGGCTTCGACGCAGGTCCGTTGACCACCCGCGCGGCGTCGGCGACGTCGAACTCGGAGCCGTGGCATGGGCAGACGAGGTGTCGGCTCTCGGGGCGCCAGCCGTTCACCTCGCATCCCGTGTGTGTGCAGGCGGCGGAGAACACGAGGATGGATCCGGGCGGTGCGTCGACGGCGTAGCGCCGTGCCTTTGGCGACAGGCGGTCGCTGTCTATGCGGACCATGGCGAGTTGGTTGTGCAGCGAGCCATCCCGGACCACGCCGCTCCCCGGTTCCTTCGGGAATGCCGAGACCGGCTCCGTGTCGATGTCATCCGGGGCGATGTCGACCCCGGCGCGGTCACCGAAGGCGTGGACCAGGACATCTCCGGGTTGAGGTTTGGCGCGGCGGGGTTTGGCGGCAGTGACCGGGCGTATCAGAACGAGGCTGCCTGTGGCCGCGACGAGTTGACGCCGGTTCATCGTCCACGCTCGGAAATCTGGGAGCATGTCATGCGGCGGGCGCCCATATTCATTAGTCTATCAATCCCGTCCTCGCTATCGGTTCATGCATGTCGCCAGAAGATGACCAACAAGGCGGCGAAGCGTCTGTCCGCAACCGCCGTCTCCTAGCCGAGAACGATCCTGACATCCACGCCGCGCTTACCGGCGAAGAGGCACGCCAGAGTGCGGGCATCGAACTCATTCCCTCGGAGAACTACACCTACCCGGAAGTGCTGGCCGCCTTGGGATCGGTGTTCACCAACAAGTACTCGGAAGGCTACCCGGGACGGCGCTACTACGGTGGCCAGGAATTCACCGACGTGATTGAGCGACTGGCGAGGAATCGGGCCCGGGAGATCTTCGGCGCCGAGCACGCCAACGTCCAGCCGCTGTCGGGCGCGCCCATGAACGCCGCGGTCTACCTGGTCATGCTGGAACCCGGGGACACCGTGCTCGGCATGGACCTTTCCCACGGCGGGCACCTCACCCACGGCGCTCCGGTTTCGCACATGGGTACGCTCTACAACTGGATCCGCTACAAGTCGGACCCGTCCAGGGAAGGTCGGATCGACTTCGACGAACTGCGCGAGACCGCCCGGCGGCATCGGCCGAAGATGGTCGTCTGCGGCTACTCGTCGTATCCGCGGGACTACGACTACGCCAAGTTCAAGGCGGTCGCCGACGAGGTGGGAGCGATGACCATGGCCGATGTCTCGCACATCGGCGGGCTGATCGCAGGTGGTGTCATGGCCAATCCCTGCGACTACGGTTTCGACTTCGTCACCACCACGACCCACAAATCGCTGCGAGGTCCCCGGGGCGGCATGATTCTCACCAAGAAGGACTATCGCCGAGAGGTCGACCGATCCGTATTCCCCGGTCTGCAGGGCGGCCCGCACATGAACCAGGTGGCCGGCGTGGCCATCGCCCTGGGCAAGGCGCTCGAACCGGACTTCAAGGTCTACGCCCGGCAGGTGCTGGACAATGCCCAGGTACTGGCCGAGGCGTTGATGGAAGGCGGTGCGGAGCTTGTCACCGGTGGCACCGAGAACCACCTGATGGTGCTTGACTCCGTCGCCAGTTTCGGCATCGACGGACGCGTTGCCGAGGAAGCTCTCGACGCGGTCTCGATCACCTGCAACAAGCAGGTCGTCCCGGACGATCCGAACCCGCCGCTCAAGCCTAGCGGCATCCGCCTCGGTACGCCTGCCGCCACCACGCGGGGCATGGCGGCAGCGGAGATGCGCCTCCTCGGACGCTGGATCGTCGAGGCGCTCAGAAACCACGACGACGATGCGACCCTGGCGCGGATCAAGGGAGAAGTGGAGGAGACCTGCTCGGGATTCCCGGTCCCGGGCATCGACTGATTGCTGCTGGCCCTACGACCTCAACCGACAAGGTGGTACACGTCGGTGCGCCGCTTCGCAGTGTCCTCTTCCCAGTCGCCGTACACCTCCCACGAACGACCGGCCAGCACGTGACCGCGTTCCCGGCACCAGGAAGTCACCGCCATGTGGACCCTGGGCAATTCCGAATAGTCGCCGAAATGGACGGCATGGGCCGCCTTGCCGGACGGCGTGTGGGAGCAAACCACGCCGTCCTCGGACGGGAATGGAGCGAGCACCTGCACGCCGATCTCGACATCGACCTGGCCATCGGCCGGCGGTCCGTACAACCAGATGTTGTGACCGAAACCCTCAATGCCGTTGCCGCGAATGAACGTCCAGACGCGGTCCATGAGCGGGAAGATCTTGTCCGGGATGTCGGCCATCGCGAGGCGTGCTTTGATGGCCGCGATGGTCCTCGCCTCCACGTCGGCAAGTTCGATTTCAGGGGTCATGAGTTTCCTCCCGCTGGGTGATTGCCTGGAGTTCGGACACGAGCGTCGAGGAGGCGCCCGCGATTCGTTCGATGTGTCCCCAGTTCTCGCCATCGGGCCGCGCCCCTGACTGGATCAGGCAACGGAGCGATGCCGGTCGCCAGGCGTGGATGGCGTAGCCGAGTGGACTCTCGTGACCTTGGCCATCGAGCAGCGCCGGGTCGTTCACCACGAAGCCTTCCAGCGCTTGGAGATCCTCGAGGACGACCGTCGCCTCGATGGTCACCGGCGCACCATGCTGGACAAGCAGACGTACGATCTCGGTGTCGCACTCTTGGGAGAGCGTGTGCAGGCAGGCGGTGGACAGCGGGGTCTGCCCATCGCGCGTGGGAATGTTCGGATCGGCGCCCCTTCCGAGCAGCGTGCGCACGGCCGCAACGTGGTTGTTGCGCGCGGCGGCGAACAGGGCCGTTCTGCCGAGTTCGTCGCGGTCGTTCGCCGATGCACCCGCGTCGAGCATGCGCAGAAGTCCATCCGCGTCGCCCATGGCGGCAAGCGTGACCAGATCGAGGTTCGCGCCGTACTCGCGAAGGAGTCGGATCACGTCGGCTGCGGGTTCGGTCTTCCAAGGTCCTGCGTGCAGAGCCCTGTCGAGCGGAGTCTCGCCTCGCCCGTCCAGCGCATCCACCGGCGCCCCCAGTTCGCACAGCTTCGCCACCAACGCCGCGTTGCCGCGCTCGGCGGCCAGGTGAAGGGGTGTCGCACCGTCCTCGTCGGTGTCGAAAACGGCGCTCGGGGTTTCGGCAAGGAGCCGTTCGGCGAGATTGTTGGCTTGCAGCAGTGCGCAACTCGCGAGGTTCGGGACAACGCCGGCGGCAATGATCTGCTCAACGATGTCCCGGTAGCGCTCGGTGCGCCCGGAATGGCCGTACAGTGCGATGCGCTGGATAGTCCGGTTGGCGCAGGCGGGATCCTCGGCTCGCCAGTCGGCGGCAGAGACAACGCCTCGCAGGCGGGCTTCGTCGCCGGAATCCAACGCGGCGGCGATGTCGACTTCGAGGCTCAGGCGGCACACTTCCTCAGGCAAGCCTCCACCGCTTCCCGGGTCAGGTCGGAGGCGTCCTTGATCAGGGTGATGATGCCCTTGCCGCTGCACAATGAATCCGGCGACGGGTTGGTGTGTACGCCGTTGTCGTCGACGTAGCCCATCGGCAGGCCGGCACCGCCCTGCATGAACTGCGACACGACGTCCCGCCAGCGCAGACCGACGAACTCGGCATCGAAACGCGCCAGCCGGTCGGCCTCGTGGGTGAACAGGTTCTCAAGCACCCTCTCCGTGCCGGGTTCGATCAGCGCGCGCACGACGATTTCCGGGTAGGCGCGCACGGGGCGCACCACCGTACTGGCGCCGGCGTCGAGGAGGCGTTGGCGGTTGCCGTCGTCCACTGCCTCCACAACGATGCCCGCCCGTGTGCGGATTTCGTCGATGCGGCTCAAGATGTCGTAGGTGAGGGCATCGGTGCGGGGATCATTGGACTCGCCGGCGATGATGACGATGTGCCGGGCTGTGCCCACGTTTGCGGTGCGCAGGCTCTCCGTGTTCTCAGCGACCGCCGTGTAGTGGGTCACGCCTTCGTTGACCAGCGGTGCGGGTAGACCGTCAGGGAAGCTGGTGGTCAGTAGTTGCACGGGAATGTCGGCAAGCTCCGGCGTGTTCCGCACATCGGCGACCAGACGGGTCAGGTACGCCTCGGGGTGCTCCGCCGGAACGTTGATGACGAGCAGGTGATCCTTCATGTTTCTCCACTCCAGTTGGCCGCGCCGGCGGCGGTCCCGTTGCAGGGCGCGGTAGTCGAAAACGTCCGTGGCGATCTGCGCCAGGAGAAAGATGCCGAACACGTACATGCACAACGTGGTGGCCGTTCGGCCGATGGTGGTCTCGGCCGAGATGTCGCCGTAGCCGACGGTGGTCGCCGTGGTGATCGTCAGCCAGACGGCATCGCCGAGCCCGAAACCCTCGGCCACCATCATCACCACGACGTGGATGACAAACAGTACGACGAACAGACCAATGGCGCGCACGAGCCGACGGCGGATGGCGCCGGCGATGTGGCGGGAGAAGCGGAAGTAGCGCCGTCGCGTGAACCAGCGTGCGATGATCATTGGAAACGTCAGGTCCGCCCGTGAGGACCAGCGGTCTCGGCGTCGGGCCTTGCCTCGCTGCGCTCAGGATCGGCGAAATGCCGGCGGACTTCCTCGACGACGTGCCTTTTCAGCTGGCGGGCGTCGGGCTGCTGACCGTACCGCTCGGCAAGCGCTTGGAGATCGTCGCTGCTGAACGACAGGCTGATGCGGGGACGCTGGATCTCCGCGTGGGACAGGCCTACAAGACTCCGCACGAAATCCGATGGCGACAGGTTCTCCTCGGCGGCGGCGACCCGGATGTCGTGCATCAGCGACTGCTGGAACTCGAAATGGACCTGGATCTTCTTGAGCGCGCGGCGTTCAGCTTGGAACCGCGCCGCTTCGGGTCGAGGGCGTTTGGGCGGATCGGAGTTTCTAGTGACACTAGCCCCTCGGCCTCGCCGTGCGGGCTTCGAGACCTGCCCGGGATCAGCCATCGCCGGGCCACATGGCCTCGATGACATCGGCCCCGCAGTAGATCTCGAGGCTGACGTCGGTTTCCCCATCCCCCCAGACCTCCACCGAGAGGCCCAGGCTGTCGTCGCTACCTTCACACTCGTGGTAGCGCAGCTCTTCGCTGTCGTCGTCCTGGTACACGGAAAGCGTCTCGCCGCGGCAATCCCGGTCGTAATAGAAGCCGACGGCGTTCTTCTTGACCTGCGAATAGGCATCCGCGAGCCAGCCCGCGTAGTCGTCCAGGGATTGCACGACATTCAATTCGGCGAATTCGTTCTCGTCCCAGAGCGTCGTGAAGCCATCTTCGTCGAACAGCTTCAACACATCCTGGCGGGGCACATCGCGCCCCAGGCACAGCTCCGGTTGGGATTCCTTGGGATCGAGTCCCAGGTAGAGCTTGGCACGGTCTTCGCCCACGAGGGTGAACTGGACCTCGATTCCGCTCTCGTACTGGTACGTGGCGACGGATGCGACTTCGAACGTCCGACCCTGAACTTCCTCCGGCAGGACCCGCCGATGCTTGAAGGACACCAGATCCCCGGCTTGGAGATCCCCGGGTCCGGTTAGTCGTCGCCCTTCCTCCTTATCGCGGGAGAACCGACTCTTTAGCAGCTTTCCGAAGACCATCTACGTACCTTCTATGTGCCTCTTGAGACCATCGTATGACGCCGAAAACGTCAAGCCCCCTAGACCTAGTTTCCAAGCGCCGAGAATGCGCAGCATTCTCGAAACGCGCCCGAAGGGCGCGCGCGCAGCGTTCTCGAAACGCGCCCGAAGGGCGCGCCTACGCGGTCTTGGCCTTCAGGCGTGCGAGCACATCGCTCGCCCCAGGACTACCGGCACCGCCGATGCCCTTGTCGCGAAGCTTGGCATCGAGGTCGTCACCGGCCTCCTTGTCTTCCATCCAGTCGCCTGCCTGCATGCGGTCCTGCCAGTTCTGCTGCTTCGCCTTGACCCGTTCCAAGGCCTTTGCCACCCGATGTTCGCTGGAACCGGTGGCGGCGAAGTTGCTCGACACGCTCTCCGTTGCACGTTGCAGCTCGCGCACGGTGCGCACCTTGTCCAGTTCGCGCTTGTTCTTCTGAATGGTCCGCTCCCGGGCCTTGATCATGGCGTGGATCTTGTTGATCTCGGCATCCAGCGCCGCCTGTTCGGAACCCTTGTCGTTGCGATCCGTCTCGAGTTCGGCGATGCGTTCGGCGACCTCCGTGGCAAGCGCATCCTCGCCGCCGTTGAGCGCCGCCATCGCCTTCTGCTCGTAGTCGGCGATGTCCGCATCGAGAACGCCGATCTCCCGCTTCAGGCGAATCTCCGTGCCCTTCATCCGGGTCAGGCTCTGCTTGGCCTTGCCGATGGCGGTCTCCGCGTCGCGAATCTCCTGCTCCAGGATGCGTACGGCGTTGGCGTCGATGACGGCTTCGCCGACTTCGCTCGCACCGCCGCGCAGGGCGGTGAACAAATCTCTCAATATGGCCATTGTTGGGACTCCTTGATTAAGCGAGCAGATGCTCGACGACTTCGAGGACGTCGACGGTGTTCTCCGCCTGGACCTCGAGTTCGTGGGCGATGATTTCGAAACGTGTGTCCAGCGCCATGGCGCCGAACAGGATGTAGGTGTCGCCCTGCAGGCCGATGGACGACAGCGGCACGGCGGGACTCAAGCGCAGGAACGCTTCGTTGACCTCGTCCTGCTTGCCCGCGAGCACTTCGGCCGTGCGGAACAGGGCGGTTACCGATAGCAGTTGCGTCTCCGTCTGGGTCACGTGGATGGGAAACTCGTCGTTGTTGGAACAAACGACCTCCAGGATGCCGTCTTCGGTCACCAGCGCGTCGAAGGTCGTGCCTTCTTCGCCGGTAAAGCCGTTCAGCCGGAATTCAAGCTCGTCCAAAGTCATGCTCTGCTCCTACGGATGGATGCGGCGTCTGCTCGCACGGTGGGTGGCGGCCGACGAACAACGCGACCGTATGACATATTATGTCGTATGTCAACGCCCTGGGATGCCCGACGACGACGGTCTGCCATTCGGGAACGCTCCGGGCCAGCGACCGCGTCGTCGCCCGTCCCACAGAACGATGGGTTGCTTCGAATGTACTCTGCCGCGAGGGCTGCGAGCCCGGATTCGATTCCTGCGGAAGCTCGCCGTGTTGTCCGGTCAGCGTCGAAGCCGACCCAGGAATTCGTCGACGTCGGTGCTTTCGAGCGCTGCCCTGAGCACGTAGTCCTGAGGCAACGCTGCGATCCGGTCCGCCTCGGCGTGGAACCGAGGCGTGACGCGAATGCCCCGCGTTTCGAGCAAGCCTTCGAGCATGGACATCCTTTCGTCGCGACGGCCCTCGCGCCGGCTCAGCCGACGTTCGACGCCAAGGAACGGGTCGTCCTCCGGCCCAGTGCCGGTGCGCTGCCCCATGATCCCGCCGACCCGGCGCACGGCGTCCACGGTGGCCGCGGATGTGCTCGCCTCGTTCAGTGCTACGTGGATCTCGCGCGCCGACAACGTGGGGAAAGCCACACTCTCGGCGACCTCCCGGAAATCACCGTCGTCGAGCAGGTGGATCGTCAAGCCCGGTCGCTTGCGCTTGCTCGGCGCCTCGGCGTCGGGCACTTCGACCCAGAGTTCCGCGACGCCCCAGGCGGCGTAGACGTCGAGCTTGCGGTCTCGAATGTCGGTGGTCAGGTCCACCTCGAAAACCACGTCGGGCAGGGAGGTCTCGCCGACCACGAAGACATCGGGCACCAGATAGTGGTAGTCGAGGTAGATCAGTTCATCGGCCTCGACGGCCCGGATTCGCGACCCGTCGGCGCCGCGTTCCTGGAGGTCCGCCGTGCCGAACATGGCGATGGGTCTGCCGCTCATCTTGGCGATGTCGCCGACCAGTTCGGCCAGGCGGGCACTCGGGTGCTCGTGCTTCGGGCTGACGTCGCGGAGCTCCCAGGCGACGCCGGCTTCCCAATACTCGTAGCGCCCGTCGTAGTTGGCCATGTCGGCGGCCGACAGCGGGAAGGGGCGGCAGCCGGAGAGCGCGAACGTGCTCCCGAGCCTGGACGGGCGTGCCGATTGCAGCGTCGAGGATGCGGTCATTGAGGCGTGGGCTTGTCCGGCCACGGTGGGTGTGGAGAGTAGCTCTCCATGCCGACCGAAAGCAAGGACGGTTGGCTAAAAAATGCCGTCAGAACAATTGCTTAGTACACTACTGTGCGAATCATCGCGTTCTTGATCGGACGCGGGGACGGCTTTGGGGCGCTACGTGTCCGACCGGGGGCGTCGGGCCGAGGCGTCCGGCTCCGCGGTTGGCGGGCCGGGCACATGGAAGGCGCCCCGGCGGGACTCCCAGGCCTGCTGGTGGTAGTTGAACACGGTGTGGCTGCCCAGCCGGTTGATGCCGATGTCGGGTACCTCGTCGAAGAAACGGGGCGGGAAACGGAAGGCCGCGTCGATTCCTGGTCCGTCGAGCCATCCATCGGGTGTCACGCCTATGTCGAGGGCTGCCATGCGCTCGCGGCCGGACTTGCCCATCACCGTGCCCAGCATCCATCCCCACTCGCCGAAACTCGGAACGTTGGCGTGGTACGGGGAGACGGCGAATCCCGCATGTTCGAGAGTCCTGCCGATGGACAGGAACGCCTCCTTGGCGTGGTACGGGGAGGTCGACTGCACCGCGATGGCGCCGTCCGAGGACATGATGGCCCGCACTCGCGCATAGAAATAGTCGCTGTAGAGGCGGTTGAGGTCGGGGTGGTTGGGGTCCGGCAGATCGATGATCACGACGTCGAAGCGCTCGTCGGTTGCTGACAGCCGCTCCACCTCGATGAACGCGTCGCCTCGCGTAACCGTCACCCGGGGATCGTCGAACGCGCGTTCGTTCAGCTCAACAAGCGTCCGGCTGAGCCAATCCGGCGCATCGACATCGGTGCCGGAGAACAAGCCGAGCATGGCAGGGTCGATGTCGATCAACGTCACCGACTCCGGTGACCAGCGCAACAGGTCGCGCAGGGCGAGGCCGTCCCCGCCGCCGAGTACCAGCACCCGTTCGGTTCGATACGCGGCCAGCATGGCGGGCGTGGTGAGGTGGGCGTGGTAGATGCGTTCGTCGTTGCTCGCGAACTGCAGCCGGCCGTTGATGTATAGGCTAAGGATGTCCGGTCGGCCGCCGGCGACGTGACGCTTGGTGAGGACGATGTTCTGGTACGGCGTCTGCAGGTGGTAGACGACCCGGTCCCGGAACAACGAGTCGCTGAGGTCCGAGATCCACCGGGTGCCGAATGCGGCGAGCACGACCAGTAGGACGGCGAGTGCCCCGTGGCCGACCCAGAGCGCGACCGCGGGCCGGATCTCGCGCCGATACACGATGAGGAATACGACCCCCGCGATAACGTTCGCCGTGGCCGTGCCCACCGCCGCGTACACGATCGGCATCTTAAGGCAGACGAGCACCCAGATGGCCGCCCCGATTCCGGCGCCGATGTAGTCGGCGCCGTACATCGTGCCGAGATTGTGAGGCAGATGCCGGTTGTGGACGCGCTCGCGGACGCGCGCGATCAAGGGAATCTCCATGCCGATGAGCAGCCCGAGAATGAAGCCGAGGACGAACGGCAGCGCGCCCGCCAAGCTCTTCAATGCCGCGAACAGACCCCCGTCCAAGACCACTCCGGCGTCGACGTTGTAGACGCCGCGCAGCCACTCGGGCATGGCGTAGGCAAACGCCACGGTGGCGGACAGCACGAGCACCGAAAAGCCGCCGATGAGCCCGATGGAGACTTCGAGCCACGCGAAACCGCGGAAGATCGAGGACACCCACTTCGCCGCGAACGCGCCGAGGCCCATGGCGACGATCATCAGACCGATCATGGCGTAGATGGTGGGCTCGACGGCGCCCAGGATGCGGCCCGCGTAGTGGGCCATGAGGTATTCGTAGATGAGGCCGCAGCCGGCGACCACGCCCATCGTGCCGATCAGCACGATGTCGTGGCGGCGGACGCGGGCAAGTTCCCGCGAGTTTGTCTCCCGAGGTCCGCTCATGGTCGACCCGGCAAGTTGCCGGGGTCGCTCTCGTGCATCAGCGCACGTCGGAGTGGGCTAGCGCCGCCAAGACGCCTCTCGGGCTCGGCGTCCGGCCCCAACCCCCACCGACCTATCACCCTGTCGGACTTCGCCGGATGCACCGAAGTCCGACAGGGTGCTAGCCGAGGACTCCCGTGATGACCAGCCCGAAGCCGATGAAGATGGCCGCCTCGATGGCCGCTACGCCGATGTTCTGCTGGTTGTCTACTTCCTCGACCAGGTCTATGCCCATCAGCACGACGCGCTGGGCGATGATCGACAGCACGCTCAGCACCACGGCGAGCACCACCGCCCAACCAAGCCAGGTCGCATAGGTGATGGCGAATTCCGCCGCTGTCCCCGGCAGGTACGCCACCATGCCGCCCGCGGACGATGCCGCCAGGGCTGTTCCGAGCAGGTGTCCGGCGTAGCGGACGGCCAGCGCGGGGTTGCCTCCCTCGATGGCGAGTTGCAGCGCCGCGCCGTCGTGGCGCCTTGCATAGATGGCGGAGCGCAGGCGGGTGACTCCCAGAAGGACGATCTGGGCGAGGAAGAAGACGATCGCCACCGACATCAACGACTGCCAACCGATGCCTTCCGCCCAGTCGATGGCACCGTGGACCAGGACGCCGAGGGCGAGCAGGTTGGCCGCCTGGACGGTCCCCGCCGCGACGTTCTTCTCGCCGATGGCCGTGCGCAACGAGAACTTGTGGAAGATCAACGCGTCGTTGACGAGGATGCCGATCTTCAGGAGCAGCAATCCGGTGACGGCGTAGAGCAGGACCGTGACCAGCTCCACGGCCCAGTTGGTTTCCGCTTCGCCGGAGACGGCACCGGCGAGGATCAGCGCCACCGCCGCGGTTCCGCCCGCCAAGGCGATGCCGAAGGCGAAGTTGTCCTTCTCGGCAAGCTCGTCCCGCGAATCGACACCGAACAGCAGTCCCGCGATGTAGCGGAGAGCGCAGACCGCTGCGACCACGACCACCAAGTCAATGGCGATGACGCCCCACAACCACCAATCCAGCGGATCGATCATGTATTCATCTCCTTAAGCGTATCGTCGGCGTGGCAGGGCTATTTGCCGCCCCGGAACCCGCCGCGGCTGGTACCCCGGGTGGACGCGGTGCTGGTTGGCCGGAAGGTCTTCTGGCGCGTGATCGCGCGCGATGCGCCAGTGCGCTTGGCGGCGTAGGGACTGCGGAATGTGCGACCTTCGCTGGCGAATTTCTGCCGGGCGGTACTCTCAACGCGACTCTGCGTACGCCGGGCGGCCGGCGACGTGTAGTTGTCGCGGCCCCAGTCGTGATAGTAGCTGTAGTCCCGGCCTCCCGCCCACGCTCCGTAGCCGATGCGCGGTCCGCCGAGGAGGTCGCGCATCAGCGCGAACTGTCCGTACCAGACCCAGAACGAACCACCCGCCCCGCTTTGCCAGTGGCCGTAGTGCGGGTTGCCAACAAGCTGGCTTCCGGGGCCGAGGTTCGCCGCCCTGTTGGCCTGCGACGACGCCCGTGCGCTCAACGCGTCGACACGGGCCAAGGTGCCGTCGGAGAGATCCGCGAGCACGTTCAACGGATCGCTCAGCGCGAGGTTGAACTCCTGCACGTCGGCGGCTAAGGCGATATGGCCGAGTTCGCGAAGCAGCACCTCCTGCTCCTGGGAAGACCCACCGCTGCCGGCTTGACGCTTGGCGTCCTCGATGCGGGTCACGAGCCCTTGGTAGAGGTTGCCCCTGCGGGTAGCTTCCCGGGCGAGCACATCGGTCAACTCGCGAAGTTCCGGCTTGCTTTCGGACACTCTCTTGGCATAGATCGCGATGAGTTGGGCGTTGCGGATCCGTCCTCGGTCCAGTTGTTCACCCAGGCGTTCGACGGCGTGCTCCGCCACCGGCAGTTGCTTGTCGATCTTGCCCGCGATGCCGCCGCAGCCCGCGAGCATCACGGCAGCCGCCAGCAAGGCAGTACCGACGGCCTGCCGGTTCATGGCCGGTCCCCGGACCGGGGCCGATCGACCGCATGAATGTCCACGGTTGCTCCCGGTACCGCCTGTTCGATGATCGTGGCCGCCTGACGCGCTTCGCAGTTGCCGCACATGAAAACGTCGAAGGCAGCATAGCCCCGTTCCGGCCACGTGTGCACCGTGATGTGAGATTCCGCCAGCAGCGCCACACCGGTCACGCCGCGACCTGCGCCGAAACCGTGCAGGTGACACGAGAGCACGGTGGCGCCGCCCGCCGCTGCCGAGGCGCGTAGCAGCGACTCCAAGGTTTCAGCGTCGAGGTCGGCGTGGCCGCCGAAGCACTCGATCAAAAGGTGGCGCCCCGCGAGAGCGGCGTGCCGCCGATTGGACGAGCGGGTTGACATAATATGGCACTCTAAGTGCGGGACCCCTTGGTTGCAACCCTTTATGACGAGCACACACTGCGGCTTGCCATCCAACCATCACTTCGCTTAAATCCCGCCGCCATGAGTGATCGTCTGCTGAAGTTCTGGCGGGACTGGCGCGGTCTGCTGCTGTTTTTCGTCATCATGATCATATTCCGCTCTGCCGTGGCGGACTGGAACCAGGTGCCGAGCGGTAGCATGCAGCCCGGAATTCTCGCCGGCGACCGAATCGTGGTCGACAAGCTCGCCTGGGATCTGCGCGTGCCGTTCACCGACATCCGCCTGATCCAGTGGTCGAATCCGCAACGCGGCGACATCGTGACGTTCGACAATCCAGTCGATGGACGGCTGTTCATCAAGCGCGTGGTGGCCGTTCCCGGCGACCGCGTCGAGTGGCGACGCGACCAGCTTCTCATCAACGGCGAGCGTGCGACCTATACGCCACTGAGAGAATCCGACCTGTCCGGCCTGATGGTGGACAAACCTCGAAACCACCGCTTCTATCGAGAGCAGCTCATGGGTGCCAGTCGCGTCGTGATGTTCAAGGGCCAGCCGGGTTCCGGCGAGTGGAACGACAGTCCGCTGCGCCTGTTCTCCCCGACCCGGGAAGCGTGCGTGGGATGCGAGATGCGTGCCGCCACGGCAGGGTCGGCGCTGGCCACGGCGATCTGTCGCTGCTGCAACCAGAGCGCCTGTTCAAGCTTCCCGCCGTTCACGGTTCCCGAAGGCAAGTATTGGATGATGGGCGACAACCGGGACAACTCCACGGACTCCCGCTTCATCGGCTTCGTTGACCGGCGCCACATCTACGGTCGTGCCCACGCCGTGGCGTTCTCGGTGGGCGACAACTACTGGCCGCGGTTCCGGCGCTTCTTCACGGACCTGACGAACTAGGTGGGCTCGCCCCTACGGCCTCACGCTTGGCGCGTCTGGAAAGCCACCGGCGGCGCAGAAACCAGACGCCGGCCGCCCCCGCGACGCCGAGCACGGCTAGACCGGCAATGAAGGCGACGCTGGCAAGCAGGTGGCCGAGGAGCATCGAGTCCTCGACTTCGTAGGCGCGCCCGAGCCACCAGATGCCCGCCCCGGCGGCAAGACAGCCGAGCAGTACCGTACGGGCTAGACTGGACCGCATGCGGGAAGTCGCCGTGCGTTCGGCTCAGCCAGCCGGCTTCACGGCCAACAGTTCGACTTCGAAGATGAGCGTCTCGTTGGGGCCGATGATGCTCCCCGTCGCACCGCGCTCGCCATACGCCAGCTCCGGAGGAATGTAGAGCTTCCACTTGTCGCCGACGCGCATCATCTGCAGGGCCTCGGTCCAGCCGCTGATGACGCGGTTGACCGGAAACTCCAACGGTTCGCCGCGCAAAGAGCTGTCGAACACGCGACCATCAACCAGCGTTCCGTGGTAGTGGGTCCTGACGACATCCGTCGGCCCGGGGCTGTCGCCGTCGCCGGTAGCGAGAATCTCGTACTGCAGTCCAGAGTCCGTGGAGGTGACGCCTTCGCGAGTTGCGTTGCTGGCCAGGAAGGCGCGACCCGCCTCTGCGGGCGAAAGGGGTTCAGTTGTCGCGGATTGCACGGCGGACACTTCGACGCTCCCCGAGACAGTCTCCAGAGCCGACTCCGACGGGGCGGGACTTGACGCCTCTTCCGTCGCCGCGGGAGTCGATGCTTCGTCTGTCTGCTCGTCGGTGGCATCCGGCGTGCAAGCCGCGATCCAAGCCGCAGCGCCGATCACGCAACAGGCCGAGATCAGGCGCCGGTGGCTTTCTTGGGTGCGCGAAACGCGTCGTGTCAGGTCCATCGATGGTCGTCCATGGGATTGGGACGGGCGATTCTACGCCCTCCTATGGAGCAAATGCTGCGTTGGTTCCTTGGCAGTCAGCGGTCGCGTCTCCCATGGAACAGATACTCCTTTTGTTGCCTGGCGGTCAGCGGCGCCTTGCTGGTACGCCCTGGCGGGCGCGTTGGAGAATTCGCGTAGCGAATTCTCGGGGCGACCGCGAAGCGGTCGCGTCT